>WFOC01000114.1 GCA_015488295.1 Gammaproteobacteria bacterium
AAAACTTAGCAAGTCAGTAAGCACTTGCAGGGGATCGAGCTACAAAATATTTAGATTAAGGAAATGGTGCCCAGGGCCGGATTAAATTTGTCAGGAACAAATTTTCATAATGCGCTTCTCAGCATTACCCGGAGGGCGAATCACAGGGAAGTGATTCGTAATCTAACCGGCAGACGGTTCGATTCTACTCAGTAAGCACTTGCAGGGGATCGAGCTACAAAATATTTAGATTAAGGAAATGGTGCCTGGGGCCGGAATCGAACCGGCACGGTGTTACCACCGAGGGATTTTAAGTCCCTTGCGTCTACCAATTTCGCCACCCAGGCTAATGAATGGACTAACAGATAGCCTTAAATTTACTGAAGCAAATATTTTGCTACAAGCCACCTGGGCTAACAGGTAAAAATGGAGGCGGGACCCGGAGTCGAACCGAGGTAGATTGATTTGCAATCAACTGCATGGCCACTTTGCTATCCCGCCATTTAAACTACTGCGTTTGCTTATCCTTCGTTAAAAAGCGATGAAAAAACTGCTCACTTACTAATGTAAGCTGCGCTTTTTTTCTCACTTTTTGCCTCGACTAAGCCGCACTCGTTACGTTTAAATAAAAGTAACTACTGTACTTGCTTGCCCCTGGCGCGATTCTAGCAATACACGCGTGTATCATTATATACGGACATTATCTGTCTGTAAAAATGAAAAAACCCTGTATCGCGATTAGTTAATACAGGGTTTCATAATCTGGAGCGGGAAACGAGATTCGAACTCGCGACCTCAACCTTGGCAAGGTTGCGCTCTACCAACTGAGCTATTCCCGCGTTGCTTCAAAGCAGGTCGCTATTCTAGCGATGCCGGCGTTGCTGTCAAGGTATAATTGGCCGATGTGGCCGATTATTGCCTATTTATTTTCAATTACTTGTACTTAGCGTGCACCAGGCCGATTTCACGTACACAATCATCGAAACGATGGTCAGAATGGCGGACCAGACCAGCAGGCCCAGACCAAAGGTATAGGTCGGCAGGCCGAAGATGTCATGTTCGTAAATCAGGAATAACAGGGCAAACATCTGCGCCACGGTTTTTGCCTTGCCGAAAAACGATACCGCCACCACCTTGCTTTTGCCCATGCCCGACATCCATTCACGCAGTGAGGAGATAAAAATCTCACGCGAGATGATGATGATGGCGGAAAACAGCAGCCAGTTGTTGTCCGGGTGTTTGGTGAGGATGATCAGCAACGCCGAGATCACCATCAGCTTGTCGGCCAGCGGGTCGATGAACGCGCCCAGCGACGACTGCTGATTGAGCTTGCGCGCCAGGTAGCCATCGAACCAGTCGGTGATGGCGGCCAGCCAGAAGATGAACGTGGCCAGCGCAGAAGCCCAGTCATACGGCAGGTAAAAGGCCGCGATGAAAACGGGTATCAGTACGATACGGAAACTGGTGATTGCGTTTGGTATGTTCATAAATCAATCGGTGGCGTGAAACTCGTCATATATATCTTGTGCCAGCTTTTTGCTGATGCCGCTTATTTTAGCAATATCTTCCACCCCTGCCTGCGTTATTCCCTGAATTCCGCCAAAATGTTTCAGCAGGGTCTGGCGGCGCTTCGGCCCCAGCCCGGCGATGCCCTCCAGCGGTGAGGTGCGGCGTTTTTTGGCGCGCTGGGCGCGGTGACCGCTGATGGCGAAACGGTGTGCTTCGTCGCGTACCTGCAAGATCAGGTTAAGTGCGGCAGACTCGATGGTGAGATAAAGATCGGGGCGACCATCACTGAAAACAAGTTTTTCCAGACCGGCTTTGCGCCCCTCGCCTTTGGCCACGCCGACCAGCAACACCGAGTCGATGGCCAGCTTGTCGAATACTTCGATGGCCTGTTTCAGCTGTCCCTTGCCGCCGTCGATGAATAAAATATCCGGCAGTTTCTGTTCAGAATCATCCGCTGCATTTTTGCTCACACGGAAACGTCTTTCCAGCGCCTGCTTCATCGCCGCGTAATCATCGCCGCCGGTGATGCCGGTGATATTGTATCGCCGATAGTCGGTTTTGAACGCGCCTTCCGGGGTAAATACCACGCAGGATGCGACCGTGGCCTCGCCCATGGTGTGGCTGATATCAAAACATTCCAGGCGCAGCGGAATCTCATCCAGCTGCAGGGCTTCTTGCAAAGCTTCAAATCGCTTCATCAAACCGGAACGCGAGATAAGCCTTAATTTCAAAGAGTTATCTGCATTACTTAAAGCCATATCTATCCATCGTGCACGCTCACCGCGCACCTTGCTGGTGACTTTTACCCGGTGTTTTGCCTGCTGGCTCAGCACCTCTTCGATCAACTTGCTGTCGCTCGGTGCGCTGGAAACAATGATCTCGCCGGGCACATCGCGCTTGAGATAAAACTGCGGAATAAACGCGGTGAGAATCTGTTCGTCGCTAAGTTCTTCAGGCAGCTGCGGATAAAAACTGCGGTTACCCAGGTTGAGGCCGTTGCGAATATAAAACACCTGCACGCAGGCCTGGCCGCCTTCGGCACGACAGGCAATGACATCAATGTCGCCCTTGTCGGCGCTGATGTGCTGCTTCTCGGTGATCTTGCGCAGGTTGCTGATCTGGTCTCGAATCGTTGCAGCTTTTTCAAAATGGTGCTTGTCGGCAGCTTTTTCCATGTCTTTCACCAGCTCGTTGATCACCTGTTCACTCTTGCCCTGCAAAAACAGGATGGCGTGATCGATGTCTTTGGCGTAGGCCTTTTCGGTGATGTAACCGACACAGGGCGCGGTGCAGCGTTTGATCTGGTATTGCAGACAGGGGCGCGAGCGGTTGGCAAAAGTCGCGTCCTCGCACTGACGGATGAGAAACATTTTCTGCAACAGGTTGATGCTCTCACGCACCACGTGGGCGTTGGGGTATGGCCCCAGATACAGCCCCTTTTTCTTACGCGCACCACGATGCAGCGCAATGCGCGGGTACGCCGCCCTGTCGGAAACAAAGATGTAGGGGTAGCTTTTATCATCGCGCATCAGCACGTTGTAGCGCGGCCGCAGTTCTTTGATGAGGTTGCTTTCCAGCAGCAACGCTTCGCCTTCGGTGTGGGTGATGGTGATGGCGATGTCGGCAATCTTCGACACCATCACCTGTGTTTTCGGCGACAGCCCGGTCTGGCGAAAATAACTGCTCAGGCGGTTTTTCAGGTTTTTGGCTTTGCCGACGTAGATGACCTGTTCTTTGTCATCGAGCATGCGGTACACGCCGGGTTTGCTGGTGACGTTTTTTATGAAGGCGACAGAATCAAAGGCGGGGCTGGTTTCTGTGCTTGATTCTTCGGAGGATGCCATGCGATTTATTGTAGCTTTGGTTTGCTGTGCTTTGGTTTGCTGTGCTTTGGTTTGCTGTGCTTTGGTTTGCTGTGCTTTGTTGGGTTACGCTTCGCTAACCCAACCTGCGGGGCTGTAATTATCTGGCTTACCGCGTGGGCAAAAAAAGCTTGCCCACCCTACATGTTTCTTTACCAGCTTATTTTTTTATCGGCATATTATTGTCATCGAGCACGCCGTATTTCATCGCCAGGTGCAGCATTTCGATATCGGAACTGACATCGAGTTTTTCGTACAGGCGTTTGCGATAGGTGCTGATGGTTTTCGGGCTGAGGCTGAGTATTTCGGAGATCTCCTGCGTGCGTGTGCCCTGCGCTACCATCATCAATACCTGGGTTTCGCGCATCGATAATGTATCAATCGGATTGGTCTCGCCGGGCAACACCGACAACGCCAGCGTTTGCGCGATGTCTTTGGCGATGTAGTGTTTGCCGTTGTGCACGTCACGAATCGCGGTGACCATTTCTTCCACGCCATTGCCTTTGGAAAGATAACCTTTGGCACCGCCGTTGAGCAGCTGCTTGGGCAGCGGGCCGTCGTCGTGTACGGTGACAATGATGATGCCGATATCCGGCCAGGCACTGCTGATGCGATGCGTGGCTTCGATGCCGCCGATGCCGGGCATGTTGACATCCATCAGTACGATATCGACGTTGTCGTGATTATCACGGCACCAGCTGACGGCCTCTTCGCCACTGCCCAGTGTTTCCACCACATTGATGCCATCCTGCGCACCGAGCAGACTTTTAAAACCGAAGCGTACCAGGTCATGATCATCGACGATCAAAACTTTTATTTCAGAACTGTTACTGCTTTCAGACATTCAGATACGGTGTAACTCAACAGATTTTATCGCAGGCATTGTAGCAAATTTTTATATACGCCACTTGCAATATGGATTTTTGACCAGGTAATTATTGTAATAGCGGCCATCATGACTGACTTCCGAACTCAGCCAGTCCGGCTTTTCGAAATGCTCATTCAGGCTGCCAAGCTCGATCTCCGCCATCTGCAAGCCTTCGTTGTCGCCGCTGAAAACATCGATCTCCCACAAATGCGATGCATACGGCACGTAGTAGCGCGTCTTTTCGATGATTGCACCACCGCACAGAGTGCGCAGCATTTCTTCGGCATCATGCAGCGGAATCTCGTATTCATATTCCTGACGCACCGCAGAAAGCTCGGCGCTCTTGATATTAATGTTCGCCGTTTTATTGCTGATACGCACGCGCACCGAAGATTTTTGCGAGGCATCCAGGCCGCTTTGCAGATAACCCTGCTTGATGACGTGGGTCTCGGTGACGTGCACTTTCCACTCATCATTTTTCATTAAAAATTTACGTTCTATTTCGGTGCCCATAGATAATTTCTCTGTTATTTCATGATAGATTGCAACATATGAAACCATATTTCCAGCTCGACAAAAACATCGTTCACCTCAACCACGCAGCGGTGGCACCCTGGCCGGGCGTTACACGCGATGCGGTGATCGCTTTTGCCAATGAGAACGCCAGCATCGGTTCGCAGAATTATGATCTGTGGATGCAGACCGAGCAGCAGTTAAAGCAGCGACTGGTGACACTGATCAATGCCGCATCAACCGATGAGATCGCAATTTTAAAAAACACTTCAGAAGGCCTGTCGCTGATCGCACAGGGTTTAAGTTTTAAAGCTGGCGATAATATTGTGGTGCCGGCGGAAGAGTTTCCTTCCAACAGAGTGACCTGGCAGGCATTGCAGGCACAGGGTGTGGAAACACGATTAATTCCAGTGCAGGATGTGGAAAATCCCGAACAGGCACTGATCGATGCCATGGATGAAAACACCCGTCTGCTGAGTTGCAGCTCGGTGCAGTTCGCCCGCGGCCTGCGGCTGAACCTGAAAATGATCGGCCAGGCTTGCCGTAACAACAAGACCCTGTTCTGCGTTGATGCCATTCAGTCGCTGGGCGCGATCCGCTTCGATGCACAGGCCTGTTTCGCTGATTTTGTTGTCGCCGATGGACACAAGTGGATGTGCGCCCCGGAAGGTTGTGCGCTGTTTTATTGCCGCAAGGAAATCCAGCCGCAGTTGCAGCTGTGCCAGTACGGCTGGCACATGCTTAAAAATCCGTTTGATTTTTCTCATCAGAGCAATGAAATTGCCGATAATGCACAGCGCTTCGAAAGCGGCAGCCCGAACATGCTGGGCATCACCGCGTTAAATGCTTCGCTGGGTTTATTGCTTGAGATTGGTCTGGAAAATATTGAGGCGCGTGTGCTGGCAAACAGTCGCTATCTGTTCGAACAGCTGCACAACCTTTCTGACGTAGACATTTTAACCTCCGACAAAACCGGCCGCTTCGCCGGCATCGTTACCTTTCAAAAACACGCGATAGATAATGTCAAACTGTATGACTTGCTGCAAAGCAAAAATGTTATCTGCGCTTATCGCGGCGACGGTATTCGTTTTTCGCCACACTTTTATACCACAACGCAGGATATTGACAGGGCGCTGGCCATCGTGCGCGACTTTAACTGAGGATTTGAGCCGCTAACGCACAAAAAAGCATTCGCACTGAAAAAGCCTTATTCTGTCCTGAAAGAATCTGTAGTGGTATATTTGAACTAGAATTATAGTGAAAGGAAAAAGACAGAACCGGTACAGTCGCAGGCCGGCACTGCCCAACAACGTATAGAACTGATTAAGCAGCATTACCTATCATTCATTTCCACACGGAGTTTTTATGTTTCGTCTTGTCAGATTCAAACATTATCTGTGGGACAAATTTGTGCGCTGGCTCACCTACGAGTCACCCAACTATAGAACGCCGCTGACCAGTTTCGAGCGCATGCGTTACGAACTACGCCCCGGTGATGTACTGCTGGTGGAAGGTCGCTCCAGGGTTGCTGAAATCATCAAGACCATCACCCAGAGCATGTGGACCCACTCTTTCTTTTATATCGGCCGCCTGCACGACATCGACGACCCGATGCTGCGCGACCACATCCAGAAATACCGCCATTGCAGCCCCGACGAACAGCTGATTATCGAAGCCAAACTCGGTGAAGGCATCGTGGTGTCATCCATCGAAGACTATGACGGTGAACACCTGCGCATCTGCCGGCCACGCGGTATCACCCGCAAAGATTCACAGGCGGTGATCGAATATGCCATCAAGGAGCTGGGCAAGGATTACAACGTGCGACAGATTATGGATCTGGCGCGCTTCATGTTTCCCTACTGGTTTTTGCCCAAACGCTGGCGCTCCTCCCTGTTCGAACACAACCCCGGCCGGCCGACCAAAACCGTGTGTTCCACCATGATGGCCGAGGCCTTCGCCAGGGTGCGCTTTCCGATTATCCCGGTGATTCATCAGGACGAAGAAGGCAAGCTGACCCTGATCCGCGCCAATTCAAAGCTGATCACACCACGTGATTTTGACCACTCACCCTATTTTGACGTAATCAAATACCCCATCATCGATTTTGACGAACTCGGCATCTACCGCAAGCTGCCCTGGGATCAGACCAGCGTACACTGCAGTACACAGGGCGACTGCTTCTATTCCGACCCGAGCAAAGATACGCTGATACCAATACGCTCGCCTGATGCCGGCAAAACAGCTCCAAGCGCAGCCAATCCAAACAGGCCGATAATCGGGAGCCATCATTCAGTCACAGAAAAAAAGAATAAAAAATTATCGAATTAGGTTGCATTATGCAACTTTTAAGTCGCATAATAGGATCACAGGTTGCATTATGCAACTTTTGTTAAACCATTTTGAAAATATAACGTCTACCCCTTATAACAACTAGAAAGACAGGTACCGAAGATGATGTGGATCGGAATATTTATTTTTATCATACTGGTTTCAGCATATTTTCGTCTGTCACTGCTGGCCTCGTCACTATTACTTGCTGCAGCACTGCTTGGCTACCAGATGCACTCGGGCGCTGATGCTTCGCAAATCGCCTTACTGTGGATTATCTACGCTGCCATCATCATCCCGCTGAATTTCAAGCCCGTGCGCCTCAACCTGTTCAGCCGGCCGATCTACAAGGTGATGAAAAAACTCATGCCGACCATCTCACAGACCGAGCAGGAAGCGCTGGATGCCGGCGATGTCTGGTGGGAAGCCGAGCTATTCAGCGGCAAACCCGATTTTGAATTTCTGCAGAAACTGCCCAAACCCACATTAACCGAGGAAGAACAGGCCTTCATCGACGGCCCGGTCGAAGAATTCTGCAAAATGCTGGACGACTGGCAGATCACCCACATTGATTACGACCTTAGCCCGGAAGCCTGGCAGTTTGCCAAAGACAACGGTTTCTTCTCGCTGATTATCCCCAAACAATACGGTGGCCTGGATTACTCGGCTTATTGCCACTCACAGGTGGTGATGAAAATCGGCAGCCGCAGCGGTTCTGCCGGTGTCACCGTCATGGTGCCCAATTCTTTAGGCCCGGGTAAACTGCTGACCACCTACGGCACCAAAGAACAGAAAGATTATTACCTGCCGCGCCTTGCCAAAGGCATCGAAATTCCCTGTTTCGCACTAACCGGGCCTGACGCAGGCAGTGATGCCGGAGCCATGCCCGATGCCGGTGTTGTCTGCTACGGCAGTTACGATGGCAAAGACGATGTACTAGGCATCCGCCTGAACTTCTCCAAACGCTATATCACACTGGCCCCCGTTGCCACCCTGCTCGGCATCGCCTTCAGGCTTTCTGATCCCGATCACCTGTTAAGCGATGAAGAAGATCGTGGCATTACCCTGGCCTTGATCAAAAGCGATACCGAAGGTGTCGAGATCGGCCAGCGCCACTTCCCGGCCAATCATGCATTCATGAACGGCCCGGTACGCGGCAAGGATGTCTTTATTCCGCTGGACGCTGTCATCGGTGGTGTCGATTATGTCGGCAAAGGCTGGATGATGCTGATGGAATGTCTTGGTGACGGCCGCGCCATATCACTGCCCGCACTCGGCACCGCTGCAGGAAAAATGGGCGCAAAATACACCGGCGCTTATGCCCGTATTCGCCAGCAGTTCCACACCCCGATTGGTTACTTTGAAGGGGTCGAAGAAGCCCTGGCAGAAATTGCCGGGCAGGCCTACGCCATGGATGCCGCCCGCTCACTGGTCTCTGTAGCACTGGACGGCGGCAAAGTCCCCTCCGTCATCTCGGCCATCGTCAAATATCAGGTGATGGAACGCATGCGCGATACCATCAATCACGAAATGGATGTACACGGCGGCCACGCCATTTGCATGGGGCCGCACAATTATCTGGGGCGCGCTTACCAGCTGATCCCCGTTGGCATTACTGTTGAAGGTGCCAACATACTCACCCGCACCATGATCGTTTTTGGTCAGGGCGCGATGCGCAGCCACCCCTTCCTGCTAAAAGAAGTGAAAGCGGTACACAACGAAGATGAAAAACAGGGCGTAAAAGACTTTGACAACGCCTTCTTCGCCCACATGGGTTTCATCATCAGTAACGTGGTGCGCTCTTTCTGGTTCGGCCTTAGCTTTGCAAAATTTGTCAGCACACCCGGCGACAGCGACACCCGCCGTTACTATCAGCAACTGGTAAAAATGAGTTCAGCCTTTGCCCTGCTGGCAGACATCTGTGTCGGCGTGCTTGGTGGCTCATTAAAACGCCGTGAAAAAATTTCCGGTCGCCTGGCCGATGCACTGGCCAACATGTACATCATGAGCGCAGCATTAAAACATTATGAAAACCAGGGCAGCCACAAAGAAGACCTGGTACTGCTCAAATGGGTCTGTGAAGACTCGCTGTATAACATTCAGATGTCCATGAAAGGCATTGTGAAAAATTTGCCGGTGCCCTTTATCGGCGCTCTGTGTAACTTTATTATTTTCCCGTTAACAAAACCTTATCAACGCCCCAGTGATAAGTTGGGACACAAAGTTGCCCGAACCATTTTATCACCCGGTGAAACCCTGGATCGACTGAGTGCAGGCATATTTAACAGCGATGATAAAAATGATGCTAGCGGACGCATAACGCATGCGCTAAATTTGGTACTTAAAACCGACGAGCTGCAGCGCAAATTACGCGATGCCTATAAACAGGGGAAACTGGAAAATCGCGGCCGTGATGCATACCCGGAAGCCAAAGAGAAAAACATCATTACTGAAGTTGAATACGATCAGTTAATGGAAGCCGAAGCTGCGATTCAAAACGCGATCAAGGTAGATGAATTTTCCTTCAGCGACTGGAAAGTTGAAACGCCGTAATACGCCAGAACATAAAACCATGTTGCCGCACACGTTGCGGCAACAATAAATATTTCAACACATAAAAAATAAAATAACCGCCGTAACTACGCTAAAGAGAACACTTATGAGTAACGAATGTACCCGTAAAGTTTATATCGTCGATGGCAGCCGCACGCCGCAGCTAAAATCACGCGGCAAGGTCGGCCCGTTTTCTGCGGGCGATCTGGCAGTCGCCGCCGGCAGGCCATTACTACTTCGAAATAATTTCCCGCTTGATGCGCTGGACGAAGTTATTCTCGGCTGCATGATGCCCGGTGAACGCGAAGCCAACATTGCTCGTGTCGCCGCCCTGCGCATGGGTATCCCGCAAAGCGTTCCAGCCTGGACTGTACAACGTAACTGCGCCTCCGGCATGCAGTCTATCGATTCGGCTTACCGGAATATCCGCAACGGCGATGCGGATCTGATTCTTGCCGGCGGTGTTGAATCCATGAGTCGCGCACCGGTAATGCACAACCACACCATGGTGGACTGGCTGGGCGAAATGATGCGCGCCCGCAGCGCCGGGCAAAAATTGCAGGCCATCGCAAAACTACGCGGCAAACATCTCAAGCCCGTCATCGCACTGTTGCACGGCCTGACCGATGACACCGTCGGTTTGAACATGGGCGAAACCGCCGAGATCATCGCCAACAATTTCGGCATCACCCGCCAGCAGATGGACGAGTACGCGATGAACAGCCATCACCGTCTGGCCAAAGCCTTCGAAGCCGGTTATCTCGATGAGATCGAAGTTATCTATGACGATAAAGGCCGCTACTACGATCACGACGACGGCGTACGCCCTGATTCCACAATTGAAAGTCTGGCCAAACTGCGCCCGGCTTTCGATAAAAAATACGGCAAGGTCACCGCTGGCAACAGCGCCCAGATTACCGATGGTGCAACCTGGTTACTGCTCGCCAGTGAAGATGCCGTCAACAAACACAAGCTGCCCGTACTGGCTTCAATCACCGACACACAATGGGCCGGACTCGACCCTGCCGTGATGGGCATGGGGCCGGTACACGCCATGACCCCCATCATGCAGCGCCATCAACTCAGCATCGATGACATCGATTACTGGGAAATCAACGAAGCTTTCGCCACCCAGGTTCTGGGCTGCGTGCAGGCCTGGCAGCAGGATGACTACTGCAGGGAAAAATTAAACCTGGATAAGGCCATGGGTGAAATCCCCTACGAAAAACTAAACATCGATGGCGGTGGTGTCAGTCTGGGTCACCCGGTCGGAGCCAGCGGCGCACGTATTGTTTTACACCTGTGCAAAATCCTGCAGCGCACCAATACCAGACAGGGCATGGCCAGTTTATGCATCGGTGGTGGCCAGGGCGGTGCCATGCTATTACAAAATGAGTCAGAAAAATCAACCGAAGCCGAGGCAGCCTGATGTCAGATAAATACTGGAAAATAGAAAAAGACGATAACAATATCGCCTGGCTACATTTCGACACGCCAGATTCAGCCGCCAACCTGTTAGCGCAGGCCGCCATCAAAGAACTGGACGAAATCATTCAGGGCTTTGAAAAAGAGCTGCCGCAGGCGGTGGTCATTCTCTCCGATAAAAAAGACAGCTTTGTTTTCGGTGCAGACATCAAAGAGTTCACCGCATTAGACAACAAAGAGCAGGCACTGGCGTTCATGCACAACGGCCACGCGCTGATGAATCGCATCGAAGCGCTGGCCTGCCCCACGGTCAGCATGGTACACGGCATATGCCTTGGTGGCGGCACGGAATTATCACTGGCCTGTGACTACTTCATTGCCAGCGATCATAAAAAAACCAAAATCGGCCTGCCTGAAATCAAACTCGGCATCCACCCTGGTTACGGCGGCACCGCCCGGTCAATCGAACGTTGTGGTCCGCTGGCAGCGATGAACATCATGCTCACCGGTCGCGCATTAACCGCGCGTGCTGCGAAAAAAATAAAACTCATCGACGAGATGGTGCCACAGCGCCAGTTAAAATCTGCCGCAGAGCATTACGCACTGAACGCACCCAAACGCAAACCGCTGCCGCTGCTTACCCGCCTGACAAACAGTGCACCCCTGCGCCCACTGATTGCCTCACAGATGCGCAAGCAGGTGGCAAGCAAAGCCAAACCGGAACACTACCCCGCACCCTACACATTGATTGACCTGTGGCAGAAAAATGCCGGCAATAAAAAACAGATGCTGGAAAAAGAAGCGGTCGCAGTCGCCGAGCTGGCCACCACCGACACAGCCAGAAACCTGGTGCGCGTTTTTTTCCTTCAGGAAAATTTAAAGAGCCAGGGCAAAAAAGTAAAATTTGATGTCGAACATGTCCACGTCATCGGCGGCGGCATCATGGGTGGCGACATCGCATCCTGGTGCGCGATTCAGGGTTACTCCGTCACCGTGCAGGACCAAAGTCCGGAGCGGCTGGCGCAAACCATCAAACGCGCACAATATTCCTTCAAGAAAAAATTCAAACGTGACCGCCGTGCCATACGCGATGCCAACGACCTGCTGATGGCCGACCATCGCGGTGCCGGCATCCATCGCGCAGACATTGTTATCGAAGCTATTTTTGAAGATGCCGAAGTCAAGCGTGCACTGTATGAATCCATCGAACCAAAAATGAAACCGGATGCAATTCTGGCAACCAACACTTCCAGCATCAAACTGGAAGACCTGAGCAGCTGCCTGCAAAATCCCGGCCGCCTGGTCGGCCTGCACTTCTTCAATCCGGTGGCGCTGATGCCACTGGTCGAAATCATTCGCGGTAATGAAAGTGATGAGAACGTTGTGCAACAGGCACTGGCCTTTGCCAAAAATATCGGCAAGCTGCCGCTGGCAGTAAAAAGCTCACCCGGCTTCCTGGTCAACCGCATATTGATGCCCTACATTCTGGAAGCCGTCACCATGGTTGACGAAGGCATCGCACCGGAGGTCATCGATAAAGCGGCCACCGATTACGGCATGCCCATGGGCCCCATCGAACTGGCCGACACCGTTGGTCTGGACATCTGCAAATCGGTTGCCAATATTTTATCGGAAGCACTGGGACTGCCCCTGCCCGACAACCTGAAACAGCTTTCCGACAAAAAACTCGGCAAGAAAACCGGCGAAGGCTTTTATAAATACAAAGACGGCAAACCGGTCAAGAACAAAAAAGCCAGCTATGACAATCCACAGGAAGTACAGGATCGCCTGGTCATGCGCTTAATCAATGAAGCTACCGCCTGCCTGCGTGAAGGCATCGTCGAAGAAAAAGACCTGATTGATGCTGGCGTGATTTTCGGCACCGGCTTCGCACCGTTCCGCGGTGGCCCACTGGAATATATTAGAAGCAGCGGCATCGACAATTTAAGCAAGACCATGGATCAGTTGCAGTCAAAGTTTGGTGATCGCTTCAAGAAAGATGAGGGCTGGAACAATCTATAACTTTCATCAGGTGATAAAAATAACAGTCTCGTAGGGTGGGCAGTTTTTTTTGCCCACCAACCTGTCTGTTCAGGGTGCAATTTTAATAACCAGCTAACCGCGTGGGCAAAAAAACTTGCCCGCCCTACTGGTTATATTGCCACCCTGAGTGAAAAAATGTTATTTAGTGCACCTCTATTAATTGCTTATGCCACAGCTTCATCATCAGAAAAAACAACTTTATTGCGCCCCATATTTTTGGCACGATACATACGGTTGTCCGCACTCATCAAGGTTTCCTGCAACGTATTAAACTGTTTGAAATTTGATATGCCGATGGAAACCGTGGCATGAAGTGACGGCGCAATATCATTAAAATTATAATTTTCAAGGCTGTCACGGATACGCTCCGTCACCTTTATGGCGTTTTCAATATCAGTATTAACCAGCAGGCAGACAAACTCCTCACCACCAAAACGTGCAGCATAATCAACCTCACGAATGGACGCACTCAGAATCTCTGAAAACTTCTGCAGCACAATATCACCGCACTGGTGCCCGAAAGTATCATTGATGTGCTTGAAATGATCAAGATCACAAAAGCAAAGTACAAAGTCCGAATCATCACGCTCGGACAGGGCTTTTTGCTGCGCCAGTTTTTCCATAAAATAACGACGGTTATACAGGCCGGTTAAATCATCCGTGGTCGCCAGTTTTTTATTAACCTCCAAAGCTTCCTGCAAAGCCACATACTGTTTTTTAGTTCGCTCACGCAAGCGATGTATTGCCGACCCGGTATATAACATGACCGCAACAGTACAGCTAAAAGCCAGCAACTGCGCCAGCTCAAGCTTTATATGAATACGCTCAGGCTCATTAATAAAAATATATAAAATAATAATGCCGTAACCAAGAATGGCAAGCAGCGCCACCGATAAAAATTCACGGAATTTTAATTTAAAAAAACCAAAACTCAGCATGCCAAAATAAGCCATCAATATCAGTCCGCGCCATTCATTCAGCAAATACGTAATGGTTAATAAAAAAAACGTACCCCACACCATTTGCGGAATAGTAAGGCTGGGATCAGAATATTTTTTATTCAGACCACTGCGGATGATAACGGTATGAAAAAATACACCCGTCCAGAAAAAAACAAGAATGCCGATAAAAGTTTTTTCATCGATTGAAAAAAGATCATTGTGATAAAAGAAAATACTCAACAGCGTGAAGGCCAGCATCGACATCACTGCGGCAAGATGCCGCATCATACGCAACGCCTGTTTTTGATCTGAGCTGAATAATAAGTTATACATGCAGGCCAACCTTTAGCTCAGCGCTTTATATCAAACAGTCGGTAAAAATTATTGCGTGATATTTCCGCGATGGATTCCACGCTGGTATTTCTGATCTCGGCCAGTGTTTCTGCCACGTGTTGCACAAATGCCGGCTGATTCGGTTTGCCACGATGCGGGATGGGTGCAAGATATGGTGAATCGGTTTCGATCAACAAGCGGTCATCAGGAATGTTTTTTGCAATTGCACGCAAGGCATCGGCATTGCGAAAAGTTACAATGCCAGAGAAAGAAATCATAAAGCCCAACTCCAGTGCGCTATCTGCAAAATCCTGCGTCTCGGTAAAACAGTGAATGACACCGCCGCAAGCCTCGGCATTTTCTTCACGTAATATTTTCAAAGTATCATCGCCGGCATCACGGGTATGCACGATAACCGGTTTATTCACTTCATTCGCCACCTGGATATGCGCACGAAAACGTTCACGCTGCCATTGCGGGTTGTCTTTGTGATAGTAATAATCCAGCCCGGTCTCGCCGATAGCTACCACTTTTTCATCCTGCGCCAGTTCGCTTAAAGCTTCGACAGAAAAGGCATCGCTCTGGTCAGCCATCGGGTGCAGACCGGCAGACACTGAAATGTTCGGATATTCACGCACTTTTTCCAGCATGTCGGGATAGGTTTTGAGATTGATGGAAACACACAACATGTGTTCTACACCAGCGTCATGTGTGTGCTGGATCAGCTTGTCAAAGCTGTTTTCAAAATCGGATAAATCGATGCAGTCGAGGTGACAATGTGAGTCTACTAACACTGAGCTTTCCAAATTTAGTTAGTATTTGAGGTATTTTTTAACGCAGCCATAACGAAAAAGACGCTTTATGCGGAACACTCACATTGTGTGTGTGATGCGGTCAGACTTTAACGCCCCGGCAAGGTGTGTTTCTATCTTGCCGCGTGTTGCACCTTTGTCCTGTGGTGAAAACTGCACGCCAACGCCATGCGCACGGTTGCCCTGCGCACCTTTTGGTGTCATCCAGATGATCTTGCCGGCCACTGGCAGACGCTCGCCGTCATCCATCAGCGTCAGCAGCATGAAAACTTCGTCACCCAGGTTATAAACTTTATTGGTCGGTATAAACAGGCCGCCGTTCTGTACATAGGGCATGTAAGCGGCGTACAGTGAGGTTTTATCTTTGATACTTAGCGACAGCATTCCCGGGCGTGCGGCTGGACTACTCATGGTTTTTACCTGATATTAATTATTATAGGTTGTCCCAGGATAATAGCAGATTTTCCCATAATAACTGCTCATTGACGGCGATTGAGGCATGCAGAACATTGAAGTTCAGCTGGTCATAAAAGCGGAACAAACGCTGCTGGTTTGCCTTGCTGGCAAACGCCGCCAGCTTGTTGCGGTACTGCTCATTGGTGATATGAGCCTCGCTGCCGCAGGCCTTTAGTTTGCTCAAATCTGAAGCCCAGGCAAGCATGCCTTCCAGCAGCTGCACCTTGTTAAATTTAGCCAGCTTCGCCGCATATGGCAGTGAGCTTTTACCCGAGAGACCGGCAACCATTGCCTCTGCCAGTACCTGCTGTGGTTCGGATTCCTGCAAATATTCCAGCGCTGATAAAGGCGAGCCAAAAGCATAATGCAGCGCCTGCTGTAACTGTTTCTCATTGACACCGGCAGCCTGCGGCTGTTGCCCAAGCCAGGCCAGCGACAGCGAAGCTTCCGGCACGGTAAAACGCATCAACTGGCAACGGCTGCGAATAGTCACCGGCAGGCGGTGCGCACGGGCACTGGTGAGGATGATAAGCACATCCCTGCCCGGCTCTTCCAGTGTTTTCAACAAACTGTTGGCCGCCGCCAGCGTCAGCTGATCGGCCTGCTCTAAAATGGCCACGCGATAACCACCGTACTGGCTGGTCTGATTCAGCTGGGCACACAGGGTGCGAATATCATCGATGCGAATATTCAGTGTCGGTTTTTTGCTCTTGCTGTTCTCGGCAGGCACCGGCTTCAGGTGGTACAGATCAGGGTGCGTGCCGGCTGCAAGCAGCTGGCATGACGGGCATGAACCGCAGGCCTGATGATCTGCCGCTGGCTGTTTGCATAAAACTGCATTGCCCAGTGAAACGGCAAAATCGGTTTTCCCCAGCCCCTGATTGCCCTGCAAAAAAATAGCGTGCGGCAGGCGGTTTGCTGCGATCAGCTGATTGACCTGTTGCCATTGGGATTGTTGCCAGGGATACATTAAAACAATGAAAAATGAAAAGTGAAAAATGAAAAATGCATGTGGTTATTTTCTTTACTATGCCAATAACACTGGCCGTTGCATTGGCAAACTGAAGCTTTCATTTTATAAACCTAAAACGCCATAATCAACAAGCTTTTCTCGTATCTGTTGTTGCACTTCAGGCAATGTTTTTGAGGCATCAATCAGGCAGATTCTGTCTGGGTGATTATTTGCCAGTTCGATGTAGGCTTCGCGGACGCGCTGGAAGAAATCATCTTTTTCTTTTTCGATACGATCAGGCGCGCTGCGCTTGCCGGCTCGGGCGCGACCGATTTCTACCGGCGCGTCGAGAATGATGGTCAGGTCGGGGCGTAAATCCCCCTGCACCCAGGTTTCAAGGTCGCTGATTTTTTTTACATCCAGCAAACGACCACCGCCCTGATAGGCATAAGTCGCCTCAGTAAAACGATCACACAAAACCGTTCTGTTCTCAGCCAGTGCCGGGCAAATTACTTTTGCCAGATGCTCTGCTCGGGCAGCAAACATCATCAACAATTCTGCATCCGCACTCATGTTGTCATCAGAATGGCTCAATAACAAACCACGCAATGCTTCACCTAAACTGGTACCGCCCGGCTCACGAGTAACAACACAGTCACGCCCGGATGCTTCAAGAAGCCCCTGAATAAAATTCAGGTTGCTGGTTTTACCAACCCCTTCGATTCCTTCCAAAGTAATAAACTTACCGTGCTTTTCATTATTCATTATTCATTATTCACTTTTCATTGTATCAGCGCTTCTTCCGCTGATACTTATCAACCGCCTTCTCATGGTCTTTCAAATTGGTCGAAAACACATGCCTCCCACTGCCATCGCCATAGGCAACAAAATACAGATACTTTGTTTTGTCCGGATGCAGAGTGGCATGTATCGCTTCCCTGCCCGGCAGTGCAATCGGTGTCGGCGGCAGGCCACGGCGGGTGTAGGTATTATACGGCGTATCTTTTCGTAAATCCCGGAAGCGTATGTTGCCGTCATAATTCTCGATGCCGTAGATCACAGTCGGGTCGGTCTGCAAACGCATTTTCTTGCGCAGGCGGTTGATAAACAAACCGGCGATCAGCGGGCGTTCTTCAGCAATGGCACTTTCTTTTTCAACAATGGATGCCAGGATCAGCGCTTCATAAGACGATTTTAACGGCAAACCTTCTTCACGCTGCTGCCACTCTTCTTCGAGAATTTTCGCCATTGTATTATAAGCACGCTTCAGCAGATCAACATCGGTAACGCCGCGTGAAACGTAATAAGTGTCGGGGTAAAAACGCCCCTCCGGATGTTCGCCTTTATGGCCGATTTTTTCCATGATCTCGGCATCACTCAGGCCGCTTAACTGCTTGCTGACAATGGGGTTCTGGTGAATGGTCTCGAGCATCTGGCGAAAGGTATAACCTTCGATAATGGTGATATTATGCTGCACCACATCGCCGGCGACCATGGCATCAAGCAGACCAGCCAGTGTCATACCGGGGGTAATCAGGTACTCGCCGGCCTGTAGTCTGGTGGACTGCCGGTTCAGTTTTCCCCACAGCAGAAAATGCTTTTTATTTTGCAGCAGGCCTTTTTCGCTTAACTGATTGGCCAGGGTTCTGATCGAGGAGCCGCGTGGAAAAACGATGGCTTCGGTCTGCGACAGGGAAAGCTCTGCATGCATCTCGGAATAAATTTTTGACGAATAATACAGCGTCACTGCCAGCAGTGCGCTAAAGACAACAAAGATTTTTCCCCGGTGAGAACTAAACAACTTGCGCATAATCTTCCATTGAATTTAACAGGGCATCAAAAACAGTATGGCTGAACTGTGGTTTATTATAGGCGACCTCGGCAAACTCTGTTACTGATTTCATGCCGATCAAGCTGTTTGAAATAAAAAGCGCATCCATTTTCAGCAGTGTCTCCAGCGTCAGATTCTGCACCATGACCTGTATACTGTTTTTTTCAGCCAGCGACAAAATCACTTCACGCATGATGCCATTCACGCCACCAAGCGCAAGATCGGGGGTGAATAACTGCCGGCCTTTGACCGCAAACAGGTTGCTCGCGGTACCTTCGATAACGTGCTGATGGGCGTTCAGCATCAGACCATCGATATGGTCGCCCTGCCACTCATTTCTTGCCAGCACATTTTCCAGCCGGTTCAGGTGTTTGATGCCGGCCAGATTTTTATTGATGGAAACCTGTTGCTGGCACAAAAACAGTCTGCCCGAGAGTAGTTTTTCCGACAGCAGGGAAGAATAATCCATTGCCAGCGGGGACAGTAAAACCATGCGATTCAGCGAAACCTTTTTCGGAAACACATAACCGCGCTCACCCGCGCCACGAGTAAGAATAATTTTTATGACACAGGCCGATGCAGCCATCGCACTGTTTTGCTCAAGCAATCTGGCGATATCATCCAGCAGCAGTTGCTCCGCTGGACAGGGCATTTTCAGGCGCTGCGCCGAGTGCTGCAAACGTGAAAAATGTTGTGGCCAGTAATACAGTTTACCGGCACGGCACAGGATGGTTTCGAACAGGCCGTCACCATAATGAATCGCCCGGTCATCCAGCGTCAGATAATCTGCGGCGACACCGTTGATGAGGCTGACAGTCAAGTTATTATGCGGGGATTTATTCATTTTCCAGACTAAAAATTTTCAACAGGCCTTTGGCCTTGGCGCGGGTTTCTTCCAGTTCTTTTTCTGCCACCGAATCACTGACGATGCCGCCGCCGGCGCGAAAACAAATACTGCCGCTCTGATTATCGCGCACCATGGTTCGGATCAGAATATTAAAATCCATGCTGCCATCGTTATTGATGTAACCCAGTGAGCCCGTGTACGCACCGCGCGCCTGCTGTTCCATCTCGGCCAGTATTTCCATGCAGCGCACTTTCGGGCAGCCGGTGATGGTGCCACCGGGAAACACCGCCTGCAATACATCAACCGGTGATTTGTTCGCTGCCAGTTTACCGCGCACATTGGACACGATGTGATGCACATGCTGCCAGCTTTCCAGCACCATCAGCTCGTTGACTTCTATCGAACCGGGCTGACAGACGCGTCCCAGGTCATTGCGCTCCAGGTCGATCAGCATGATATGTTCGGCCTGCTCTTTCGGGTGCGAGAGCAACTCCTGCGCCAGCGCATCATCACTCTGCCGGTTATCATCTCTTCGCCTTGTGCCGGCAATCGGACGTGTTTCGACGACGGCATTTCTCAGTGACACCAGACGCTCCGGTGAGGAACTGATGACAGTCATGCCCGGCAGGCAGGCCATGGCGGCAAACGATGACGGGTTGTGCGTTGACAGGGTATCGAACAGCCGTGCATTGGAAACACGCTGTTTTAAAGCCGCCTGCCATTGCCGCGAAAGATTTGCCTGAAAAATATCACCATCAATGATGTACTGCTTTATTTTTTCCACCTGCTGCAGATACGGCGCGGTATCGGCTTCACTCAGGGATTGCAGTGCAATTTTTTCCCCGGCGGCTGGCTGCTCAAAATCTTGTTGCAGGCGCTGGAAATCCTGTTCGATGTCATCGAGAAGATGAACATATTCATCCTCGGCCACGGCAAATATCTGCTGCTTTTTTTTGTCGACGACAATGGCTGCCGGACATCGCGCCGCCACCGCCAGCGGTTGTGCCTCAGGCAGTGATGGCAATGAAAGACGCGGTTCGATCTCTTCAGCCATCTCATAAGCCAGATAAACAAACCAGCCGCCGGTGAACGGCAGAGTATCGCTGGCCTCGGATTCAGCCACTTTGTTTTGCTGATAGAAATTTTCCAGCGTGGCAAAAAAACCGTCTGCCAGCAGCAGGCTTTCATCCGTGCAATGCAGCGTTTTGTCCGCATTGAGCGTGAGCGTGTACTGTGGAAAAGCGAGCAGGATGTCGTACTGGGTATTGTTCTGGCGAACCGCGCTACTGCTTAACAGGTAGGGATAACGCGAAGCATCAAACGCATTGAACAGCGTCAGCTTTGGCACAGCGGCCTGTGCCTGGTTTGATGAATAGCTTGTTAATAGCCGCGTTTTAAATGACACGAAAAGTCCCGGCCAATAGTTTATCGGGTAGTGATAGACGTGCTTTTAGCTTAGTTTCTTGAAGATCAGGGTTCCGTTGGTGCCGCCAAAACCAAACGAGTTTGTCAGGGCATGTTCAATCTTCATTTCACGCGCGGTGTTGGCTACATAATCCAGATCACAGCCTTCACCGGGGTTTTCCAGATTAATGGTCGGTGGTGCGACCTGATCTTTAATCGCCATTACCGAGAATACCGCTTCGATACCGCCAGCCGCACCCAGCAGATGACCGGTCATGGATTTTGTTGAACTCACAGCAATTTTATATGCATGATCACCCAGCGCATTTTTCACCGCGTTGGTCTCGGCCACATCACCCGCCGGGGTTGATGTACCGTGCGCATTCACATAATCGATGTCTTCCGGGTTCAGCCCGGCATCTTTCATCGCCAGCTTCATGCACTTGCCCGCGCCGCTGCCATCCTGTACCGGCATGGTCATGTGGTAAGCATCGCTGTTATAGCCGAAACCGGCCACTTCACAATAGATGGTCGCGCCGCGCGCTTTAGCGTGTTCGTATTCTTCCAGTACCAGCACACCGGCACCATCGCCCAGCACGAAACCGTCGCGGTCTTTATCCCACGGGCGACTGGCCGCTGCCGGGTCGTCATTACGGGTAGACAGCGCTCTGGCTGCCGCGAAACCGGCGATTCCCAGTGGCGATGAAGCCATCTCGGCACCACCGGCAAACATCACATCAGCATCACCATAAGCGATGATACGTGCTGACTCACCGATACTGTGGGTACCGGTGGAACAGGCAGTGACGATGGAAATGTTCGGCCCTTTCGCGCCGTAACGGATAGAGAAGTTGCCGGAGATCATGTTGATGATGGAGCCGGGTACGAAAAACGGCGAGATCTTGCGCGGACCGCCTTTATTCAGTTTTTCGTTATTGACTTCAATCATCGGCAGACCGCCGATACCTGAACCGATAGCAACGCCGACACGGTCAGCATTCTGTTCAGTAATTTCCAGGCCGGAATCTTTCAGGGCTTCATCAGCAGCAAACAGACCGTAATGGATAAAGGTATCCATTTTTTTAAGATCTTTTGCAGGAAGAACAGAGGTCGCGTCAAAATCCTTGACCGTGGCTGCAATCTTCGCCGAGAAGTCAGCGGTATCAAATTTATCAATCGCAACAACACCGCTTTTACCGGCGATGATGTTATCCCATGTTTGTTTTAGATTATTACCGACTGGTGAGACGATACCAAGACCAGTGACAACCACACGACGACCTGAGGGACAGTTGGACATAGTAGCCTCTTTCATAGTTACAAAAAATCAAAGTTGTTAACCTTGATGTTAACAAACAATGATTTTCTGATTTTAACCGTTAAGCAGGGATGATGCGAATGCCTCAGCCCTGCTTAAAGTTTTTTAGCTTGAGTGTGCGTTTACGTAATCGATTGCCTGTTGAATCGTCGTAATTTTTTCCGCTTCTTCATCTGGAATCTCACACTCGAATTCTTCTTCAAGAGCCATTACCAGCTCTACAGTATCAAGTGAGTCTGCACCCAGGTCGTCGACAAATGATGCGTCATTTGTTGCTTGCTCTTCAGTTGCACCAAGTTGCTCGATGACAATTTTACGAACGCGTTCTTCAGCTGTGCTCATGTATTTTTCCTCTAGTTTTGACCCAAATGATCAATATAAAAATCAGCCCGATCCAGTCCAAATCATCGACAGGGGGCTGGTACTTTGGTTGCGCGGTATTCTAGTGAATTAGAGCGGCAGTTGCCAGTCGAATTCATACTTTTATACTCGCCGTGGCAACTTATTGCAATTTCAAACATTTTCAACAAGTTACCAAGTTTTCTTAATGTGAACAATTATCTAATGGCATGGCACTATCAAAAATAGTTAGCCATTTTTCAGCGCTGGCAGCAGTATGAACTGCTCCCCACCAGCACTATGGCATATACATGCCGCCATTAACATTGATGGTTTCGCCGGTAATATAAGCGGCCGTTGGGCCGGCCAGGAAAGTCACTGCCGCCGCGATGTCTGCCGGATCGCCCAGGCGATTCAGTGGAATCTGTGAGACCAGGGCTTCACGCTGCGCCTCTGGCAATTCTTTGGTCATGTCAGTATCGATAAAACCGGGAGCGACACAGTTAACAGTGATGTTGCGCGAACCAATCTCGCGCGCCAGTGATTTGGTAAAACCCAGCATACCTGCTTTGGTCGCTGAATAATTTGTCTGACCAGGGTTACCGGTGAGGCCGACAACAGAGGCGATGTTGATAATGCGACCTTTGCGTTTTTTCATCATGGCACGAATCACCGCTTTTGACAGACGATAGATCGATGTCAGATTGGTCTCGATAATATCGTTCCACTGATCTTCTTTCATCATCATCAACAGGTTGTCTTTGGTGATGCCCGCATTGTTGACCAGAATCGAGACCGGGCCAAATTCATCGGTAATCGCTTTCATCACCGCCGCGATGGAATCGGCATCAGTTACGTTCAGACACATACCCCTGCCGCCGCCTGAAGATTCCATGGCTGATAAATAAGCAGAGATATTCTCCGCGCCGCCTTCGGTGGTTGCGGTACCGATTACGGTTGCGCCCTGCGCTGCCAGCTGTTCTGCAATTGCTTTACCGATACCACGACTGGCACCGGTGACCAGGGCGATCTCGCCTTCTAGTTGTTTACTCATTTAAATTAAACCTTTTGATATTATCGAATGATGCCGCTATAAAAATCAGTCTTCAAACGACATAGAGTTCAGAAATTTTTCCATTGATGCCGGTGTGTCCAGCGAGAAGCTTTTCACTTCCTTGTTGATGCGACGGGTCAGGCCACCCAGCACTTTGCCGGGGCCGCATTCCACCACCACATCAGCACCATCGGTAATGATCTGTATAGTATGTGTCCACTGCACCGGGTTGTACAGCTGTTTGACCAGCGCCTCGCGAATCGCGTCCGGCTCGTCGTGTGATTTAGCATCGACGTTGTGGATAACCTGAATTTTTGGTGTGTTGATGGTGACCGTTTTCAAATACTCCGCCAGTTCATCCGCTGCCGGTTTCATCAGCGAACTGTGTGAAGGCACACTCACCGGCAACGGCAGCGCACGTTTTGCGCCTTCTTCTTTTAACACTTCCATGGCTTTATTCACCGCCCCGGTCGCACCTGCAATAACCACCTGCCCCGGTGAATTGAAGTTAACCGCTTCCACCGGCGCGCCAACATCCTGGCTTACCTGCTCGCAGGTCGTGATGATCACGTCATCCGCCAGACCGATAATGGCTGCCATTGCGCCCTCACCCTCAGGCACAGCGGTCTGCATCAGCTGGCCGCGTTTGGCGACCAGTTTGATAGCATCGGCAAAATCCAGTGATTCTGCAGCCACCAGTGCGGCGTATTCGCCCAGGCTGTGGCCGGCAAACACCATCGGTGTCAGCATGCATTGCTGCGCCATGACACGCATCACGGCGATGTCGGCGGCCAGCATGATGGGCTGTGTGATCTCGGTTTGATTGAGTTTTTCGATGGGGCCGTTGCAAACGATATCCCAGCAGTCATAGCCCAGAACATCCGATGCCTGCCTGAAGGTTTCTTCAATCTGCGGCCAGCTTTCAGCATAATCAGACAACATGCCGATAGATTGTGAGCCCTGACCGGGGAACACAGCAACAATATTCATACCATCCATAAATTAACCCTGTTTTTTATTATGTGGTGTTTCATCAATTTTTTGAAAATACTTCTCGCAGAGGCGCAGAGATGAAGTAAGTTTTTCTTTGCGTACTCTGCGTCTTCGCGAGAGATTAATCTTTTTATCTGTTTCAGATAAACCCTTGTCTATCTGTGCGGAAAAGTTATTTTAAGCCCAGTACATCCTGCATATCATATAAACCATTACCCTGATCTTCAAGCCAGAGCGCGGCTCTGATCGCACCGTTGGCAAAGGTCATACGGCTGGAGGCTTTGTGCGTGATCTCGACACGCTCGCCGATGTCAGCAAACATCACCGTGTGGTCACCCACAATATCACCGGCGCGAATGGTCTCGAAACCGATGGTCTTGCGATCACGTTCGCCAGTGACACCTTCACGACCATACACTGCGCAGTCATCAAGATTACGCCCCAGTGCGTCAGCCACCACTTCGCCCATGCGCAATGCCGTACCCGACGGCGCGTCCACTTTATGGCGGTGATGGGCTTCGATAATTTCGATATCCACCTCATCGCCCAGCACGCGCGCGGCGATGTCCAGCAACTTGAAACACAGATTCACGCCAACACTCATGTTGGGCGCAAACACAATGCCAATGGATTCGGATGCCTGTTTTATCTGCTGTTTTTCCTCGTCGCTGAAACCGGTGGTGCCGATAACAACGTTTTTACCGTTGGCCACACAGGTGGCCAGATTTTGCATGGTAACATCAGGACGGGTGAAATCGATCAGGGTTTTATAGTCCGCGCTTACATCAGAAAGCTGTGCGACCAGTGTGGTATTCAATTTGCCGATGCCCGCCATCTCACCGGCATCAACGCCGATGAACGGACTGCTCTGGTGTTCGATAGCCGCGCCTAGCTGGCAGCTTGAATGATCGAAACAGGCCTGAATCAGATTGCGCCCCATGCGACCTGCGGCACCTGTCACTGCAAGATTTAACATCTATTACCCCAATGTTTTTTATTATTTTTGTAGTTTGCCATTATATGACGCTAAAAAAAACTATTTTGCCGCGAATCACGCGAAAGACGCAAAAACAACAAAACTAAAAGCTTTATTCGTCCACAGATGAACGCAAATAAAAACGCTTAATATTTCTGTCATCCTGAGCAAAGCCGAAGGATCTTAAGCTTTTAAATACTATGATGTAGCAAGATCCTTCGACTTCACTTCGTTCCGCTCAGGATGACAGTAAAAACATTCCCTTGTTTTTCTTTGCGTTCATTTGCGTTCATCTGTGGACATACTTTTTGTTAAATTTATTTTGTTTTTTTGCGTGATTCGCGGACGAAACGCTTTTAAGCCGTCAAATCATCAAAGAATTTTTTCATGCGATCACCCCAGGAAGCATGTTGCGGGCTGTGCTTTTCACCTGCCTGCTGAATGGAGTTTTCAAATTCTTTTAACAGGCTTTTCTGCTTGTTGTTCAGCTTGACCGGCGTTTCGACATTCACCCGGCATAACAGATCACCCGTTGCGCCACCACGAACCGGTTTCACACCCTTGCCACGCATGCGGAACAATTTACCGCTCTGGGTTTCACTCGGGATTTTTAAACGAACTTTGCCGTTTAAGGTGGGCACTTCGATCTCACCACCGAGCGCAGCGGTGACGATGGAAATCGGCATTTCACAGAACAGGTCATTGTCTTCGCGGGAGAAAATATCGTGCGGCTTAACGTGCATCTGTACGTAAAGATCACCGCTGGGCGCACCGTTCTCACCGGCTTCACCTTCACTTGCCAGACGGATGCGGTCACCGGTGTCAACACCGGCAGGCACTTTCACTGACAGCGTTTTCTGTTCCTGCTTGCGTCCCTGACCATAACAATCCGGGCACGGATCACTGATCATCTTGCCCTTGCCACGACATTGTGGGCAGGTCTGCTGCACAGCAAAGAAGCCCTGCTGCATGCGTACCTGCCCGGCACCACCACAGGTGTTACAGGTGGTCGCTGAAGTGCCTGCTTTTGCACCGCTGCCAGAGCAGGTTTTGCAACCAACCATGGTCGGCACACGGATTTTAACCTCGGTGCCAAACACCGCTTCTTCCAGTGTCAGTTCGAGGTTATATTGCAGATCCGAGCCACGCTGTGCACGCTGGCGACCACGGCCACCACCGCCAAAGATGTCGCCGAAAACATCACCGAAAACATCTTCGAAACCACCGGCACCTGCGCCCGGACGACCACCCATGGAAGGATCAACACCGGCATGGCCGTACTGATCATAAGCCGCACGTTTTTTGGCATCGGAAAGCACTTCGTGTGCTTCCTTGGCTTCTTTAAACCTGGCTTCAGATTCTTCAGAATCACCGGTGTTACGATCAGGGTGATGCTTCATCGCGAGGCGACGGTAGGCTTTTTTCAGATCGGCTTCGCTGGCATCACGTGATACCCCCAGTACTTCGTAATAACATCGTTTTGACATAATACTTAAT
>WFOC01000115.1 GCA_015488295.1 Gammaproteobacteria bacterium
GTATTTATCCATGAACAAAAACTGGGAAAACACTCCACCGGTCGATGAACCACCTGCTCCCGACAACAAAACCGGCCATCGACGCTACCAGAGCCAGGCACTCTTCTGCGGTCAGCAGGAAATCCTGATCAAACACGCCGGCCACGACTATCGCCTGCGCATCACCCGTCAGGACAAATTAATTCTGACCAAATAAACACACCGGATTTTTTTAAGGAGCCGACCTCTCGGCAGCATTTCACTGCGCACAAAAGTCACGCCACCCGCAGTAAATATCACTCACACGGATGAGCAAAAAAAGCAGACATGCTACACTCACACAGATAAGCACTGTCGCGCGTAATAATAAAAAAAGTAGAATCCCTCATGGAACAAGATCGTTCACAAAAGACCGAAGACCAGATCCTCGCATTAGCCGATGTCATGGAAACCGGCACCATGCAGCACGCACGCAGCATGCTGAACGAGCTGAGTCCGGCCGAAATTGCGAACATGCTCGAGGCCTTGCCGCACACCGAACGCAACATCATCTGGGAGATGGTCGATTCGGAAAAAGAAGGTGAGGTTCTCATCCAGCTGGGTGAAGAATTACGCTCCACCTTAATCCGCGATATGTCCCTGCAGGACCTGGTCAACGCCACCGAAGGCATGGATACCGATGACCTTGCCGACTTTATTCAGTCACTGCCGGACCGCGTTACCACCCAGGTTTTAACCTCGCTGGACACCCAGAACCGCGAACGCCTGGAAGCCGTTTTATCCTACCCGGAAGACAGCGCCGGTGGTCTGATGAACACCGACACCATCACGGTGCGCAACGAGGTGACCATCGACGTAGTGCTGCGCTATCTGCGGCGTATGGAAAAACTGCCGGACAATACCGACAGCCTGTTTGTTACCACCCGCGATAACCTGTTTGTCGGCACCCTGCCGCTGACCACAATTCTGACCAGCGACCCGGAACTCACCGTTGCGGATGTCATGAAGCGCGACACCGAAGTCATCAAGGCCAGCATGGAAGATGACGAGGTGGCAAAAATATTCGAAACCCACGACATGATCTCCGCCCCGGTGGTCGATGAAAACATGAAGCTGCTGGGACGTATCACCATCGATGACGTGGTCGATGTGATTCGTGAAGAAGCCGAACACTCAGTGCTGGGTATGGCCGGTCTGACCGAAGAAGAAGATTTATTCGCGCCAGCCGTGCCCAGCGCACGCCGCCGCGCCATCTGGCTGGGCATTAACCTGCTTACCGCCTTCGCCGCCTCCTGGGTGGTCTCTAATTTTGAGAGCACACTGGAAAAAGTTGTCACCATCGCAGTGCTGATGAACGTGGTCGCCAGCATGGGCGGCATCGCCGGCACACAAACACTTACCCTGGTAACGCGTGGCCTGGCACTGGGTCAGGTCAGCCGCAGCAACCGCCGCTGGCTGGTTAACAAAGAGATCATCGTCGGCCTGCTCAACGGCATTGGCTGGGCGCTGGTCATCGCCGCTATCGCCGTATTCTGGTTTGATGACCTGCAAATCGGTTACGTCATCGCTGCAGCCACCATCATCAATTTATTTGTTGCCGCTTTCTCCGGTGTCGCCATTCCCATCATCATGCAAAAGATGAATATCGACCCGGCCATCGCAGGCAGCGTAGTATTAACTACAATCACCGACATCGTTGGCCTGTTTGCCTTTCTCGGCCTGGCTACACTCTTTTTACTTTAAAAACCAAAGCCTTCCCCACCCCTCAGCCTAATCAACGGGAACCTCCATGAAAAAACTATTGTTACTCAGCTTTTTGTTATGCCTTGCCATTATTCTGGTGACCATCCAGTCAGGCACCGAACAGTTCACCGCTGCTGATCTTGATATGAGCAACCTGAAAGATGTCAAAGATAAAAAGAAACGTTTTTTTGATTTTATGCGCCCCATCATCAACGATGAAAACGCCAAAGTGCTGGCTTTACGTGAAAAGCTGCTAAAAGCCAGAAAAAATAATAACAATCAGGATTTTGTCGCAAAGGTTGCTGAAGATTACGCTATCAAAGACTGGACAGGCTCGAAAGAAAACTGGGACGAACTGCTGGAACGCGTGGATGCTGTTTCGCTGGAAGTCGCACTGGCACAAAGTGCCAACGAATCCTCCTGGGGACAATCGCGTTTCGCCAGGCAGGGTAACAACTTTTTTGGCCAATGGTGTTACCGCAAGGGGTGCGGCCTGGTGCCAGAAAAACGTGACAATGGTGCCCGCCACGAAGTCGCCAAATTCAAAACCGTGAATGGCTCGGTGCGCAGTTACATCAAAAACATCAACACCGGTAGCGTGTATGCTCCGCTGCGAAAAGCCCGCCGTGAAGATCGCGAACAGGGCAAACCGGCAAACGCCTATGACCAGGCTGGCGGTTTGGTCAAATATTCACAACGCCGCGAAGCCTATGTGGAAGAGATTCGCTCGATGATTCGGGTGAATAAGAAATTGATGCGGGGAGAATAATTTTTTCCGCAAATAAACACGGATAAAAACATTATTTTGTTTTTTTAATATCTGCGTTCATCTGTGGATAATTTGTTTTTCTTTAAAAAGCGCGCGCTCATCTGCGGATAATTTTATTACTCTCGGCGACTAGCCTGCATCCGCAAACGCAACGCGTTCAACTTGATAAAACCATCCGCATCTTTGTGGTCATACGCGCCGCCGTCATCTTCGAAGGTGGCGATATTTTCATCAAACAATGAATCATCCGACTTGCGGCCAACCACATCAACATTGCCTTTGTACAACTTAAGGCGCACTACGCCGTTAACGAACTGCTGCGAAGCATCGATCATCTGCTGCAACATCTCGCGTTCGGCACTCCACCAGTAACCGTTGTAAATCAGCTTGGCGTAACGCGGCATCAACTCATCTTTCAGATGCGCCACTTCACGGTCCAGAGTCAGCGATTCCATGGCACGGTGTGCACGCAGCATGATGGTGCCACCCGGTGTTTCGTAACAGCCGCGTGACTTCATGCCGATGTAACGATTTTCCACGATGTCCAGACGACCGATGCCATTCTCACCACCAAGACGGTTCAGCTCGGTCAGCACCTGTGCCGGTGTCATGGCCTTGCCATCGATAGCGATGATGTCGCCACGCTGGTAAGTCAGTTCGATGTAAGTTGCGGTATCCGGCGCAGCCTGCGGTGACACCGTCCAGCGCCACATATCATCTTCCGCTTCCGCCCACGGGTCTTCCAGAATGCCGCCTTCGTAAGAGATGTGCAGCAGGTTGGCATCCATCGAATAAGGCGATTTTTTGCCCTTGTTGAAATCCACTTCGATGCCGTGCTTTTCGGCATAAGCCATCAGCTTTTCACGTGACAGCAAATCCCACTCGCGCCACGGCGCAATCACATGCACACCGGGTTTCAGCGCGTAGGCACCCAGTTCAAAACGGATCTGGTCGTTGCCCTTGCCGGTGGCACCGTGCGAGATCGCATCTGCGCCAGTCTCATTGGCGATCTCCACCATGCGCTTTGCAATCAGCGGGCGCGCAATTGATGTGCCCAGCAAATACTCACCTTCGTAAACCGTGTTGGCGCGAAACATCGGAAACACATAATCCGCGACAAACTCTTCGGTCAGATCATCGATGTAAATTTCTTTCACACCCAGCGCTTCGGCCTTGCCGCGCACCGGCTCAACTTCTTCACCCTGACCGATGTCCGCGGTAAAGGTCACCACCTCACATTGATATTCGTCCTGCAACCACTTCAGAATGACTGAAGTATCAAGACCGCCTGAATAGGCGAGTACGGCTTTTTTAATTATTGGCTTTGCGGACATGGCGAGTTCTCTTTGTGTATTCTTTAAATAGACGCGGATTATACGTATTAGGGCCTGTTAATACTAATCCAATAGCCCCAGCTGGATCTCTTTTTTCATCCAGCCAGGCGGAGCAGGCAATATGATATGCCGTTACTCTACATGAGCAAATAATAATGCAGAAAAAACGTTTACTTCAGCAAGCACACTGAAGCCACAATATGGATAAAAACCATCGCCTTATTTACCCGCTCATAACCACTTTAAGGCCTCATAAGTAAACGATCACTAACTTATGTCAATATTAAATTCGACTAAAGTAACATTAACTTCTATAATTACGGCGCTGACCCGCTGGAAAAAATTATACAGTTCCGCGAGTTATTGATAAAAACTAACAAATTCCTTTAAATCTCGCTAACTTTCAATAAAACAGCGGGCTTTGCAGCGAATGTGCGAGATCGAGATGACTGAGTTACATGATATAGACCCCCTGGAAACCCAGGAATGGCTGGATGCTTTAAACGCCGTAATAGAAAACGAAGGCGTTGAACGCGCACATTTTCTACTGGAACAACTGATTGATGATGCCCGTCGCAATGGCGCGAACCTGCCGTTCACCAATAATACGGCGTATCTCAACACCATCCCGACACACCTGGAACAGCGCACCCCCGGCGACCCTGAACTGGAATACCGCATCCGCTCATTCATTCGCTGGAACGCGATGGCGATGGTGGTTCGCGCTAACAAGGAAAGCTCTGAGCTTGGCGGCCACATCGCCAGCTTCGCTTCCGCTGCCACTCTATATGATGTCGGTTTCAATCACTTTTTCCATGCCCCAACCCCCGATCACGGCGGCGACCTGATTTTCATGCAGGGCCATTCAGCACCGGGCATTTACGCCCGCGCTTACCTGGAAGGCCGTCTCGACGAATCACAGCTGGACAAATTCCGCCAGGAAGTTGATGGCGGCGGTTTATCGTCTTACCCGCACCCGTGGCTGATGCCTGACTTCTGGCAATTCCCGACCGTATCGATGGGACTTGGCCCCATCATGGCAATCTACCAGGCACGCTTCATGAAGTATCTGCAAGATCGCGGCCTGGCCAAAACCGAAGGCCGCAAAGTGTGGGCTTTCTGTGGCGATGGCGAAATGGACGAACCCGAATCACTGGGCGCAATCTCACTGGGCGGCCGTGAAAAACTGGACAACCTGATCTTCGTCATCAACTGCAATCTGCAACGCCTCGACGGCCCGGTACGCGGTAACGGCAAGATTATTCAGGAACTGGAATCCATGTTCCGTGGCGCGGGCTGGAGCATCATCAAAGTCATCTGGGGTTCTTACTGGGACCCATTGCTGGCCAAAGATAAAGACGGCCTGCTGCAAAAACGCATGGCTGAAATCGTCGACGGCGACTACCAGAACTACAAAGCCAAAGACGGTGCTTTCGTGCGCGAGCACTTTTTCAATTCACCCGAATTAAAAGCCATGGTAGCGCACATGTCGGATGACGATATCTGGCGTTTAAACCGTGGCGGCCATGATCCGCACAAAGTATACGCGGCTTACAAACAGGCCACCGAACACAAGGGCCAGCCAACACTAATCCTGACCAAAACCGTGAAAGGTTATGGCATGGGCGAAGCCGGTGAAGGCCAGAACACCACCCACTCGCAGAAGAAGATGAACATGGAAGCGCTGGAGGCCTTTGCCAAACGCTTCAACATTCCGCTGACCGATGAGCAGATCGAAAACGCCGAATACTACAAACCGGCCGAAGACAGCCCGGAAATGCAATACATGCACGCCCAGCGCAAAAAACTTGGCGGTTATCTGCCATCGCGCACACATCTGGCGGCACCGCTGGAAGTGCCTTCGCTGGCAACGTTTAAAGCGCTGCTGGAAGGCTCCGGCGAACGCGAAATGTCGACCACCATGGCTTTCGTTCGCATCCTGACCATGCTGGCCCGCGACAAGAAAATCGGCAAAAACGTGGTACCCATCGTACCTGACGAAGCCCGCACCTTCGGCATGGAAGGCATGTTCCGCCAGCTTGGTATCTACTCCTCGGTCGGTCAGTTATACGAGCCACAGGATAAAGCACAGGTGATGTTCTACAAGGAAGACAAGAACGGTCAGATTCTGGAAGAAGGCATCAACGAAGCCGGTGCCATGTCGTCATGGATTGCCGCTGCTACCGCCTACAGTTCACACGGCGTGAACATGATTCCGTTCTATATCTATTACTCCATGTTCGGCTTCCAGCGCATCGGCGACCTGGCATGGGCCGCTGGCGACATGCAAGCACGCGGCTTCCTCATCGGCGCAACAGCGGGACGCACCACACTGGCTGGTGAAGGCCTGCAGCATCAGGACGGTCACAGCTTAATCGTGGCTTCGACCATTCCGAACTGCGTGGCTTACGACCCCTGCTTTGCTTACGAGATCACCGTCATCATCCACGACGGCATGCGCCGCATGGTTCAGGAACAGGAAAATGTGTATTACTACATCACCTCGATGAACGAAAACTATGTCATGCCGGCAATGCCAAAAGGTGCTGAAAAAGGCATCCTCAAAGGCATGTACCAGTTCAGTGCTGACAAGGCTAAAAAAGGTGAACACAAAGTACAGCTGTTCGGCAGCGGTACCATCCTGCGCGAAGTCATCGACGCGGCCGAGCTGCTGAAGAAAGACTGGAAAGTCAGCGCTGACGTGTGGAGCATCACCAGCTACAATGAGCTGGCGCGCGAAGCGGTCGATTGCGAACGCTGGAACATGCTGAACCCGACCAAAAAAGCCCGCGTGCCATACATCACGCAACAACTGAAAGATGCAAAAGGCCCGGTCATATCTTCATCGGATTACATCCGCACGGTTTCCAACCAGGTGCGCCAGTATGTGCCGACCACTTACACCGTGCTTGGCACTGACGGTTTTGGTCGTTCTGATACACGCAAAAACCTGCGCCGTCATTTCGAAGTCAACAGCCACTACGTGGTCGTCGCCACCTTAAAAACACTGGCCGACGAAGGCACCATTCCTGCGTCCAAAGTGAGCGAAGCCATCAAGAAATACGGCATCGACACCAGCAAACCCAACCCGATAACGGCTTAAGCCACAGAGATAAACCATGGCAGAAATTAAAAACATCCCTGTTCCCGACATCGGCGATTTTGATGGTGTCGAAGTCATCGAAATACTGGTTGCACCGGGCGACACGATTAATGTCGAAGACCCGATTGCATCGCTGGAATCCGACAAGGCCGCAATGGAAATTCCCTCGCCATTTGCCGGCACCGTGAAAGAAGTAAAAATCAACCTTGGCGACAAGGTCTCCGAAGGCGATCTGCTGATCACCATCGAAACCTCCGATGCCGCCCCGGCTGAAGCAGCCGCTGAATCAGCCGCCGAGCCGGCAGCAGTCGAAGCAGCGGAGCCGGCCAAAGCCGAACCCGCCATCGCACCAGCGCCCGCTAAACAGCCCGCCGCACCACGACCATCACCGACCGCCTCCATCGCCATCAACGAAGAAGCTTTCAGCAAGGCACACGCCAGCCCGTCGGTAAGAAAATTTGCCCGCGAGCTGGGCGCTGACCTGTCACAGATGAGCGGCAGCGGTGCCAAAGGCCGCATCCTGAAAGAAGATGTCAAAGCCTGGGTAAAACAGGCGCTGGCCAAAGGCGATCAGGGCGGTGGTCTGGGTGTCGAGCCCATGCCGGAAATCGATTACAGCCAGTTTGGCAACATCAACATCCAGCCGCTAACCCGCATTAACAAACTCACCGGAAAATTCCTGCACCGCAACTGGGTTACCGTGCCACACGTCACCCAGTTTGACGAAGCCGATATCACCGAGCTGGAAAAATTCCGCAAACAATTAAATAAGGAAAATGAAAAGGAAGGCATCCGCATCACCGTGCTGGTATTCCTGATGAAAGCCCTGGTGTCGGCGCTGAAAGAATTCCCGCGTTTTAATTCATCGCTGGATCACACCGGCGAAAACCTGGTGCTGAAACATTACATCAATATCGGTGTCGCCATGGATACCGCCGATGGCCTGGTGGTTCCCGTGATTCGTGACTGCGACAGAAAGACGCTGATCGAACTGGCGGTCGAACTGGTCGAAACCAGCAAACGTGCGCGCGATAAAAAACTGTCACCGTCCGACATGTCCGGCGGCTGCATCACCATTTCCAGCCTCGGCGGCATTGGCGGCACGGCGTTTACGCCGATTGTTAACGCGCCCGAAGTCGCCATCCTGGGTGTTTCGCGTTCCAGCATGAAGCCGGTTTACAATGGTGAAGAATTTGTTCCTCGCCTGATGCTGCCGCTGTCATTGTCGTACGACCACCGTGTTATCGATGGTGCCGATGGCGCGCGCTTTACCTCTTATTTAAGTAAAGTATTATCTGACACAAGAAGATTATTACTATAAAAAATCTAAAACCAAAAACTATTCACCACAGAGACACAGAGAGCACGGAGTTTTATTTTGTTAAACGCGCTTGCGGCGCGTTTAACAAAAGCAGGTTTTTCTCTGTGTCCTTTGTGCCTCTGTGGTGAATAGCTTTTCAATGTTTTTATTTCGAGCAAACCTATGAGCAAAATAGTAAACGTAGAAGTGCCTGACATCGGCGACTTCGCTGACGTAGACATCATCGAAGTACTGGTCAGCCCCGGCGACATCATCGCCAAAGAAGATCCGCTGATCACGCTGGAATCGGACAAGGCTTCTATCGAAATCCCCTCGCCGTCTGCCGGCACGGTAAAAGAAGTACTGGTCAGCGTCGATAATAAAGTGAACAAGGGCGACCTGATTTTAAAACTGGAAGTCGGCGACAGCACGTCTGATGCAGACAGTACCGCAGATGACGCACCTGCCAGCGAAGCAGCACCGGCGGCTAAAGAAGAACCAGCGGCTGCTCCCACCGCCGCAAGCTTTGATGGCGACAGCGACCAACACGCCGAAGTCGTCGTGCTCGGCTCCGGCCCCGGCGGTTACACTGCAGCGTTCCGCGCTGCCGACCTTGGCAAACAGGTCATCCTCATCGAAAAATACGACAGCATCGGCGGCGTTTGTTTAAACGTTGGCTGCATCCCGTCAAAAGCCTTGTTGCACACTGCCGAGATCATCAACGAAGCCGCAGAAATGGCTGATCACGGCATCGATTTCGGCAAGCCGAAAATCGACATCAAAAAACTGGCCGGCTTTAAAAACAAGGTAATCAAACAACTCACCGGTGGTCTTGCCGGTCTGGCCAAACAGCGCAAGGTGCAGGTAGTTACCGGTTACGGTAAATTCACTTCACCCAACACCATCGAGGTGACAGGCAAGGATGGCACACAGACTATTTCATTTGATAATGCCATCATCGCTGCCGGCTCCTCGGTATTCAAGATTCCCGGTTTCCCTTACGACGACGAGCGCCTGATGGATTCCACCGGCGCACTGGAACTGGCCGACATTCCCAAACGCCTGCTGGTCATCGGCGGTGGCATCATCGGCCTGGAAATGGCCACGGTTTATGATGCACTCGGCTCCAGAGTTTCTGTGGTCGAACTCTCGCCCGGCTTAATTCCCGGCTGCGACAAGGACCTGGTTCGCCCGCTGATGAAGCGCGTGAAAAAACGTTATGAAAATATCTGGCTGAATTCAAAAGTCACCGCCATCGAATCACTGAAGAAAGGCCTGAAAGTTTCTTTCGAAGGCAAAGGCGTGCCGGAGAACGATACCTTTGACCGCGTCTTGCTCGCCGTTGGCCGCAGCCCGAATGGCAAACTGATCGACGCTGACAAAGCCGGCGTTGCCGTCGATGAACGCGGCTTTATTTCAGTGGATAAACAACAGCGCACCAACGTCAACCACATCTTCGCCATCGGTGACATCGTCGGTCAGCCGATGCTGGCACACAAGGCCACGCACGAAGCCAAGACTGCCGCTGAAGTGATCGCCGGCATGAAGTCCTACTTCGACGCAAAAACCATTCCTTCAGTCGCTTACACCGACCCGGAAATTTCCTGGATGGGTTTAACTGAAGAGCAGGCCAAAGCCGACGGCGTGGAATACACCAAGGGTGTTTTCCCGTGGGCAGCCAGTGGCCGCTCATTGAGTATCGGTCGCAACGAAGGTTTGACCAAGGTGCTGTTCGATAAAAACACACACAAGATTCTTGGCGCGGGCATGGTCGGCAGCAACGCTGGCGAACTCATCGCCGAGGCCGTGCTGGCACTGGAAATGGGCGCGGATATCGAGGACATCGCACTCACCGTGCATCCGCATCCAACCTTGTCAGAAACCTTCAACTTTGCGGCAGAGATGGCAGAAGGCACCATCACCGATCTGTACATTCCTAAAAAATAAACCACAGGGCGGGCACTTTTTTGTGCCTGCCCAGCCGGACTTATCTCACGAC
>WFOC01000116.1 GCA_015488295.1 Gammaproteobacteria bacterium
TATTACGGCTCTTGGGCTTGCTCATTGAGCACCTCTCATTCGTCCAGTTTTCTCTTGCTTTAGGGGTTTTTCTGGACGTTTATTCTATCATCTTTCGATGATTACTTATGAAAAATCAGCAGGTTATGTATATTTCAGGATCGACTAATTAGAGTGGCAATTTTTTATACCATAAAACAAGGGCGAATTATTCGCCCTTGTTTTATGGTAGGTTTTAATTGTGGCTGACAAACAAAGCCGTTTTTTTGTTTTAGTTGTCGGAGCCTGTTGCTGTGCCGATTCGTCTGGTAGATAAAGCAAGGTTGTCGATATAAAGATGCATGTTGGAGGGCGCGGTATGCCCGCCATAATATATATCAAACCAGAACTCTTCGATTTTAAGATCAGGTGTGGATCTGAACATTATGTCAGTTTCTTCCATGGCCAGATAGCCGTCAACCCAGCCTCTTAATATGCCGTCAGTTTCTCCGGGGGTGTTCAGCTTTACATAGGTTTCCACGCAGTACCATCGGTTCTTTTTCAGTGTGCCGCGATTGTCTTTATCCCAGGGCATGTTGTCGCCATATTTTCCTGGCATGTAAGCGTGATAAGTGTAATAACTTAAATCAATGAGTTCAGGTCCCATCCATGATCGCCCGAACTCCATTCGTGCTGACCAGCCGTTTATGCCGTTGGAGGCTCTTCCGCCCCAGCCGCCACGATCATATCTTCCGGCTGATCCGGGTAATTTTCCGCTTCCTCTGCTGGTGTTCCATGATTCATCGAAACGCAGGTAGTAGCGTGCATAAAGTTCAGTCGGTTCTTTCATGCCGACATCGGAAAAACGATAGCTTAAGCTGGTGCCGTAGTTGGAATTTCTGTTGACCGAGATGCGAAGTGACTTTTTGCCGTTAAATACAACATCGCCGCTAACCAGTTGTCTATTGTCGGCGTGTGAGCCGCGGCTGAAATTTTTTTCATAACTGTCATCTTCAAAATCTTCGAAGAAAAAAACGTCTTGATCATTTTTTGCAACATCCTGAATTGTGCCGATGCCAAGAGGTCTCGACAGAGGGGAGGTTGGGATTTCGGTGCAGCCTGAAATGGAAGTGATGAGGAAGACTGATAACAGGAGTGCTGGAATGATGTGTAAATGTCTGGCGTGAAGGTCGATCCTTGAGTGAGTCACTGACTAAACCTCGTTGAAGTTCTGGTGCTGAATTAAAATAACTATATCAAATATTCTGCTGTGGTTTTTGTTTTCATGTTTGATGCGAGTTGGTGTGCGGGAAAAGCCCGGTGATTAAGGCTGATATTTTCAGTTTTCTGTAATGATGTAATCGCCGTTATTAATGTTGTCAACTGACCAGTTACCGATGCTGTAGCGGATAAGTCTAAGTGTTGGAAAGCCGGTGGCGGCGGTCATGCGTCTTACCTGGCGATTACGGCCTTCGGTAATGCTTAGCTCAACCCAGGAAGTCGGGATGTTTTTTCGTTCGCGGATGGGCGGCTTGCGTGGCCAGAGGTTTTTTGGCGGGTGAATGATTTTTGCTTTTGCCGGTCGTGTCAGGCCGTCTTTGAGTTTCACGCCTTTTTCTAGTTGTGCGATAGCCTTATCTGTTATTTCGCCTTCGACCTGCGCCCAGTAGGTTTTTTTCATTTTGTTTTTGGGTTCGGTAATTCTGCTTTGCAGTTTGCCGTCATCGGTGAGCAGTAACAGGCCTTCACTGTCGCGATCCAGTCGACCGGCAGCGTAGACATTTTTCTGTGTGATGAAATCAGCCAGGGTTTTGCGGCCCTGTTCGTCGGTGAACTGGCAGAGTACATCAAAAGGTTTGTTGAATAATATAATCATAAGAAAGTTGGCAGTAGGCAGTTAGCAGTCGTCAGTTAAAAACAAAAGCGCTTAAAAGTCGTAGCCTGCCGCGCAAAAAAAACGATGTTTTGCTTTTGCTGCAAACTGATGACTGCCAACTTCTCCTCCTGGCAGTAAGCTGATGAAAGCAATAATGCCATCAGACAGGCTGTAAATTATACCAGCGCTCGCGCCGTCCTCTTGCTGCGTCGAGGCGGTTGAACATGGTGATCATTGCGTCCTCGTTAATACCGCGCCAGCGCAGATCTTTTTTCGGGCCTTTAAATTCGGCATCGGTAACGATGGTGGTGAGTTGCTTGGTCATCGGTAGAATGTGCTGGTGTTCATCGACCAGCATCTGGATGCGTTTTGAGCCGCGAAATTTCATCTCGGAAATCTTGTCGATGTTTTCCATGATGTGTTCAACGCCGGGATATTTTTTCAGCAGGTTGGATGCCATCTTGTAACCAATGCCTGGAATGCCGGGAATGTTGTCGACCTTGTCGCCGGCCAGTGCCAGCAGGTCGGCGATCAGTTCGGGTTTTACGCCAAAACTTTTTTCCACGTCTTTGTAATGCAGGATTTTATTTCGTGCGTAATCCCACCAGATGTCGCCGGGGCGTAGCAGTTGCGCCAGGTCTTTATCGGCGCTGAGGATGGTGATGTTAAAACCGTCTTCGCGTAGCTGTGTAGCCAGCGTGCCGATGATGTCATCGCCTTCAAAACGGTTGCTGGAAAAATCAGCGATGCCGGCAGCGCGGCAAAAATCACGGCAGTGTTTGAACTGGCTTTTTAGCTCGACCGGTGCCGGTGGCCGGTTGGCCTTGTATTCGGGAAAAATTTCACGGCGGTAGGAGTTGGTCTGCTTGGCATCAAAGGCGCAGGCGATATATTCGGGTTGTTCCAGTTCCAGCAGTTCACGCAGGAATTCGGTAAAACCGTAAACCGCATTGCTGGGGTTGCCTTCGCTATCGACGATGCTGTCATCATAAACATGCCAGCCACGGAAGATGTAGATGCTGCTATCAACAAGGTAGGCGCGTTTTGTTTTAATATGTGACATTGTGCTGCATTTTACGCGAGCCATGTAGATTGTACATAATATAATAGGGTGAATTTTTGATATGGTTGATTTGCTAAAGAGACGGCTTTTAAAGCAGGGTATGCTTGGCTTGAGTGTGTGCGGTGCCGGCGCGGTCTGGTCTAATGCATTGATTGCTGCGGCTCGTCTTCCTCATGGTCAGATGCTGCAGGCGGCAGATGAAAACGGTGTGCGCCTGCCTCGCGGTCTGCGTTCGCGTATTGTTGCGCGTTCATCGCAGCCGGTAATCACGGGGCGGGATTATAAATGGCACGCTGCACCTGATGGTGGTGCCTGCTTTGCTACAAAAGATGGTGGCTGGATATACGTGTCGAACAGCGAGATGCGTTCAACCGGTGGTGTGGGTGCGATTGTGTTTGATGCACGCGGTGAAATTATCGATGCCTATCCGATTCTGCAGCATACTCGTGACAACTGCGCCGGTGGTGCTACGCCCTGGGGTAGCTGGCTTTCCTGTGAGGAATATAATCATGGGCGTGTCTGGGAATGTTATCCTGATGGCAAAACGCCGGCAGTGGTTCGCCCTGCGCTGGGCGTTTTTAATCACGAAGCGGTCGCGGTTGATGAAGTCAACAAACAGCTGTATCTGACGGAAGATAAAAGAGATGGCTGCCTGTACCGGTTTACTGCCGAGCGCTTGACTGCGCAGGGTTACCCGGATCTTTCCGCTGGCATACTGGAAGTTGCCACCATGCAGCAAACCTTTGAGGCGGGTGCACGAGGCATTCTGGGCTGGCTGCCGTTGTCTGATGTGCAGGCTGAAATGCAACCGACGCGCTATCAACAGGCTTCTGCTCTGACCTTTGATGGTGGTGAAGGTATCACCTGGTTTGACGGAAAAATTATTTTCACCACTAAAGGAAATAATCGTGTGTGTCGATATGATACTCGAAGTCAGCTACTTGACGTTGTTTATGATGCGGCTGATTCATTAACGCCAATATTAACTGGCGTAGATAATGTGACAGTCTCGTCGTCAGGAGACATCTACGTTGCTGAAGATGGTGGTGACATGCAGGTGGTTGTCATTGATGCGCAGGGTGCGTTGTACCCGTTATTGCAAATAGCGGGGCATAACTATTCTGAAGTAGCGGGGCTGGCATTCAGTCCCGATGGTAAACGTCTGTATTTTAGTTCGCAACGTGGTGCCACGGGGCGATCTGTAGATGGTATAAGCTATGAAATTAGTGGCTTCTGATTAACGGGATATAGTCCCGGTAAAAATAGCCTACTAATAAGTGAACGATCATTGTAAAATTCGCTCTTTAAACTGCCTAAAAAACGAAAACATATAAATATGTCAGGAATATCAAAAAAAGCTGTTATCGAATTATCCAAGAAGGGTAGTCGTCTGTTTCGAAGCGGCCAGCTGCAAGAAGCTGAAAAAGCATATTTAGAAGCCAAAGAGCTGGATGCGGAAAATCCTTATGTGCTCTCCGGTCTCGGTGATGTTTATCGCAAGCTTAATCGTTTTGAAGAATCCGGCGCGCAATATGACGCGGTATTAAAAAAAGACCCCAATAATATTTTTGCGCTGCGTGGCGCAGGTGATGCGCGTCGCGGCATGAAACAACCGCTGGCCGCCATTCCTTACTGGCTGCGTTATCTGGAGATCAACGAGAAAGACAGCCACGTCATGGTGCGCATTGCTGATGCGTATCACAAGCTGGATGATAGCGAGAACGCGATTGATTTTTACGAGCAATCGCTGGCCATCAAACCATACGATCCATTTGCGCTGCTTGGCCTGGGCAATGTTTATTACGCGCAGCATAACGACGAAAAAGCACTGGACTGTTTTGAAAAACTGCTGGCAAAAAATACTTCGCACAATGTTGTGCTGATGACCATGATCGGCAATATCTACCGTCGCCGAAAAGAATTTGATCGTGCCATGGGACATTATGAAAATGCGCTGGAACTCGATCCGAAAAATAATTTTGCCCTGTTCGGCATGGGTGACTGCTTCCGTGGTCAGCTGAACATGGAGCGCGCGGTTTACTGGTGGGGAAAAATCCTTGATCAGGAACCGGATAATCAATCACTGTGGACACGTGTCGGCGATGCGCTGGTGTCGCTGGGTCGTCTGGACGAAGCCATTCAGCACTATAATGCCAGCCTGCGGGTTGATCACGATCTGTACGCCGTGCTCGGTCTTGCCCGCGTCGCGCAGAAACAGGGTGATCCTGACAAAGCCTGTTATTACTGTGAGCAGGCGCTGGAAGTGGACGAAGATAATATTCGCGCACTGGAAGAACTGGCGCGCATCTGTGATGAGGCGGGTTACACCGAAAGGGCGCAACAGGCGCGCGCACGGATAAAACACTGATCTGAAATCTGTTCGTTAGACGTTTGCTGTCGTCGCATTTTCTGTCATGCAATACCTTACCTTTATCAGCGCGCTTATCGCCATTGTTGGCCTGGCGTTTGCGGCCACTGGTATCAAGCGACTGATTCAGCGCCGCTTTTTCCGTGCCGCCGGGCTGGAAATTTCCGGCCTGTTTTTTCTGCTGCTGGCATCCTCGGCATTTCTGCTGGCCTCAAATTTATACACCTACCAGCGCCTGGTTTATGAGCAGGCAATCGCCGAAATCACTTTTGAAGAACTTGATGTGCAGCGCTACCGTGCCGACATTCGGGCGCTGGATTCTGATTTTCAGCAAAGCGTCGAACTGAACGGTGATGAATGGCAGCTGGATGCGCAGGTGCTGACCTGGCAGGGGCTGGCAACGCTGTTCGGGCTGGATGCAAATTACCGGCTGCACCGCATCGCCGGGCGCTATCTTGATATTAAAGATGAGCGGGCGCGGCCACGCAGTGTTTATTCGCTGCTGCAAAAGCAGCCGATGATTGGTGCTGATAAATTCGACCTCTGGCAGTTCGCGCATAAACATCAGGACTGGCTGCACTGGGTCGATGCCGCCTACGGCAGCGCGGTTTTTCTGCCGATGACTGATGGTGCAAAATACCGTATTGCCATCAGCCGCACCGGCCTGATCGCTCGCCCGGCCAATGCCGAAGCGCGTAAAGCGGTCAGTCACTGGATTGGTTTATAAAGATAAAAAAGATCTCACCACAGAGCCACGGAGGACACAGTGATTTCAATGGTTTATCGCATCGCAGGCGCGGTTAACCGTAAAAAAGTTTTTCTCTGTGTCCTCTGTGCCTCTGTGGTAAAAAAACTGTTTTTCATGCTTTCGGCATGAGAAATCTATGGATAGTCCGAAAATAATACAGTTTCTTTCCTCAGAAACGCCTATAATGCGCCCCTTTTTCCCATTTTAAAGAGAATTACCGTGAGTACAAAAATCCGTAACATTGCGATCATCGCCCATGTCGACCATGGCAAAACAACGCTGGTAGACAAATTGCTGGAGCAGTCTGGCACCCTGGATGAGCGCAAAGCACCGGGTGAACGCATCATGGATTCCAATGATCAGGAAAAAGAACGCGGTATTACTATTACTTCGAAAAACACAGCGATTGAGTGGAATGATTATCACATCAATATCGTTGACACACCGGGGCACGCCGACTTCGGTGGTGAAGTGGAACGTGTACTCTCTATGGTTGATTCGGTGCTGCTGCTGGTCGACGCGGTCGACGGCCCGATGCCACAGACCCGTTTTGTTACCCAGAAAGCATTTGCCATGGGTTTCAAACCGATTGTGGTCATCAACAAGATCGACCGTGAAGGTGCCAACCCGAATCGCGCACTGGATTTAACTTTCGACCTGTTCGACAAGCTGGGTGCGACCGATGAGCAGCTGGACTTCCCGGTTATCTACGCTTCGGCCATCAACGGTTTTGCCAGCGAAGAATCGGATATTACCAGTGGTGATATGACACCGTTGTTTAATGCCATCATCGAGCACGTGCCTGAGCCGGATGTTGATCCTGACGGCCCGTTCCAGCTACAGATTTCTACACTTGATTACAACAGCTATGTTGGCATCATCGGCATCGGCCGTATTCGCCGCGGCGTTGTTAAAACCAACATGGCAGTGAAAATCATCAGTGATGATGGCAAGGAGCGCGGCGGTCGTATCGGCCAGGTGCTGGGTTTTCACGGCCTTGAGCGTGTTGAAGCTGAAGAAGCGCAGGCCGGCGACATCGTTGCGATTACCGGCATCGATCCGCTGTCGATCTCCGACACTATCTGTGATCCCAACGTGGTGGAGGCGCTGCCGCCGATGACCGTCGATGAGCCGACTATCAGCATGATGTTCCAGGCGAACTCTTCACCGTTTTCCGGTCAGGAAGGCAAGTATGTTACCAGCCGTAATATCTGGGACCGTTTGCAACAGGAGTTGAAACACAATGTGGCACTGCGTGTGGAGCAGGTCGAAGGCGATAAATACAAAGTATCTGGCCGTGGTGAATTACACCTTTCGGTATTGATTGAAACCATGCGCCGGGAAAACTTCGAGCTGGCCGTGGGTCGCCCGGAAGTAATTATTCATGAAGAAAACGGTGTCAAGCTGGAGCCATATGAAGAGCTGACCGCTGACATCGAAATCGAGCACCAGGGTGCGGTAATGGAAGCGCTGGGTCTGCGTAAGGCCGAGTTGAAAGACATGGTGCAGGATGGCAAGGGCCGTGTGCGACTCGACTTTATTATTCCTGCACGTGGCCTGATCGGCTTTCGAACAGAATATCTTTCTATGACGCGCGGCACCGGCCTGTTGTACAGCGTGTTCGACCATTACGGTCCAATCGTGTCGGACGGCATTGGCCAGCGCCAGAACGGTGTGCTGATTTCCAATGCGCGCGGCAAGGCGGTGGCGTATTCGCTGTGTCCGTTGCAGGAACGCGGCAAGTTGCTGGTGGGTAATAATGATGAAGTTTATGAAGGCCAGATCGTCGGCATTCACTCACGTGATAACGACCTGGTGGTCAACCCGATCAAGCCCAAGCCACTGACCAACGTGCGTGCTTCGGGCACCGATGATGCGCTGACCCTGTCGCCGCACATCAAATATACGCTGGAGCAGGCGCTGGAATTTATTGATGATGATGAGCTGGTGGAAGTCACGCCGGAAAACATCCGCATCCGTAAAAAGCTGCTGAAAGAAAGTGAGCGTAAGAGTGCGGGTCGCGGTAAGAAGAAATAGGTTTTTTTGTTGCTGTTGGCTGGCAAGTATTAAGAGAAGCTGGCAGTTTGCAGTCGGCAGTTATCAGTTAAAAGCAGAAAGCTGAGATATTATGTGAGTTGTCGCATAAGCGATGCTTTTGGTTTCTGCTGCCAACTGATGACTGCAAACTGCAAACGTTCCCTTCAATAAATAACCGCGCCTTCGCTTTCGCCATTGTTTGTCAGGCGATCATATTCATTGTCTTTCTGCGCATATTTCTGCACCACTGAATTTCCGATGCTGTTGACTATGCGTGCCAGCATGCGGCAGTTTGGCTGCGGCGGGATTTCGCTGAAAGCTTTGTCCATCTCCCTGGCTGCCAGCAAACCATTATTGCCATGATTTATTTCATGCTGGGTCAGCGCCCTGTTAAATTTATTAAAAACCTCGATGGTTTGCTGGTCGGTGACGTGTTTGCTCAAAATCGGCAGGATATGCTCCACATGGACACTGGTCCGGGTGTCGGTGATCTGGCAGCCATAAGGGCCGGGTGCACTGCGAAAGTTCCAGTTGATGTACCAGTTGGTGCGGCCATTAAAGGAACCGCTGCCGGCGCGTATCGGTGAGTGTCGCATCAACTCGGGTTTGATCTCGTAGGGTGTGCGTGGCGAGATCTCGTAATATTTGTACTCGGTTGATTCGATGGTTTCGGCACAGGCGGCGAAACTCAATAGCAATAAGCTCAGGCTTGAAAATAACTTCATAAAATTAAAAGGGATAAATTTACCAGGTGTATTGAAAAATATTGGTCACCGGTTTTTCTATCTCGTCTTCATTCTGAAACAGGCTGTTGGAAACCGGGTTGCCGGTGCTGTCGGGTTTGTAGCTGGGGAAAAGCTCGACTTTAATTCGAGGTTTGATGATCAGCTCTTCGCTGTTTTCGCGCCAGGGGTTATCCTGCTCTGGCTCGGCGCGCCAGTCTTTGTTGCCCTCGTGAATCATGTCAGACAGCGGTGTGCGATAAGTTTCGGGTAACTGGATGATGCCATTGGCCGCAGCATAGACGGTGGTGCTGACAAAAAACAGCAGCAGGGCAAAGCCGTTGCTGCGTTGCGTTGTGGGCAACAGGTGAGAAGCTTTTTTCTGCAAGCGGTTGGACATTAGTGTACGTCTGCTACCTGGCGTTGCCATTTCAGGCTATTGAACCAGTATTCATGCACGCTTTTGATCCACTCATCAGCTTCATGCGCGATGATCCAGGCGTTAAGAAAGTTCAGCATGTCCTGGTCGCCTTTGTTGACAGCAAAAGCTTCTTTGGTTGTCAGCAGCGGGTTTTTTAATGGCAGGTCAACCGCGTCGGAATGTTTTAGTGAAATAAATTCAGGAATCGGTGAGGGCGCGACAAAGGCGTGCACTACGCCATTGATAACGGCTGAGCTGGCATCACGTTCGGTTTTGCGGATATCGAGCCTGGCTTTGGGGAAAACCTTGCGCGCAAGGCTGGCCGATACTGTGCCTTTTACTGCCGTGATATAGACTTTTTCGTTGTTCAGATCTTTGATGCTGTTGAAGTCCCGGGTTAGCTTCAGGTTGGTAACCAGGCTGTAACCGGAGCTGGAATAAGGCATGGAATAATTTATCTTCAAAGCGCGCTGTGGTGTAATGGAAAGCCCGGAAGCGATGATGTCTATTTCGCCTTTTTGCAGCGCCGGGATCATCTGTTTCCACTGGTATTGCCTGAATACGGCTTTTACGCCGATGTCTTTTGCCAGTTGTCTGGCAATATCAATCTCAAAACCGATTAGCTCGCCTTTTTTGTTCAGCATTACCCAGGGTGGCATGATGGAGACACCCACGCGTATTTCGCCGGCTTTTTGAATACTGTCGAGCAGGTTGCTGCCGGCTGTTGCGGCGCTGCTGAATGTCAGTGACAGGAGAAGAAGGAACAGTGCTTTTAAAAACTTCATTGATAAACCTTTAGCGAAAACAGTATGTGTACCCGTTGTATCTTGCGTTATTTGCCTGTGTAGCGCAATTGCCAATCAGAGCGTTTGGCTGCATGTCTGGCTAAAAGCCTGTTGAGCCTGCGCTGGAACTGCATTGGGCGGTCAGTCCGGCAGCTTTAGGACGGATAAACCGGGAAAGGGTTCGGTTTTTTATAGAAATATCTGTCGCATCTGGTTTCGGGCAAATGCCGGTTCGGCACGAATTGCAATAATTCACTGATTTCGGCTGTTGAAAGTACACATTTTTATCAAACTTTGCTGTATAATTCGCCGGCTAAATTAATCCTGATTGGTGTCATCGAAAGCCGGTCGTCTGAAAGCTGTTTTGTAGTGCTTGCTTTATCAGGATTGCGATTTTAACAATTTTAATTTAATGCATACATTACGAGTAGTAGAGCCATGGCAGACGTAGACCTAAGTAAATACAGAAATATCGGAATTTTCGCCCACGTGGATGCCGGTAAAACGACAACCACTGAACGTATCCTGAAACTGACTGGTAAAATTCATAAAACCGGTGAAGTACATGATGGTGAAGCAACCACTGACTTCATGGAGCAGGAACAGGAACGCGGTATTACCATTCAGTCTGCGGCCACCAGCTGTGAGTGGAACGGCCACCGTCTGAACATTATTGACACACCGGGACACGTTGACTTCACCATCGAAGTGTATCGTTCGCTGAAAGTGCTGGACGGCGGCATCGGCGTATTCTGTGGTTCGGGTGGTGTTGAGCCACAATCTGAAACTAACTGGCGTTATGCTAACGAATCAGAAGTTTCACGTGTCATCTTTATCAACAAGCTGGACCGTATCGGTGCGGACTTCTACCGCGTGGTAAAACAGGTGGAAGACGTGCTGGGTGCGAACCCGCTGGTTATGGTACTGCCAATCGGCATCGAAGACGATTTCAAAGGTTGTGTTGACCTGCTGACTCGCAAAGCCTGGATCTGGGACAACGACGCAGACACCACGGCTTACCGTATCGAAGAGCCACCTGCTGAGATGGCTGACCAGATCGAAGAATGGCGTGAAAAACTGATTGAGACTGCGGTTGAGCAGGATGATGATGTTATGGAGCGTTACCTGGAAGGCGTAGAGCCGACACCGGAAGAGGTCAAGGCCTGCATCCGTAAGGGCACGCTGACCATGGACTTCTTCCCGACTTACTGTGGTTCTGCGTTTAAGGACAAAGGTGTGCAGCTGGTGCTGGATGCGGCGGTCGATTACCTGCCTGATCCAACCGAAGTCAAGCCACAGCCTGAAGTGGATCTGGAAGGTAACGAGACTGGCGAATACGCTATCGTTGATCCGGACAGACCTTTGCGCGCACTGGCGTTCAAAATTATGGATGACCGTTTCGGCGCACTGACTTTCGTGCGTATTTATTCCGGTCGCATGGACAAGGGCATGACCGTGCTTAACACCTTCACCGGCAAAACCGAACGTATCGGCCGTATGGTTGAGATGCACGCCGACGAGCGCATCGAGTTAGACGGCGCACAGGCGGGTGATATTATCGCTGTGGTCGGCATGAAGAACGTGCAGACCGGTCACACCCTGTGTGATCCGAAAAATCCTGCGACACTGGAACCAATGGTGTTCCCTGATCCGGTTATTTCGATTTCGATTTCACCAAACGACAAAGGTGCGTCTGAGAAGCTGGGCATCGCGCTGGGCAAGATGATCAAAGAAGATCCATCGTTCCGCGTTGAAACCGACGAAGATTCTGGCGAGACCATTCTGAAAGGCATGGGTGAGTTACACCTCGACATCAAGGTCGACATCCTGAAACGTACTCACGGTATCGAAGCGACCATCGGTAAACCACAGGTGGCTTATCGCGAAACCATTACCAAACGTGTTGAAGATTCCTACACGCACAAGAAACAGTCTGGTGGTTCAGGCCAGTTCGGTAAAATCGATTACATCATCGAGCCGGGCGAGCCGGGCAGTGGTTACGAGTTTGAGTCAACGGTTACCGGTGGTAACGTGCCACGTGAGTTCTGGCCTGCGATTGAAAAAGGCTTCGAGAAAATGTCAGAGCACGGTGTGCTTGCCGGCTTCCCGTGTCTGGACTTTAAGGTAACACTGGTTGACGGTCAGTTCCACGCGGTGGATTCATCGGCTGTTGCTTTCGAACTGGCAGCGAAAGCCGCTTATCGTCAGTCTATGCCGAAAGCCGGTCCTCAGTTGATGGAGCCGATCATGAAGGTTGACGTGTTCACACCGGAAGATCATGTGGGTGATGTCATCGGTGACCTGAACCGTCGTCGCGGCATGATCAAATCACAGGAAGCCGGTCCAACAGGCGTTCGCATTAAAGCTGAGTGCCCGCTGAGCGAGATGTTTGGTTACATTGGTACACTGCGTACCATGACATCCGGACGTGGTCAGTTCTCTATGGAGTTCCTGCATTATGTAGCCGCACCGAAGAACGTTTCTGAAGAAGTGATTAAAGAAGTGAAGGAACGCGAAGCAGCCAAGTAAGCCTGTTTTGAGTTCTTGAAAAAAGCCGGCTCTTTTGGGTCGGCTTTTTTATTTGCCAGGACACCTCAGGCTTATAGGTGGTCGATGAAATGACGATAGATACGAACTGGTTAATTGGTTTGCACATTCCGGCGCAATTGATGCCGGACTTTGTGCTGTGGGGCATGAATATTCTGTTCGCGTGTCTATTGATTTTTGCAGCGATGAAAGTGGAATTCAGGCAGTTGCTGAATAACCGGCCGGGGCAGCACGTTTATTTCGGTGCTATGGTGATGCTGCTGTTGCTGTGGGGGATCAAGGCCGGTATCTCGCCGGGGCTGGGTTTTCATCACCTGGGTGCAACACTGTTCACCCTGATGTTCGGCTGGCCGCTGGCGGTTATTGGTCTGACAACAATCATGCTGGCCTCGGTATTGTTGCAACACAGTGAATTGATCGGCATGGGGGTGAACGGTATGCTGAGTATTGTCATCCCTGTGTTTACAAGCTACATGGTGCTGAAGCTGTCGCAAAAATATCTGCCGGATAATTTTTTTATCTATATCTTTGTGGCGGCGTTTTTTGGCGCGGGGATTGCTGTTGCGGCCAGTCGTTTAACGTCCATTGTATTATTGAGTCTGGTGGGCGCTTATCCGGACGCTAAGTTAATCGAAGAGTCATTGTTGTACACACCGCTGTTCATGTTTCCGGAAATGTTTGTTACCGGCATGCTGGTCAGTATTTTTGTTGTCTATAAACCAGACTGGGTTATGACGTTTGATGATGAGCGCTATATCATCGGTAAGTAAATCATGGTGGGTTTTTACCGGCCTGTACAGGCGCTAGGCAGGCTTGAGCAGCGCTGGCAGTGCCGCCGTTAATGCATCGATATGTGCGCGGCTATGCCTGGCTGACAATGTTATTCTTAAACGTGAAGTGCCTTTCGGCACCGTCGGCGGGCGGATGGCGGTGACCAGGAAACCGGCATCAAATAATTGCTGGCTGATGCGGACGGCCTGTTTTTCATCGCCGATGATCAATGGTTGAATGGCTGTTTGCGAGTTTTCGATATTCAGTCCCGTCTGTTCGCAACAGTTTCTGAAATAAGTGATATTGCGCTTTAACTTTTGCAGATGCTCAGGCTCGTTCTGTAGAAGTTTCAAACTGCAGCGCGTGGCCTCGGCGATTGCCGCAGGCATGGCGGTGGTGTAAATGTAGGTACGCGCCTGCTGGATGATGGTTTCAATCAGTGCGTCGCTGCCCGCGATGAAAGCGCCTGCCGTGCCCATGGCTTTGCCCAGGGTCGCCATGTAGATGGGTACATCGTTGTTGCTTAATGAGAAATGCTGCAGGCAGCCTTTGCCGGTTTCACCCAGTGTGCCAAAACCGTGGGCATCGTCCACCATCAACCAGCTGTCGCTGGTTTTGCACAGTGTGGCTAATGCGGGCAGGTTGGCGATGTCACCGTCCATGCTGAAAACGCCATCGGTCAAAATTAGTTTTTCAGCGGTGGGTTTTTCTACTTTGCTGATTTTTTGTTGCAGGCTGTCTACATTATTATGCAGGTAACGCTGAAAACGCGCGCCACTGATCAGGCCGCCGTCGATCAGTGAAGCGTGGTTTAAACGGTCTTCAAAAACAAAATCATTTTTATCGAGCAGTGCCTGGCACAGGCCAAGGTTTGCCATGTAGCCGGTGGAAAACAAAATGGCGCGTGGATAACCGGTGAATTCAGCCAGTTCCTGTTCGAGCTGATGGTGTGCCATGGTGTGGCCGTTGACCAGGTGAGCAGAGCCGCTGCCGACACCGTATTTTTTTATGGCATCACAGGTGGTTTGTTTTAGCTGCGGGTGGTTGGCAAAGCCGAGATAATCGTTGCTGCAAAAACTGATAACATTTTTGTTTTCAAAAATTATCTCTGCCTGTTGCGGGCTGTTGATGATGCGGCGCTTGCGATAACGATGCTGTCGTTTTTTTTCTTCCAGTGCCGGGCGCAGGTTTTTCAAGAGAGGCAGTACTGTAAAAAAGCGGGGCTTATCCGCAGGCGCAGGCCGATTGTTTGCCTTTGGTTTCAAAAACCTGTTTGGTGTTCAGGCCCAGTTTGGCGAACAGTTGCTGGTCATGGCTTTCGTCCGGGTTATCTGTGGTTAATAAACGGTCGCCATAGAAGATGGAATTAGCACCGGCAAGAAAACACAGCGCCTGGGTTTCATCCGACATTTCAGTACGGCCGGCAGACAGCCGCACCACCGATGCCGGCATGATGATACGCGCCGCCGCGACAGTACGGACAAATTCCAGCGCTTCGATTTCATCAACGCCGTGCAGTGGTGTACCTTCGACCTGTACCAGCATGTTGATCGGCACGCTGTCCGGGTGTTGTGGCAGATTGGCAAGTTGCTGCAGAAGTGAAACGCGATCCTCGCGCTTTTCACCCATGCCCAGAATGCCGCCGCTGCAGACGTTGATGTTGGCGGCGCGCACGTGCGCCAGCGTGTCCAGGCGATCCTGATAGGTGCGGGTGGTGATGATGTCGCCGTAGTGTTCGGGCGAGGTATCGAGGTTGTGATTGTAATAATCCAGCCCGGCCTGTTTTAAGCGCTGGCTTTGTTTTTCGGTGAGCATGCCCAGTGTGACACAGGTTTCCATGCCGATGTTTTTTACAGCAGTGATCATGTCGATCACTTTATCCAGGTTTTTATCGGTCGGGTTGCGCCAGGCTGCGCCCATGCAGAAGCGGTGGGCACCGTTGTTTTTCGCCTGCTGTGCTTTTTCGATGACCTCGTCCAGCGGCAACAAACGCTCGCGTTCGACTTCGGCATCGTTCTTCGAACTTTGCGAACAGTAGCCGCAATCTTCCGGACAGGCACCGGTTTTGATGCTGAGCAGGGTGCTGACCTGCACCTGATTGGGGTCGAAATTTTGCCGGTGAATACTTTGTGCCTGAAATAACAGGTCGTTAAAAGGCAGTTCGAACAGGGCGGAAATTTCCTGTTTTGACCAGTCGTGGCGTAATGCAGGCTTGCTTGTTTCTGACATGATGAGTGCTTCTGGCTTATAATTAAGGCTATTTTACACTACACGGATGAGTAGCCAAAATGGAACTTGCGCCGCCCACGATATTAAAAACCCTGTTATCAGGGCTTTTTCCGTCACGATGTATTTTCTGCCAGCAGACAACAGGGCGTGAGCTTGATGTTTGCCCGGCCTGTTATGACGCATTGCCGCACAATCAAACCTGTTGCGTACGCTGCGCCCTGCCGTTGGCGGAGGATATTAACCACGCTGTGTTGTGCGGGCGCTGTATCAAAAAGCGGCCAGCGTTTGATTACGCTTACAGCCCGTTTCGCTACGAGAATGAAATCATCACTCTGGTGCATCAGCTGAAATTTTCTGAAAAAATTCGTTTTTCACGAAGTATCGGCGAAATGCTGTGGCAGCATTTTTCGACTACGGGCGAGCGTCCGGATTGTCTGCTGCCGGTAGCGCTGCACAAATCACGTATGCGCCAGCGTGGTTTTAACCAGTCGATAGAAATCGCCCGTGTGCTGGCAAAAAAACTGGCGATACCGATTGAGCATACCGCTATCGAGCGCCAGCGAAGCACCGTTGCACAGACCGGTCTGAGTGCAAAACAGCGACAGAAAAATATCTGCGGTGCGTTTGCCGTGGTCGGTGAGTTGCATTATAAACACGTGCTGATTATTGATGATGTCATGACCACCGGTGCTACGGTCAACGAGCTGGCGAAGTTGCTGAAAAAACATAATGTCGAACGTGTCGGCGTGCTGAGTATTGCGCGTGCGCCGGTGAAGAAATAGTTAAATGTTTTATTTGAAAAATGTGTGAATAGCACGTAATAACCTGGTTCTTGTGACGCTCTAGTTTTTTTAACACCCTAGTTCACCACGTAACGGACATTGGGGGAATTACACCGAAGACTAAAAATCGGCCGAAGCAGACCTTCAAATTAGGTCTCAATATCAATAATCGTGGTCTGTCCCCGATTGTTTCCGTTCTCAACCCAATTTCATTGTCTGAAAAAAATTTCACAATGTCGCCTATGTGTTGCATCCGGTAGTAAAACTGGAAGTGATTTAGAGACTGGACCAGGATTAAGATAAGTCATTGAATTCAGAGGTGTATTTATTTTGTCTAAACAGGACTATCAGATGGTATTAAAAAATCCGTGAATAAGTGATATGCTTATTTCATAACGAAACGAGATCAAAGTTTATGGCTACTGTTATGCATGATGTAAAAGAACTGGTCAATCATTTGCCGGATGATGCCAGTATTGAAGACGTGCAATACCATCTATATGTATTGGAAAAAATTCGCAAAGGACGTGATGACATTAGCAACGGTCGTCATTTCACGACTGAGCAGGCCAGGGAGCATTTAAGTCGATGGCTCAAGCCATAATCTGGTCAAAGGAGTCACTGGACGATATAGATAACATTGCACAATACATCAGCCGTGGTTCGCTCTACCATGCGCAACAGGTCGTTGAGCACATTTTTGAGCGTGGCGATAAGTTGCCAGAGCAACCTGAATCCGGACGGAAAGTACCCGAACTGAATGATCCACTGGTACGGGAATGCTTTATTTATAGTTATCGACTGATTTATGAAATCAAAGAAGCTGATATTACCATTCCGGGCGTAATTCACGGGCGACGGTTGCTTGAGTCCGTTGAGCGATTTGATTCATCACTGTAAACTGTTAGAACAATCCCCCAACGTTGTAAATAAAACTACCTCCTGCCTGAACGTTTCCTTTGGCGAAAATTTCGATTGTTGAAAAAGCCGCTTAACGTCTCTTATGTGTTGTTGCGGGACACTACATCAATTGGAACTATTGGTTAATAAAACAGTGCTTATAACTTTCTCAAGCCGTTAAGTAACAGCCGCAAACTGATAATCCAGAAACACACCAACAAATAACACCAGCCCGAACCAGTTATTGTTTAAAAAGGCTTTAAAGCAAAGCTCGCGTTTTCGATCCTTGATCAGGTATTGCTGGTAGATGGCGAATACACTGGCGGCGGTGACACCGAGATAGTAGAAGCCGCTTAATTCTGCACGGTGCCCGATCAGTAATAAATCCAGGATGAGCAGGATTTGTATTATGCCGATGATTAGCTTGTCCTGATTGCCGAACAGGATGGCGGTGGATTTAACACCGATTTTTATGTCGTCATCGTAGTCCACCATGGCATACATGGTGTCGTAGGCAGTGGCCCACAGGATGGTGGCGAGAAAGATCAGCCAGGTGACGGCGGTAATCTCGTTTGCCTGTGCGGTATAGGCCATCGGTGCCGACCAGCCAAAAGCTGCACCCAGATGCACCTGCGGCAGATAGTGGTAGCGTTTCATGAAAGGATAACTGGCAGCGAGGGCGATGCCGCCAAGTGACATCCAGATGGTCAGCTCATTCATGAACAAGACTAAAATGAATGCGATCAGACTGAGCGAGGCGAATACCAGCAGGGTCTCTTTTTCGGTGATCTGTCCCGAAGCAAGCGGGCGCTGTTTTGTGCGCGCCACTTTGCCATCGATATGGCGGTCGGCGTAATCATTTATTGCGCAGCCGGCAGAGCGCATCAGGATAACTCCCATCACAAAAACAAACAGCACCAGCGGATCCGGCCAGCCTTCGGCGGCGATCCACAATGCGATCAGGGTTGGCCACAGCAGTAAAAGAATGCCGATGGGTTTGTCCAGTCGCACCAGCCGCGCATAGAGTACGGCTTTTTTATAAAGTGAACTTTGCTGAAATGTTGCAAGCCCCTGCCGGGCACTTTTATTCAGAGCGCAAAAAAATGCCTCGGCCCTGTCGAGCAGAGGGTGTCGTGCCAGAGCATCGATCAGTTGATCAATTTTTTTGAGCAGTGTTTTGCCCGCCCGCCCGATGTTTTTTACAGTAGTGAGCAGGCTGGATAATGCAGCGTTTGTCTTCATCGAAGGCGATTTTACCTGATTTGAAATCATTAAATCAGGCGTAATCGGTGTTATAGTTTTAATCTGTTATTAATCGCTTTTAAACCAGATTTAGTCATGAAAAATATTCGCAGTTTTGAAAATTTTACGCCGCAGATAGACGAAACTGTTTTTGTCGATGACAGTGCCGTGGTCACCGGCAACGTCAGCATTGGTGAAGACAGTTCGGTGTGGCCATGCTGTTCCATCCGTGGTGACATTCATACCATAACCATCGGCGTACGCACTAACATTCAGGATGGCAGCATCCTGCACGTCACGCACGACAGCGAGTATGCACCCGGCGGTTTTGGCCTGACCGTGGGTGATGACGTGACCGTGGGACATAACGTGGTGCTACACGCCTGCACGGTGGAAGATCTATGCCTGATCGGCATGGGATCGGTGGTGCTCGACGGTGCGCTGGTGCAGTCGGGCGCGATGGTCGGTGCTGGCAGCCTGGTGCCGCCCAACAAGGTGCTGGAAGGTGGTTATATGTGGCTGGGCAGCCCGGTAAAACGTGTGCGTGAGCTGACAGATAAAGAAAAGTCATTCCTCAAATATTCCGCGCAGCAGTATGTGAAGCTGAAAAATCGCCACGCTGGTTAAATTGGATTATTTTTTAAGTGCTTGATTAGCCTGCTGTTTGCCAGAACGATGGCAGACAGTGCCGGCGAGCGCCAAAAAACCATCCGCCTGTCGATTTTTTGACAGCGGGCGCTGTATTCGATGATGAGTGGACTATACTCACGGCTATGTATATTTGTAACTCTTTGATTGATTTTGGAATAAGTCCCGGTGTTCGTGGATAAACAAAAATCGTCAAACATCATCGATCTTAATCGCAGTCTTCAACAAAAAGAGACTGAGATCGAATTGTTGCAGAAGACTTTTACCGAAATCGGCAGCGAGCTGGATATCGAAAAAGTTTTTCAGATCGTCTCCGAGCGCGCGCGGGAACTGATCAATGCGGAAACCCTGTTAATCCCCCTGTTAGATAGTAACTGCGAAACCTATACTTATCGCGGTGGTGCTGGCAAAAATGCGGAAGAGATTGTCGGTGAGTCGCTGCCGCTGGATTTTGGTGTTTGCGGCTGGGTGTGGAAACATAAAAAACCCTGGTGGCAGGGCATGATGAATGAGCTCAGTGGTGATGAAAAAAATCGCTGGGAGCAGGAAGCTGGCAATATGATTCTGGTGCCGCTGCAGGGGAAACGGCACTTTCTTGGTGGTATTGCTGGTCTGAATAAGCGAGGAGGCGGTAGCTTTGGCAAAAAAGATCTCAGCCTGTTGCAGCTGTTTGCCAGCATCGTTTCTGTTGCTATTGAAAATGCCATGGCGGTCAAGAGCATGGAAGATTCACATGCGCTGAATGAAGACTACCGTTACAAGCTTGAAAACCTGAACAAACAGCTCATCGAAAGCAGCAAAGAGCTGGAATATCTGTCGTTATATGATTCGGTTACGGCGCTTCCTAATCGCTCATTATTTTATGATCGTCTTTCGCGTGACATTGTCGAAGCCAGAAATGACGGCAGCACGATTGGCGTGCTCTTAATCGATATTGATAGTTTTAAGGACATCAATGATACGCTCGGCCATGATCTTGGTGACAGCCTGCTCAACAAAATTGCGCGCCGCTTTGATGACGGCATTAATATCAACGAAACACTGGCTCGCCTTGGTGGTGATGAATTTACCGTGATTTTACCCGGGCATGATCAGGCGCAGGTGCTCAGGCGTGCAGAAAAACTGATTGATAGCCTGAAGCCGGCTTTCATCCTTGAGAAAAACAGCATTGTGGTCAGCGCCAGTATTGGTGTTGCGGTTTATCCGGATCATGGTGAGAACATCGGCAACCTGTTGAGCCACGCTGATTTTGCCATGTATGAAGCCAAAAGCAGCAGCCTGAAAATCTGTGTGTATAACCCGGATAGCGATCATCTGGCGCAGGGGCATCTGGCGATGGTTGCCGACGTGCGAACAGCGATGAAAGAAAAACAGTTTGAACTGCATTATCAGCCAAAGGTCAGTGCGGTGAGTGGAAAGGTTGTTTCTGCAGAAGCTCTGGGACGCTGGTGCTGCACAGAGCGTGGTAATGTGCCGCCGAATATCTTTATCAATGTGCTTGAACAGAACGGCCTGATTGATGAGTACACCTACTGGGCGATAGAGACGGCGCTGGCGCAGGCAAAAGACTGGCAGCAGCGTTACGGTGAGATGCGAATTGCTGTCAACCTGTCACCACAAACCTTGATGCATCCGGGCTTTAAGGAAAAGTTTGACCAGATTGTTAAAACAGAAAATGATGGCAAGTTGCTGACTTTTGAGATTACAGAAAATCTGTTTTTGTCTGAGTTCGACCGGCTGGCCGAAGTGCTTGAGCATATCTGTGCGCTGGGCGTGGAATTATCGATTGATGATTATGGCACGGGTTATTCTTCGTTGAGCCGGCTCAGACGTTTGCCCGTTAGCGAATTAAAAATCGACCAGACCTTCATCAAGGAAATGGTCGACAATAAAGATGATCAGGTTCTGGTGCACTCAACCATCGAGCTGGCACATAATCTTGGTTTGAATGTGGTGGCCGAAGGCGTGGAAAATGAAGCGGCACTGGCACTGCTGAGAAAATTAGGCTGCGACACGATACAGGGTTTTTTGATCAGCCAGCCATTGCCGGTGGAAAAATTTAATGCGTTTATTGAAGCGCAGTCATAGGCTTCATAACTGTCTTTAGAGGTGTTAAGGCAGCTTTCTGTCAGGGAGAGAAGTTTGCAGTTGGCAGTTATCAGTTAAAAACAAAAACTGAAAACCACGTAATTGATCGCACAAGCAATGCTTTTGTTTTTTACTGTTAACTGATAACTGCCGACTGCAAACTTTTTCGATATTGTTCATGCCAGGCCTCTAAATATTAAAAACGAATAATCACCTTCAGCCCCTGCCCGCTATCAGCCTGGCATAGTTGCAAGCTTCCCCGGTGCATCTGCACCACACGATCAACAATTGACAGACCAATGCCGCAACCGGCGACCTGGTGATTCTGCGCCCGATAAAATCGTTCCACGACCCGTTCACGATCTTCTTCTGAAATGCCCGGCCCGTTATCTTCAAAAATCAAAGTGGTTTTTTTATCTTGCTGTGAAAGGCTTATTTTTATCTTTCCGTTTTCCGGCGTGTGCGAAATAGCATTGGTCAGCAGGTTGCGAATCAGTAGTCGCAGAGAAGGTTCGTTGCCATTGATCGACGCGGCATGTGTTTCGTTAAAGCTGATCTCGATGTTCCTGTTGATTGCCAGCGGGGATAACATGGCGCTTTCTTCGATAAGCAGCGCATTCAGATCTACCCGGGTAAAATCTTTGCTCAGCAGTTCGGGTTCCAGCCGTGCCAGTGTGAGCAGTTGTTCGACCAGGTGTGTGGTTCGGTCAACGCTGTGAATAACCTGATCAAGCGATTCATTTTGCTGTTTATGATTTTTGGCATTTTTTGCCAGCTCGGTGTGCAGGCGAATGGCTGCCAGCGGTGTGCGTAACTCATGGGCTGCGTCTGAGGTGATGCGCTTTTCACGCGCCAGGGTTTCATTTAAGCGAGTTAATAACTGGTTGAGAGCATTTTTAATGGTTGATAATTCTGCATAATTATTATCAGTTTCTATTCGTTCAAGATTGTCACCGCTGCGCCGGTTGATCTGTGAGGCGAGTTGATGCAGTGGTTTCAGTCCCTGATAGATGGAGAAAAACATGATCAGGAACAGTGCCGGTATCAGAATAATGAACATGTAAAAAAGATCATTGCTGATTTTTCCGGTGAGGTCGTTGCGCACATCAATGCGCTCGGCGGTAATGCAGATGTATTGCCCGTTGCTGCTGCGAAGTTTGAATGCGCGCCAGTCGTAGCCGTTGATGAGCGTGTCGTGAAAGCCGGGAGCCTGTTCGGTGATTGGTTCCAGTGGCGCATTATATGATTTGATCAGCAGGTTGCCTTCATCATCCCAGACCTGAAAAGACAGCTTGGTCTCGTAGGCGTGTGCCGGATTGTTGTCAGTGTTTTTACCCTGTTCTTCAAAATCGATATACATGAGTGCAATCCCGTTCTCATCCAGATATTCCTGAATTCTGGAAAAACCGCCGTCAGCGTTCTGTGATTGTGCCAGGCTGAGAATGATTCGGGCAGAGCGTGCCAGCTGGGCATCGAACAGCTCACGGGTTTCGTGACGTACATCCTGATAGGCGAACCATGCGATGCCGCCGACCAGAATGATTGATGCAGTAATGAGGCGTGATAATAATTGAAAACGGATTGACATGGCGCTGTGGGTTTTTCTCAGGCTTTAGCGATGATGTAACCGATGCCGCGCACGGTTTTGATCAGCTCGCTGCAGAATTTTTTGCGCAGGTGATGGATGTGTACCTCGATGGTGTTGCTTTCGATTTCGTCGCCCCAGCTGTAGAGCTTCTGCTCCAGATGGTGTCTTGATAAAACGCGGCCCTGATTGGTGATTAACTCTAGCAGCAGTGTGAATTCGCGCCGTGATAGAGTTATGGGCTGCTGCCGGTATTCCACAGTATGGGCGGTGGTGTTGATAACAATGTCTTTGTATTGCAGTGTTTCTGATGCACTGCCGCGATTACGGCGGCTCAAAGCGCGCAGGCGAGCGCATAGCTCGGCAAACTCAAAAGGTTTTACCAGGTAGTCATCTGCGCCGGCATCAAGACCTTTGACGCGGTCAGCAATATCGTCCTGTGCGGTGAGAATCAATACCGGGCTGTGGTCGTTTGCTTCGCGCATCTTTTTCAGCACATCAAGGCCGCTCATCCGGGGCAGGCCGATGTCCAGAATGATGCAGTCATATTGTGTGCCGGTGATGGCTGAGAGCGCAGTTTCGCCATTTTTCACCCAGTCGACAGCATTATCCTCGCGGCGCAAACCTGCGCAGACACCATCACCAAGTAGCGTATCGTCTTCGACCAGTAATATTCTCACAATGTAATCCGTCGCTTTGTTTGTAGTGTTTTAGGCTTTCTTTCTTAAGGTTTTCTTAAGGCTGTGGCTGATGCTTTTAAATTTAACCAGTCTTAAGGGTTTTTTAAGAAAGACAGATTACTCTTGTTGGCAGTAATTGAAAATTTATATAACCGTTATTTTATGAAAAAAATTATTGCCTTTATTCTACTGACGGCTTCCTTGCTGAGTTTGAATGTGTATGCCGAAGTGTCCCAGTCAGTAGCGCAGGCACCTGATATAAAACTGCCGACGGTCGATGGCAGTGTGCAGCTTTCTGACTTTAAGGGCAAAGTGGTCTATCTGGATTTCTGGGCATCGTGGTGTGTGCCCTGTAAAAAATCGTTTCCCTGGATGAATATCATGCAAAAACGTTATGCCGATCAGGGCTTTGTTATTGTGGCGGTTAATCTTGATAAAGAACGGGCGCTTGCTGATAAATTTCTTGAACAGATGGTGGTGAATTTTATAGTCGCTTTTGATGCCAGTGGCAGCAGTGCAGAAGAATACAAGTTGAGAGGTATGCCCAGCAGCTATTTGATTGGTCGTGATGGTAAGTTGCATGCGTCGCACATTGGCTTTCGTGAAAAAGATAAAGATAAATTAGAGCAGGCGATTAAAAGTCTGCTGCTCAGGTAGTCAAACAGCAGGTGTTTTTTGTATGAAGTTAAGTCTTTTATTTATTGTTATGGCGCTGCTTGCAGGTTGCAGTTCTATGGGTGTGGAGCCGTGGCAACGTGATTTGCTGGCAAAAGATTCGATGCAGCCGGTACCGAATTATTTTGAAAACTTTTATGACGAGCATATCTATTTTAGTAAAGAAGCCTCCAGTGGTGGTCAGGGTGTTGGTGGAGGTGGCTGCGGATGCAACTGATAAAGATCAAGGGCAAGCTTGCAATGGCGACCTGCACCCTGTTGCAGGTGAGTGCTTCTGTTAGTCAGGCCGGTGCCAGCCAGTCTGGTGACTGGGATATCGATTCCTCATTTTTATATTATTCAGAAAGTGATGGTCGGGTTACCGCGTTTGAACCGGCAGTAAGGGCCGGGGTTGATCTGGGTGATGATGAGTACATTAATTTTCAGGTAGTGGTTGATGCACTGACCGGTGCCACCCCCAACGGTGCGCATAAATCAAAACAGGTGCAGACATTCACCAACCCGTCTGGCAAGGGTGAGTATACGGTGCAGCCTGGTGAGTTGCCATTGAGCACAACTTTTCGTGATACCCGCGTGGCAGTAACGGCAGAATGGGATAAACCCATTGATCGTTTGTCCAGTGTGCTGTTGGGTGCCAGTGTCTCGGCGGAGGTTGATTATACTTCGCTGGGTGTCAGCTCGACGTATCAACGTGACTTCAATAACAAAAATACCACGCTTGCTGCGGGCCTTGCATTAACCTTCGACACTATAATGCCTATCGGTGAAGTGCCGGAAGGTTTAAATCCGATGCGGGTTGGTGGTGTTGATCAGCAGCGTCTGGGAGCGAGTGATACCAGAGAAACGATTGATCTGGTAATTGGTTTTACCCAGATTGTTAGTCGTACCACCCTGTTTCAGCTGAATTATACTTTCGGCACATCTTCGGGGTATCATAATGATTACAATAATGTATTAACCGTGGTGAATCCTGATGGTACGCTGAGCACAGCGCCCTGGGTTGCATCAGGCACGGGTAATCGACCTTATCTATTTGAGAAACGCCCTGATTCACGCAGCAGAAATATTCTGTTTTTCAGAGGTGTGCATCACCTGACAGAAGACGTGATTAATTTCTCTTACCGCTATTTTACCGATGACTGGGGTATAAATTCACATACGCTGGATTTCAGATACCGTTACCAGCTGAATTCGCGCCAGTACCTGCAGCCGCATATTCGTTACTACACACAGACCGGGGCAGATTTTTACCGGCATGATCTGGTGCAGGGCAGTGATGTTGATGCCAGTGGCGTGGCGATAGTGCAATATGCCAGCAGTGATTATCGCGTTGGTGCCTTTGATAGCACAACGCTGGGATTGTCTTATGGCATTGCTTTAACAAATAACAGCGAGCTCACCATACGTGGTGAGTTGATGCAGCAGAAGATTGATAATTCTGAAGTGCCAAGAGCCGGTGAGGAAACCCCTGATCTGACAGCGGTGATTTTCCAGATGGGTTACCGTTTTATCTGGTAGATTTTTTTAATTAGTAGTGGTGGTATTCAAGGTGTCCTGTCGGGCACCTTTTTTTATTCTGTGTTTTGTTGCTGATCAAATGACTGGCGCAGTTGTTTTATGACGGGAGAGGTTTCCGGTTTAACGCCGCGCCAGATATAAAATGATTCTGCTGCCTGCTCGACCAGCATGCCCAGGCCATCAAAAACCTGTTTGGCACCATTGCCTGTTGACCATTGCATGAACGGTGTGGCCTGTGCTGCATACATCATGTCGTAACTGCAGGCAGCGGTTTTGAAAACGGTACCGGGGATGGGTGGCAGGTCGCCCTGCAGGCTGGCGGAGGTGCCGTTGATGACAATATCAAAACATGCATCATTGATTTCATCCAGCCCGCAACCGTTGATTGCTCCCAGATCGGAAAAGTCCTCAGCCAGTTGTTCGGCTTTGTGTTTGGTTCGGTTTGCGATTAATAGCGAGGCGGGTTGTTGTTCCAGCAGTGCCTGTAGTACGCCGCGAACAGCGCCGCCAGCACCGATGAGCAGGATGTCTTTATCTTTTATTGTGACACTGTGATTTTTCATCAGGTCGCGTACCAGCCCGATGCCATCGGTGGTGTCACCAAACAGACTACCGTCTGCCTGCAGCACTAAAGTATTTACCGCGCCAGCACGTTGTGCACGAGCGCTGTGTTGTGTGGCGCATGACCAGGCATCTTCCTTGAATGGCACGGTGACGTTTAAGCCTTTGCCATTGCTGGCAATGAAATCTTTTACTGCTTGCTCAAACTGACCGATCTCGACCAGTTCAGCGGTGTAGATCAGCGACTGCTTTGTTTGCTCGGCGAACTGTGTGTGTATCTGCGGTGATTTGCTGTGAGCTATCGGGTTGCCAAAGACAGCGTAGCGATCAATAGTGGTAGTCATGTTTGTCCGGGCGTGGGGGTTATCTGGAGCTTAACCACTGCGCGACGGTTTTTGCGTAGTAGGTCAAAATGCCGTCAGCGCCGGCGCGTTTAAAGCTGAGCAGGCTTTCCATCACTGTTGCTTTTTCATCGAGCCAGCTATTCTGGGCAGCGGCTTTTAACATGGCATATTCGCCGCTGACCTGGTAGACGTAGGTGGGAACAGCAAACTCGTCTTTTACCCGGCGCACGATATCAAGATAAGGCAGGCCCGGTTTTACCATGAACATGTCAGCGCCTTCTTTGATGTCGAGTTCGACTTCGCGCAGCGCCTCGTCAGAATTGGCCGGATCCATCTGGTAGCTGTATTTATTGCCAGCGCCCAGATTTTTTGCTGAGCCGACCGCGTCACGAAATGGCCCGTAAAAGCTGGAGGCATATTTTGCCGCGTAGGAAAGGATGCGGGTGTGGATGAAGCCGTTGTCTTCCAGCACTTTTCGAATCGCGCCGATGCGACCATCCATCATATCTGAAGGTGCGACAATGTCCGCGCCGGCCTGTGCGTGTGATAATGCCTGCTTGATCAGCACCTCGACAGTTTCGTCATTTAATACATAGCCGCTGTCATCGATCAGGCCGTCCTGGCCGTGACTGGTGAACGGGTCGAGCGCAACATCGGTGATCACACCCAGCTCGGGCAGGGCTTGCTTTAATGCTCTGACGGCGGTTTGAGCTAGTCCGTCGGGGTTAAAGGCTTCTGCTGCATCATCGGATTTTTTATCATCAGACACCACGGGGAAAAGGGCGATGGCCGGAATGCCCAGCTCGAAACACTGCCTGGCTTCAATCAGTAACTGGTCGATGCTGACACGCTCGACACCGGGCATGGAGGCGACTTCTTCACGCTGGTTTTCGCCTTCGATGACAAACATGGGATAGATCAGGTCGTTGGCGGACAGGTGGTTCTCGCGCATGAGTCGGCGGGAGAAATCATCACGACGCATACGTCGCATTCGGGTTGCTGAAAAATCACCAGTTTTAGACACGGGGTGCTCCACAAATATCTGAATTGTCTGTATTGTAACAGGCATAAAACGTGATGCCATCTTTAGATATTACATTATTTAAATTTGAAAATATCGTGGCATAATATGGTTTTTTACAAACAGGGAATGGTGAGCTAATGCGTGAGAAAAAAATAACAGGTTTATTGGCGGGCAGCGTTACATTTTTTTTATTACTGGTGCCGTTAATGCTGGTGCATGCGGATGAGGGCAAACGGGTATCTCATCCGGGGGTGTATGTTCAGCAGGTAGATAAACCGGTTTCAGCGGTTTATGACGCTTTGTATAAAAGCCTGGAAGAGGCACGTTTTTATGTGGTGTTCGAGCCGGATATCGGAAAAAACCTGGCGCGTTTTTCAGAGAAGTGGGGCGATGATTATAATCAAAACAAGCTTTCGGTTATTCGCAGCATGATTTTCTGTAACGGCTGGTATGCCAATGAAGTCAGTAACTTAGATCCGAATATGTTGGGTTTTTGTCCGCTGCATCTGACCCTGATCGAACGTGATGGTAAAGCCACGGTGCTGTTTAACCGACCGGGTGTGATGGCGAAAAATAGTCCCGCGCAAAAGCTGCTGGAAGAAATTGAGGACAAGATTATCGGTGCGGTACAGCAGGGCTTAAAATAAGCGCCTTGTTTTTGTGGCGAATTTTTTAAAAGCAAAGCCTGAAGAGCATTCTTCATTTTTTTGATTTATGGCAGGAACATGATGATGGGGACTCATAATCAGGCACTCTAAAGTTCTATATTTTGTTTTTTTAGACGAGAATAATAACGGAGCCGGCGTTTGTCGGCTTTTTTATTATTCTTGTGTCGATATATTGTAAATAGTAGATTTCCCGGCTTGAATTGCTATAAGTAAGCTAATAAAAATGTGATCAAACTCAGGGCTAAAGCAGGTTTTTTCGTTCTCTATTGTCTGTTATGTGCCTGCACCAGCCTGCAATTCTCATGAATTGCTCATTGATATTTGGGGAAACATCACATGTCTGATACTGCCGTCAAGCAACGCATCCTGATTGTTGAAGAGTCAGCGACACTGCGTTACATTCTTGGCAAAACTCTCCAGAAGCAAGGTTACGAACTTATCAGCGCCGACAGTTTTGAGTCGGCGGTCGAGACACTGCAGACCAATACACTACAGCTGCATGCCATTCTGGTCGGCTGGCCTAATTACGAGCATTTTGAGCACTCCAAGCAACTGCTGGTTTTACTGGATCGTGAACCTTACAGCGAGGTGCCGGTGGTGCTGTTATCCAATGATGCCGAACTGGAACTGCTTAACTGGATGAGTACGCGTAAAACCACTGCACTGGTTCCCTGGGAAAATTATCAGGAAGTGGTGTCCTCATTGCAGTCGATGCTGGATACCGATTCACCTGAACCGATCATTGAGCAGCGCCAGTTCCGGCGAGACATAAGGCCGACGAGTGTGTTATTTGTCGATGATTCAAAAAGTATCCGTACTTATTACCAGCGTTTGCTGGAGCGCAATAATTACTCTGTGGTAACGGCGAGCTCGGTTGATGAGGCTTATAAAATTGCGCACGAGAAAGTGATCGACATTGCTATTGTTGATTATTTTATGCCGGAGCAGAACGGTTATGTGCTGTGCCAGAAATTAAGGGATGACCCGCTTACTGCTGATATTCGCACAGCGGTGATTACCGGCACTTATCTGGATTCTGTTATTCGTGACTGCCTGCAGGCGGGTGCGATTGAATGTATGTTTAAAAATGAAGCGGAAGAATTATTTCTGGCGCGTATTTCGGGGATGCGCCGTTTTATCGAAGTGCAGCGTTCTATAGAAAAGCAACGTGAAAATCTTTCTGCCATTTTAGAGTCGGTGGGTGAAGGTGTTTACGGCGTTGACAAAGATGGTCGCATCACTTTTATGAATCCTGCTGCGTTAAAAGTTCTGGGGCTGCATGATGTAAAGCCTTTGCTTGGTGTTGGTGCCTATGATGCGTTTCATTGCAGGCAGCACGACATCGGTCGTGACCTGTTGAAGGAAGCCTATTATTCCGGTGAACAATTAAAAGGCTGGGAAACGCAGTTTCGCCATAAAAACGGAAAAGAGATTCCGGTTGACTGCACGTTGTACGCGTTGTCGGTAAATGGTAAGCAGGAAGGTTCAGTGATTGCGTTTCGTGATATTTCTGAACGCAAGATGATGGAAGAGAAACTGCGTTGGCAGGCAACGCATGATCACCTTACCGGCTTATACAACCGTCGTTATTTTGAAACCTATCTGGAAAAAGAGATCGGCAATGTTAACCGTACCGGCATCATGAGTGCGCTGGTATATCTTGATCTGGATCGCTTTAAATACGTTAACGATACGGCCGGCCATGAAGTCGGTGACAAGCTGCTCATTGATCTTAGTAACGAACTCAATAAACATTTACGTCGTCATGATATTGCAGCACGAATCGGTGGCGATGAATTTGCCCTGATTCTGAAAAATGTTGATGAAGGTATGGCGGTAAGTATTGCCGATGAAATCCGTGTATCACTTTCCAATCTGCGCGTGCATCATGAAGACAAGGCGTATCATGTCAATGCCAGTTTTGGTGTGGCGATGATGGATATAGCCGACATTACGGCCGGTGACGTAATGGCGAATGCAGATATTGCCTGCCATATTTCAAAACGACTGGGCCGCAATCAGACACACATGTACGAAAAAGGCAGTGATGAGCGTAACGCCATGGGCAGTGAGCTGGGCTGGTCGGTGCGTATCCGTGATGCGCTGGAAAAAGATATGTTCCAGCTGCATTATCAGCCCATCATGCGTATGGAAGATGTCGATCTGGTTAACCTGCCGGCGCAGGATGGTGTTCTCTGGCAGCGCCACCTGGATGAAACCGACAAGGTTAATAGTTATGAAGTGCTGGTTCGCATGATTGATGAGAATGGCGAATTAAACTACCCTGACAGCTTTATTCCGACGGCAGAACGTTTCAACATGATGACCGATATTGATATGTGGGTGCTGGAAAATGCCCTGCAGGAAATGGTTGCTACCGGGCCGGCGAGTAAAAACATACGGCTGTCGATTAACATCTCCGGCAATACGGTAGACAGTGATGAGACGCTGGGAAAAATAAAAGCGTTGATCGAGCAATACGATATCAGTCCCAGCTCATTGACCTTTGAAGTGACTGAAACCTGTGCTATTGCAAACCTGGAGCAGGCCAATGATTTTATCAACGAGCTGAGAAAAATCGGTTGCCGTTTCTCGCTGGATGATTTTGGTTCAGGATTCTGTTCGTTCTCGCAACTGAAAAATCTGCCTACCGACTTTGTCAAAATTGATGGCCAGTTTGTGCGTAGCATGGCGCGTGGAGCAACCGACCGTGCCATCGTTACTGCGATGAATGATGTTGCGCATTCGCTGGGGCGTTATACCGTGGCAGAATACGTGGAGAGCCCAGAGATTGTGCGGTTGCTGAAAATTTGCGGTGTTGACAAGATTCAGGGGAATTATATTTCGGTGCCGTTGACTGGTCTGCCGAATACGAATGTTTTCAAGTTGCAGCAAAGTGTTTGAAGATTTTTTCCGCAAAAGAAAGCGAATAAACGCAAATTTTCTTATTTCATTGTCGTTGCTGAATTTTAATAACAGCCTGTTGTTGGTCGGTGCCGGGCCTGCAAAAGTTTATGTTTTATATTCGCGGGCGTTTTATTAAACCCAGTCCCTCGGTTTTAAATAATAATTATAAAGTTTTTCTTCTTCTGAATTTTCCGGAATTGCACGGTTATATTCAAAATGCACCACCGGTGGTAATGACATTAAAATGGATTCGGTGCGGCCGCCGGTTTGTAAGCCAAACAATGTGCCACGGTCATAAACCAGGTTGAATTCCACGTAGCGTCCACGGCGGTATAGCTGAAAGTCGCGCTGTGCTTCTGTATAACTTTCATTTTTTCTGCGCTGCACGATAGGCAGGTAAGCGTCGATGTAGTGATCGCCGACACTTTGCATAAAGGCAAAACTTTTTTCAAAACCTTCTTCGTTCAGATCGTCAAAAAACAGGCCGCCGATGCCGCGCTGTTCGTTGCGGTGTTTGATGTAAAAATAATCATCGCACCAGGTTTTATACTTTTCATATGCGCCTTCACCAAGTGGCTGGCAGGCTTTTTTAGAAACCGTGTGCCAGTGAACGCAATCTTCATCGTTGCCGTAATAAGGGGTCAGGTCAAAGCCGCCGCCAAACCACCACACCGGGTCTTCGTTTTCTTTTGTTGCGATAAAAAACCGGACGTTGGCGTGTGAGGTTGGAACCTTCGGGTTTTTGGGGTGGATAACCAGCGATACGCCCATGGCCTGAAATTCACGTCCGGCCAGTTCCGGGCGATGTGCGGTTGCTGATGCCGGCAGCTGGCCGCCGGAAACATGAGAAAAGTTTACCCCGGCCTGCTCAAACACTGCGCCATTGGAGAGAACGCGGGTGATGCCGCCGCCATTGCCGGATTTGCGCTGCCATTCATCGATAATAAAATCTTTTTCACCATCTTCTTTTGCCAGTGCGGCGCAGATGTTTTTCTGAAGTTGCAGCAGGTAGGATTTAACCGCGTTTATGTCGGGCGTGTTGTCAGTGCTCATAAGTTTTTCTTGTTAATGCCGGAAGATGTGATTATCGCACAATCGAATTATTTTTGATGGCCTGGCGGTCAGCTTTTGCTGTGATGCCAGTATTTTATCAACGCGGCCGTGAAAATACCGGTGCAGTTCAAGGCTGTTGCGTGCCGGTTTTTTTCCTGATGGGTTGGCGCTGGTGGAGATGA
>WFOC01000117.1 GCA_015488295.1 Gammaproteobacteria bacterium
GGGTAAAGTCTGGCGCATCGGTCTGATGGGGCACAGCTCACGCAGCGAAAATATTTTCCTCTGCCTTTCTGCACTGGAAGCCGTGATGAGCGACATGGGCGCGGGCATCAACACCGGCGCGGCCATTCCTGCGGCACAGGCGGCAATGAAATAATGCCATGACTGTCATCCTGAGCGAAGCCGAAGGATGACAACATAGTTGTTGCTGCCTGTTATTTTAAACCGTTAAGATAGTCCCATGAAAACCTACCTCGTCGGTGGCGCAGTACGTGATGAAATACTGGGTTACCCGTTCAAAGAAAAAGACTGGGTCGTCGTCGGTGCCACGGTTGACGACATGCTCGCTGCCGGCTACCAGCAGGTCGGCAAAGACTTTCCGGTTTTCCTTCACCCCGAAACAAAAGAAGAATACGCACTGGCGCGCACCGAAAGAAAAACGGCCGCCGGTTACAAAGGGTTTGAAGTTCACGCCTCACCCGATGTTACGCTGGAAGAAGATCTGATCCGCCGCGACCTGAGCATCAACGCCATCGCCAAAGATGAAAACGGCGACTACATCGACCCGTACCACGGCATCGACGATATAAAAAACAAAATCCTGCGCCACGTCTCCGCTGCCTTTGCCGAAGACCCGGTTCGCATCCTGCGCATCGCGCGCTTCATGGCACGTTACGCACACCTTGGTTTTAGCATTGCCGATGAAACTTTAGCGTTAATGAAAACCATGGTCGCCGCCGGCGAAGTCGATGCACTGGTGCCCGAACGCGTCTGGCAGGAAATGCAAAAAGCTCTGAGCGAAAAAACACCCGGCGCTTTTATCACTGCCCTGCGCGACTGCGGCGCACTGCAAAAAATCCTGCCGGAAGTCGACTGCCTGTTCGGCGTGCCACAACCACCGGAACACCACCCGGAGATCGATACCGGTATCCATACCCTGATGGTTTTAGAACAGGCGAGCAAACTCAGCAGCGATGTTGACGTTCGCTTTGCCGCCTTAGTCCACGATCTGGGAAAAGGCACTACACCAAAAGAAGAATGGCCGCGCCACATCGGCCACGAAGCACGCGGCGCAGACATCGTCAAAAAAGTCTGCCAGCGACTGCGTATTCCCAATGAGTACCGCGACCTGGCCGAACGCACCGCACGTTTTCACCTGCATTATCATCGTGCGCTGGAACTCAAAGCCGCCACCGTGGTTAAAACCCTGGAACAGCTCGACGCATACAGAAAACCGCAGCGTTTTGAAAAGTTTTTGCTGGCATCCGAAGCCGATGCGCGTGGCCGCCCCGGTTTTGAAGATAAAGAATTTTTACAGGGTGATTTTTTTCGCCAGGCTTACACGGCAACAAAAAACGTCAACATCGCCGAGCTGCGCGAGCAGGGCTTTGAAAACATGGCACTGGCAAACAAAATAAAAGAAGTTCGTATTGCTGCGGTAGCTGAATTAAAGAAAAAATTCAGCTGACCACTTTTTCCAGTTTCAGCAGAATGTTTTTTGCACCGGTCAATGCCACAGCAAAACCCAGCGCCACACCGACGGTGTTTGCCACCATGTCGGCATATTCAAAATACCGGTTAGGATCAAAGCCCTGTATGTACTCCAGGGTCACACCCATAAAAACAAATACCAGTGCAATCATATTACGCTGAAATTTATCGTGATAAATCTGCGCGAACCAGGCCATCAACCCAAAATAAGCCAGCGCATGAAAAAATTTATCCTGATTCGGAAAGTCCATTTCCAGCTCGACCGGATCACTGCTCAAGGATAGAAAAACCACCAGCAGTACCAGCGCATAGCCGATGGCCAGCCATAAAAAACGTAATTTCAAATCAGGTACAGCTTTGGGAAATACAGACATTTACCTCACCTACAGATAAAAAGACAACAGGATAAAACCGAGCAACAGACGGTAAATAACAAACGGTGTCATATTGATTTTTGCCAGCAACTTCAGAAAATAATGAATACACAGGTAAGCACTGAAGGCAGAAATCAGAGCACCATAAATCAGATCATTGCTATCACCCGCATTGGCCACTTCCAGATAATCCAGCGTTTCCATACCACCGGCCAGAATAATAACCGGAATGGATAACAAGAAAGAAAAACGCGCCGCTGCCTGTGCCGTCAGGCCCAGCATCAGGCCGGCGGTGATGGTAATGCCCGAACGCGAGGTTCCCGGAATCAACGCGATGGCCTGCGCACAACCGATAATAATAATGTCTTTCCACGACAGCGTGTATTCATTACGGTTTCGCTTGCCTGACCAGTCGGCATACCAGAGCAACAGGCCAAACAGAATCGTGGTGGTCGCAATGACCAGTTCGGTACGCAGGTTACCGGCGATAAAATCCTTGAACAACAAACCGGCAATACCCACCGGAACTGTACCGATTAACACACCCCAGGCCAGACGACTGTCTTCGCTGTGATTGCCTTTTAACGAATCAATCCAGGCCAGAAACATCTTGCCGATCTCTTTTCGAAAATACAGCACCACAGCAGTTAAGGTGCCAACATGCACCGCCACATCAAACGCCAGCCCCTGATCCTGCCAGCCAGTTATCAACGGCACCAGAATAAGATGCGCCGAACTCGAAACCGGCAGAAACTCGGTTAAACCCTGCACCAACGCTAAAACAATAATTTGTATAGTATCCACTCAAACAATCCCTAGATAAATAGTTATAACCGGTTAGATAAATCCAGCATCGAGAAGCCTTTTAATAGCTTGTCATAATTTTTTGTCAACGCCATCACCTTAAAGCGGTCACCCATTTCCGAGGGCAGCGTCAGGGTTTTAATTTGCTGCGACAGCTTGACCTGTTGCTGCACTTCATCGGTCACCTGCGAGGCGTGCAAATCTGAAAGGCCATTGGCCAGTAAAAAGGCAGCCTGCGTGGTATAACCAGCCATCTCCAGCCCGCAATCGAGCGCACTATAAGCGACATCGGTGAAATTTACAAAAGCGGTAATATCCTGCAAACCCGGCCACCAGAAAAAATCACCGTGCGCTTTATGCCGGTAATAACACATCAAAGTGCCTTCGCTTCGATCCGGGTGATAATATTCTTTTTCATTGTAGCCGTAATCAATGAGCAGAATAACCGCACGTTGCAGCCGGCTTTCCAGCGCTGCCAGCCAGCCGGTAATCGCCGGGTTCAGTTCCGAGCGATAACCATCCGCCAGTTCGATTTCACTACGCTGTTTAATAGTACTGATTGCATCAGCAAGATTATCGTCCGCAAGATAGCGGCAAACCAGTTTTTCATCTTCCACGGCCACCATCAAAGCCTCTGTTTTTTCACCACTGATCCTGAAGCATTCTACCGGCATGGCATCGAGTACTTCGTTGGCGATAACCACTGCATTGCTGACATTATCGGGCAACTGCTGCAGCCACTGCACCCGCTGGTATAGATGCGGCGCTTTGTGTTTGATGGTTTCCTGCTGGCGATTTTGTAATTCGGCGCTTAATTCCAGAATCAAATATTTCTCCGGCAGTGCATCCAGTTGCTCCAGTTGCAACAGCACATCAACGGCCAGCACGCCACTGCCGGCACCGAATTCGATAACGAATAATTTTTCATCTGAGATTTCGCGGATATTCTGAAACACCTCGGCCACCTGCCCGGCAAGGCACTGGCCAAACAATGGCGACACTTCCGGTGCGGTAATAAAGTCACCACGCTCGCCAAACTTTTGCAGGCCGCCACTGTAATACCCCAGACCCGGCTGATACAGAGCAGTGTTCATAAACGCAGAAAACCGTATCCAGCCACCCGCCTGCTCGCATTCTTCTTTGATACATTGCACCAGTAAGCGGCTACGTTTTTTTGCTTCGTCGTCCGGCTCAACCAGAGTCCGGTTATCACTTTTTATCAAAGGTTCAACCACATCGTAATATATGAGAGTATAGCGACACCGAAATTACCTGTGCCGATCAATGGACAATTCTAACGCAAATAACGCCACGATGACGACGGCAGAAACGAAAACCGCGCTGGTCACCGGCAGTGCAAAACGTGTCGGCGCGGCGATAATACAGACACTGCACCGGGCCGGTTACAACGTCATTATACATTGTCGTTTATCACGGCAGGCGGCCGATGAACTTGCGGCAGAACTTAATTTAATACGCGCTGATTCAACCAAAGTGATTCAGGGCGACCTGAATAACGAGACCATCTACAACAGCCTGATCGAACAGGCTCATGCCTGCTGGAACCGGCTGGACGTGCTGGTCAACAATGCCTCCAGTTTTTTTCCGACACCGCTTGGCAGCATCACGCTGGATGACTGGAACAACCTGGTCAACAGCAACATGAAAGCACCACTGTTCCTGTCGCAGGCCGCTGCTCCTTATCTCAAACAGGTCAACGGCTGCATCATCAACATGGTCGACGTGCACGCGCAGCGGCCGATGAAACAACACACGGTTTACTGCGCAGCCAAGGCTGGCCTGGCCATGATCACCCAGTCACTGGCAAAAGAACTCGGCCCCGACATCCGGGTCAACGGTGTCGCACCCGGCGCTATTTTATGGCCGGCCGGTGATGGAGCAGAAGGGGAGATGACCGAACACACAAAAAATCTTATTCTTGAACGCACCGCTTTAAAAAGGCCGGGGCAGCCCATAGATATAGCAAAGACTATTTTGTTTTTAGCCAGAGATGCTGATTACATCACCGGCCAGATCATCGCTGTTGATGGTGGTCGAACCCTGAACATTTAATGAGAGACGAATGAAGCCTTACCTGAAAAAATACACCATCATCCTGCTGTCAGCAGCAAGCCTTGCCGCCTGCTCGGACAAAAGCAAGGAGATCGAAATTACTGTGAGCGACGTTCCCGCCAGCATCGTTGCTATTGTGCAAAACGCTCTGCCCGGTATTTCACTCAACGAAGCCGAAAAAGAAATTAAAAACAACACTGTCGTCTATGAGCTGGAAGGCAAACTGATTAACGGCAAGGAATATGAAATAAAAATAGCCGAAGACGGCACCATCATAAAAATCGAACTCGAAGACTAGTCTTTCACTTCGACCCTCACCCCGCCTCGATTGATGCAGAAAAAAAGCAAACAACACGATTTTGTCTCACGTACCGGCACTGGTATGATCGTGGTGGCGTGGATCGTGTTTCTTGTTTTACTGTACACCATTTTTGAGGATCAGCTACTGCAACGCAACAATCCAAACCAGAACATCGTTACCACCGTCAACGGATTGCAAAAAGAAGTTGTCTTGCAGCGCAATGTTTATGGCCACTACGTTACCAGCGGCACCATCAATAATCATCCGGTAACCTTTCTGCTGGATACCGGTGCCACCGATGTCGCCATTCCGGAATCAGTGGCTGAAAAAATTGGCCTGCAAAAAGGTCGCACCATCACGGTAAAAACCGCCAATGGAACAACCCGGGCCTACCGTACCCGTCTTGACCATGTTGCCATCGGCGACATCCGGCTTGACAACCTGAACGCGACCATCCTCACCAACATTACAGGGCACGAAGTATTACTGGGCATGAGTTTTCTCAAACATTTTGAAATTGTACAGAAAGGACGCAGCCTGACCATCCGGCAATAAGCAATGCTGTTATATCAACAGCAACCTGTCAACCAGCATCAAACGGTAGCGTGATAGCAACTTTAAAACCACCAAGCTCATCCGAGCATTCAAAGCTTATACGGCCGTGGTAGTCATTCACTATGTCCGCCGTTATTGCCAGCCCAAACCCGTGACCCTGAACCTTTTCATCCAGGCGTACACCTCTTTTTGCAAGCTCGTTTATTTTTTCCATGTCAGTGCCCGGACCATCATCTTCGATACAAATGCGAATTTCAGAATCAACACTCACGGTTAGCATCACTTTATGTGCCGCCCATTTGCAGGCGTTATCAAGCAGGTTGCCCAGCAGTTCCAGCATGTCTTCCCTGTCCAGTGGCAAAACAATATCACCCTCAACTTTTGTCGTCAGCTGCAAGGCTTTATCGGCATACATCATATCCAGTGTTTTAATCAACGCCGGAAGATCATCTGTAAAGGAAAACAGGGCACCGGTATGGCTGTGCCCGGCAAGTCGCGCACGCTTTAGAATACGGTCGCTTATCTGATAGATGTCTCCCGCCTGCTGCAACAGTGTTTCCCGGGTTGCAGCAGGAACGGCATCATTTTCTGTGACCTGCCTGATAACCGTTAAAGGTTTTTTTATAGCGTGCGCCAGATCACTTAAAGCATCACGCGAACGGCGCAGGCGTTGTCTCATGACAGCCAGCAAGTGGTTCACTTCATTGATCAGCGGCCGCAACTCATCAGGCGCTTCAGAACTCAGCTTGCTCAGCTTTCCCTGTTGAAGCAACTTTAATTCGGCATGCATTTTTTTCAGGGGCAGCAAACTTTTACGCAGAATCAATGCCTGAATAAAAACCAGAAGCAATAACATGCCGATGGCCATGGCTGAAAACCAGTACTTAAACTGATCTATATTTTTATTGATCGGACCAAGATCTTCCGCGATAGAAATCGTCAGACTGTTGTTATGTTTTTTATAACCCAGCGACATGGTCAACAGCGACTGCTGATCCGGCCCCTGTTGCAACAGATGAACCTGCTGCCCTGTATCAACCGGTGAAACATTTAATCTGTAATCCCACAACGAGCGGGAATGCACAGACTGCCCACCCGATTCGACCACATAATAATGACCGGAAAACGGCTGATTATAGATAAGGTCAACACGTGTTTCGTCCAGCGTTAAAACACCGTCATTAAAATTAATCGCGTTCAATAACATCTCGGCATCATGCTCAAGGCGTGATGCGATATATTCTTTTGCCATAAACTGAACGCTGACACTAACCAGCAGCCACAGTGCAGAGAAAGCAACTATCAAACTCAGCAGCAAACCGGTACTGAGTTTTGCCTGTATCGAACGCATCAGTTTTTATCCATAAACACATAACCCTGACCACGCCGCGTTACGATGCGCTCATTGCCGATGAGCTGACGCAAACGCCGCACATAAACTTCTATGACATTGCTGTCTTTTTCCGAATCAAAATCATAAACATGTTCTGTAAGTCGCGACTTGGACAGAACATGCCCCGCGTTTAACAAAAAATAACGCAGCAGGCGAAACTCAATACCTGTCAGTTTATGTATTGCACCGTCTTCGGTGGTGACGGTTTGTTGCGCTTCATCCAGAGACAGGCCGGAGGCTTCAAGCGTTCCGCCTGGCAGCTGACTGGAACGATGCAGCAGGGCGGTGATTCTGGCTAACAGCTCTTCAACATGAAAAGGTTTACCAAGATAATCATCCGCACCGGCCTTGAAACCATCAACCCGTTCATGCCAGGCATTGCGTGCGGTAAGTACAATTACAGGCAAACGGTTGCCGGCAGCACGCCAGTTTTTCAGAACATCAATGCCGTTTCGTTGCGGCAGGCCCAGATCAAGAACAGCGACATCGTAGATCATCTCGCTGCCAAGAAATTCTGCATCCACACCATTGTCAGCATGATCAACTGCATAACCGGCAAGTTCCAGATCTTTCTTCAGTCGTTCCACCAGCGCGTAGTCATCTTCTGCCAGTAACAAACGCATGGTCAATCATCCTCTTTGGCGGATAATATCTCACCGCTTTTGGCATCAACATAAACTTCCCGGATAACACCGTCATCACCCAGAATTTCCATTTCATATACAACCTTGCGATCTTCATTTTCCAGCTCAACCTCAAGCACCCTGCCTGGAAATACCTGTCTCACCTTTTCAAGGATGGCTTCCAAAGGCAGGATTTCACCGGACTCAAACAGGCGACGCGCCTCGATGTAATCATCATCTGCCTGCACCGGCTGCAACGGAACCAGCAGCACAAGGCTCACCAGCAGCACACGGATAATAGAATATTGACTGTTCATGGCTTTAGTATACCCCAACAAAATTGCTATTAGTCATCCCATCTGCCGTAGCCGGGGATGCGAACATTGTGTTCATCAAACCGTCCCTGATCAGCCTGTTTATGGCAGGCATCACACTGACTGAAACTACCGACCTTATCGTTACCGGTCACCAGGCGCGCAGGAATTTCATCATGCTCATGTTTGAAATACGGTATTTCGGTTATGCGCATGGGCACTTCATCACGGTTAATCGAGCGGCTGAATTTCTTTGACCGGCGATACTCTGATTTATCTGCACTATTGGTGAGTAAAAACCGGGTAATTGTGCGATGTGTATCGGCATCAAGTTCTGCATTGTCTCCAAAGTGGTTTTCCAGCTCGAGCATCACCCTGTCCCATGATCTGGCTGGTAATAAACCGGGAGGATATGCCATGTGGCAACCGCCGCACTCTTCTGTATAAAGCGGATCTGTCACCGCGCTCACATAATTCGATCTGTTTTTATACTCTTCTATTTCACCCCAGCGAAAGTCATCGTCACCCCACACCACCGGTAAGGTAACAAATGCAACAGTAAATACCACAGCTGTTATTGCTATATTGTTTTTCATAATAATATTCCTAAAATTTTGATGATTGTTGTATGTAAACTAAAAAATTGGATTTTTCCTGAGCCGTACACTCACGCCCCATGGTCCATTTGCAATTGCGTTTAAACCACTTGTTCACCTTTCTTGCATTGCTCAGTCTTTCCGGGTTAACCGATGGCGACATGGGTTTTATAAGCTTGCGCGTTTTAACGTGCTTGCCGTTTTGCGTTAAATCTTTCGTATGACAGGAAGCGCAGCTACGCTCACCGTTTTCACGAAACACCTGTTGCCAGAGTTTTTCGCCCTGTTTTATATCAGCCACAGCTGCTCCTTGCGCAGCATAGTCATGCAACAGACGGTTAACGGTTTTACTTTCTGCCTGTGCAAATCCTGATGAAAGACTGACAAGCAAAGTTATTGGCAGAATATAATTTTTCATGATTCACCCTCTAATTGTGATTTCGAATTTTTCATCTTGAAACCGGACACCATGGCGGACACCAGGTTTTCCTTGTGAATCAGGCTTTCTACAAAAACACCGGTAACATGAATAAACACCAGAAACAATGTGAAGTTGGCAAAAAACTCATGCACTTCTTCCAGCGCTCCGGCCCAGAAACTTTCTGACTGCGTAAACCAGTGTGCCAGCGGCCCCGCCTGTTCTTCAGCACCAAACAGCAACACCCCGCTTACCGTCACCATTAACAGGCTGAACATCAGCAGAAAAACCATGGCACCACCCGCCGGGTTATGCCCCAGGTAACGTCTGGCTCGCAGCTGCATGGTGTCTTTCAGAAATTGAACAATCTCTTCAGGTCTGTAGAAAAAATCAGAAAAACGTGCATAACGTGTTCCGACAAACCCCCAGATGAAACGGATAAAAAGCAGCGCAAGAATCAGATAACCTGCCCAGCTATGAATCGTCAGGAAATCATCCTCGGTAATATAGGCAACAGTAAAAGCACTGACCAATGCCCAGTGAAAAAATCTGACCAGTGGATCCCAGACCCTGATTTGTGTTGATTCAGTCATAATATTTTGTCCTCCAGCAATTAACTGGCTACACAATATCAAGCGAAACTGAAATCAAGCTGAAAATTATCTTTAAATATGGCGACCATAAAAAAAGCCCCGAACGGGGCTCTGGAAACAAAAGACTGAAAAATCGCCGGGACTTAATAAGCCATAAAACTATTCGATAACACGGAAGGTCTGAAACATCTCCGCCAGCACACGCTGGATACGCGCTTTTCTCTCGGCTATCGGCATATCAAACGCCACACCGACCTGCGCTGCTGAACGCCAGACAATGTCGTTGGTTTTATTCTCGAAGATGTAAATGATCAGCGTGCCTTTTTCTATATTCGAATCACCGGTCGGCACCTGCGAGTTACCGGGCAGCAGGCCAAAACGTTTGATGATGGCAGTATCATCCAGCGAAGATTCCAGCGCTGCTGTATAAGCAACGGCAAACTTTGCGCCGTTCACCGATTCGACCAGCACCATTTCTTTATCCAGCAGATTTTTGACGATTTCTTTTTCGATCAGTGCCTTGATCGGTGCACTGTCCAGTCGCTCATCTTCATAAAAACGTACCGCTTCCGGCAACCAGGCAAAGGTCGAACCTTTGGTAACAAAAATATTCGGATCCTGCACCGCGATAACCGCCGAGTCAGAGAAGCGCATGCTGCCGGGGGAATTAACCGTCTCCGTCACACAGGAAACAGTGACCAGTGAAAACAGCAGAACAGCCATTAATTTATATATCAAATTTACGTTACGCAACATTTCCTTCTCTCTTCAGGTAAACCTGATTAATTATCATTGTTTTGTTTTAAGTTATCAGGCAAGCTCTTGACATGCAGGTCACGCTGCGGGAACGGTATCTCAATACCTTCTTCACGAAACGCTTTATCGATGGCAAAGTTTATCTCGCTGATAATGCTTAAACGGCTATCAACATTATGCAGAAACACCCGCAGTTCAAAGTTTAAGGAGCTGTCCCCAAACTCTCTGAACAACACCAGCGGTTTAGGCACCGCCCCGGTTTTGACAACATTAATATTTTCTTCTGCAATGTTCGTCAGAATATCACGCACTTTTTCTGTATCCGTGCCATAGGCAACACCAACAGGAATAATCGCACGACCGCTTTTGCTGGACAGCACCCAGTTGGTCACCTGGTTTGAAATCAGCTCTGAATTCGGCACGATAACATCGGAACGGTCAAAAGTCTGAATACGCGTGGAACGTATTTGTATATCCTTGACCACACCTTCAGTACCGCCAACCACAATCCAGTCACCTTTTCGTATCGGTCGCTCAAACAGTAAAATCAAACCTGAAACAAAGTTGTTAACAATGTTCTGCAAACCAAAACCAATACCGACTGACAGCGCACCGGCAATAATCGCGATGTTGCTGAAGTCAAACCCGGCAGCCGACATGCCGGCCAGTATTGCCACCATAAACATGATGTAACCGATGATGGTGACCAGCGCATCACGCGCACCCTGCCCCATGGTGGTCAGCTTCAGCCAGTTGTTTTCCAGTTGCGAACGCACCCAGCTGGAAAAAATAATAATGGTGCCGAAGATCAGCAGCGCCCATAAAACCCGGCTCGGTACGATACGGAATTCACCAACATCAAAACCGTGCACGATGTAACTCTTCACCTGTTCGATAACACCACCACTGTAATCCCAGGCATTGATAAACAACACGGCAAACGAACCCCAGATAATGATGGTCGCCAGCAGGCGTATCCAGATCAGACCCGGCACTTTTTCGCCGGCTTCCACACCAAGCGTGCGATGAATGCGGCGGCACCACGGATAGCTGCCATCATCGATGGCATCGAACAGGTCTCTGAAAACTTTCGCAATACCGATGAACGCCACAAACACAATAAACGACAGCATGATAATGCGCCGCCCACTGTAGGCAAGATTACGATACCCCATCCACTCGGCAATCAGCGAAGCAATCACTGCAATAATAACCAGCATCGAAATGTAGCGCAGCCTGGGCAACTTGGGCGATGAGATGATGACCTGCAAAGTCCACACCAGGTTAACCACAAAAAACAGCGAGAAGATATTGCGCATCAACATCAGGTTTGATTCAACAATGCTCTGCGAGAAAACCGTATAAAAAGCCAGATAACCAATCAGCCCCAGAATAGCCAGCACTTTAAAACGTTTTGCCAGCGCCTCGGCGATGCCGGGCGATAACGAGAGAAACAGTTTAGCTGGCGGATCAGGCGCTAACAGCAGGCGGATAATGGTGGTCGATAAAAAGAAAATAAGCAGGCCGATAAAAAACTCGGTAACAAACGGAATCTCTGCCACTTCCATAGTGATAATGATCGAAGCGACTGCCGCTGTTGCCGAACCGATCAGATAAGGTGCCGAACAGGAAAACGTGGTCAATATCGCCCTGATCAGATTTTCAGAAAAATCATCCTTCCATTGCCGCCTGCTTTCAAGCAGCAATAATTTTCGACGCAACCAGATACCAAAAAGTATCGAAAGAAAAATAGCGAGCAGGCTCATCGCCACATCAAAAGTATCGATTTCATTAATGCCGGAACTTTTGAAAATGAAATCACCGGAATCATGAAAGATAGCAACCGGGTTAGCAAAATAGGATTTGATCAGGTCGATCATGTTCGGGCTTCGAACAAGATACTTTTGCTTGAAGTAGGATTTTTCTGCTTCGCTGATGTGGTCGGTTACTTCAGCGCTGCTGACGATAAACAAGTTACATTTAGCCAGGGTTTTATCCAGCTCGGCCTTTTGCTTTTGATACGCCGCCCGTTTTTTTGTAACCTCGACATCCTCACCCTTCACTTTTTCACCCAGCCCGTCCATGACGGTTTGCAAATCAAGCAGGGCCGCTTCGCTGTTTGAAATACATAAAGAGGCCGCGCTCTTCATCTTGATTGAAAGTTTTGTCCATGCAGCGAGATCATCGCCTTCAAACTGTCCCCGTCTGAGTTTTTTACTGACTTTCTCTAGCTGGTCAGCCATCTTCTCCATCGCTGCCATATCACTCACATCATCAGCGACCACCTGGCCAGGCAGAGAAAAGGCAAACAACAGAAAAGTTAAAAGCAGAATTTTTTTGATCAAAGCATTCACAACTGTATTAGCCCCTTCACGTTTTCACAATTATACAACAACGTCTGACTCCTTATGTATGTCAGTACGTCCGGGAAAGCACCAGACCGATCCAGGCTGCGCTGCGTGCATTCTGGCCGTTAAACTCATCCGTATGCCCGCGCAGAAAAGCACTGACATAATAGTACCCGGCAAAACTTCCTGTCACACCAAACCAGTACTCAGCAACCAGCCGCTGCATGTCAGCGCTACTGACCGTCACCTCGCTACGCCGGAACTGTCCCTGCAACAGGGCATTATAAAACCGCAGATTCAAGCGACTGCCTGCCCATAAATAAAATTCATCTTTCACACCACCCGAAAATATCGGCATCGACTGCTGCATGTATTTTGACTGGTAAGGATTAAACGCCCACCACGGCGAGCGGATTTTTCCCCAGCGCCAGCTAAAGCCCGCGTTCACATCGGTGATATACCCCAGATTACTCTCGTACTCGAATTTCAGTTGCTGATTTTTTGAGGCATAAAATTTATCCTGCACACCATAGCTCAACATCGCCGTCGGTTCACCACCCGCCGACACCTGATTCTACCAGCCGCTGGGCACGGTGGAATCGGTGATGCTGTGCAGCTTGTGCTGTACAGTTTCCGCCAGCGACAACCCCAGGATGCCAATGGTCAGGGTTGAAACATAAGCCCGTTTTTTTTCCGGCAGCACGGTAAATTCAGTGTTCGACATAAAAAACAGGCTGGCATAAGGCCGGTCATCATAAACCGGCTTTTCACTATTAATATCATCGGGAGTAAACAGGGCCATACCATATTGCTGGCTGTGAAATGACAGGTGGTCGGATGCCGAGTACAGGCGCGGGAATTTTATCAGCGCATCAATGCCCGCTCGCCAGGAATCAATAGAAACCGGGTATTGCTGCACACGCTGACCGGACAGAGTCAACGCCAGGCCACCGGTGTAATCCCGGTCAGTCGTCTGCCCGGTCAACAGATCATTGTCGGTATTTATCTGCCAGCCGGAGTCATAAAGCTCACTGCCGCGCCCGGCGGCAAAAACGGTGCTGAACAAACTCAGGAAAACGAAGGCGTATCGATACATGCACTGTAGTGTACCGAAAACTGCCGGGGCGTTTTAAGTTTTACAGCTTGTGACATATAACTTAAAACCTTCAACATGCGGTTCAAACCCGGCCGATGCCGGCACAGACTTTTGATGCCAGCGTCAGCAGGCTATCGATGATTTTCACATTTATCTTATGCCGTTAATTAACCGCTAATCTGCAATATTACTCATTCCAATATGGAATAAGTTATACTTGAAACGCCTGAAAGCCTTATTTAACGGGGATATGTATGGATGTAATGAGCAGCATGGCGGTGTTTCGTCGCGTCGTTGAAGCAAAAAACTTCTCGGCGGTAGCGCGTGAGACCAATATGTCCCAGTCAACCGTGAGCAAGCATATTGCTGCTCTGGAAGAAAGACTGGGCACAAAATTGCTCAACCGCAGCACCCGCTCGCTCAAACTCACCGAGGCGGGCGAGGAATACTATCACCACTGCATTCGCATTCTCAACGACTTTCAGGAAGCCGAAGCCAGCATCGGCAAAGGCAAAATCAAACCCACCGGCACCTTGCGCATTTCTACCAACGCGGCTTTCGGTCGCACCTGCATGCTGCCCCATCTCGATGAATTTTTCCGCATCTACCCGGACATTAATCTCGACCTGGTATTTAATGATAATTATGTCGACCTGGTAAAACAGGGCATTGACCTGGCCATTCGCATTGGCCCACTGGCAGACTCATCACTGATCGCCAGAAAAATCGGCTCCAGCCCACGGCTGGTAGTTGCCAGCACAGATTACCTGATCAAGCATGGCCGCCCGAAAAAACCGGCGGGCCTGGTCAAACATAACTGCCTGCTCTATTCACTGCAAAAAGCGCCGGATCTATGGTATTTCAACAGCGCGCAGGAAGGTGATGAATCGGTGCGGGTAAGCGGCCGGCTGAAAGCCAGCAGCCCGGATGCTATTTGTGATGCCGCGCTGGCAGGCATGGGCATTGCAATTTTGTGCGAATGGTATGTAAAAAAGCACATCGAGGACGGCCGCCTGAAAGTCATTCTTCAGGACTACCACCCCACCGCTTACGATATCAACGCGGTTTATCCAGAACGAAAATTTGTGCCACAGAAAGTAAAACGCATGATCGAGTTTCTTGCCGAACAGATCAGTTAATAATTAGTCGATCCTGAAATATACATAACCTGCTGATTTTTCATAAGTAATCATCGAAAGATGATAGAATAAACGTCCAGAAAAACCCCTAAAGCAAGAGAAAACTGGACGAATGAGAGGTGCTCAATGAGCAAGCCCAAGAGCCGTAATA
>WFOC01000118.1 GCA_015488295.1 Gammaproteobacteria bacterium
GAATATTAAAAAGACTGTAAAAGGAGAGGGAAGATGGCGATAAAAAATATCATCGTCTGTGCAGATGGCACAGGGAATAAAGGAGGCTATTCACCGGATAGTAACGTTTATAAAATATATAAGGCGGTTGATAAAAACTTTAGTGGCCGGGCGGATAACGGTGACGAAATCTGTGAACAGATTGTTTTTTACGATAACGGAGTCGGTACCGAAAAAAATAAATATTTGCGTGCCCTGGGTGGTGCGCTGGGTTTTGGTTTTGGTCGCAATGTTTGCGATCTGTATAAATACATTGCGCGAAATTATGTTGAAGGTGATCGTATTTATTTTTTCGGCTTCAGCCGTGGTGCATCAACTGTGCGTGCCTGCAATGGCATGATTAATAAATGTGGCCTGGTCAAAGGTGCCGGCTTGCGTAATCGTGAACTTGATGCACTGGTCAGTGAAGCTTTTGAGGTTTACAAAGAACATAAAGAGAATCCGCAGCGCGCTGAAAATTTTAAAAATGCCGAGCAGTCACACGGTGCAGTACCAATTCATTTTCTGGGAGTCTGGGATACTGTGGTGGCGCTGGGTTTTCCAAAGCGCACCGACATCACCGGCCCGGTAACGTTGGTGATGAATGCGCTGTTTGTGGCTTTTGAAGAAGCGCTGGATTTTGTCTGGCCGCACAGCTTCTATCATTACAAGCTGACTGACAATGTTGAATATGCTTACCAGGCTCTGGCGATTGATGATGAGCGCACAGCATTCTGGCCGTATGTCTGGCAGGAAAAAAATATCGAAGGCGCAGCAGATCGCACCAGAGAAAATGTTGAGCAGGTCTGGTTCGCTGGCATGCATTCAAATGTTGGTGGCGGTTATGAGCGTTCCGGCATGGCGGGTGTACCGCTACACTGGATGGCGCAGCGTGCAAAAAAACAGGGTCTGGTGTTCGATGCGAATCTGTTACAGGAAATCTACAGTGGCAGCCATGTGCATGGTCGCATGTATAACTCGCGTGATGGTTTTGGTTTTTTCTATCGTTATCATCCGCGTGAGATAGAAAAATTATGTGCCGGAAAATTGCTTGATGATTGCGTAAAAATTCACAGCAGCGTGGTGGAGCGTATGAACCACCGCACCGCCAATTACGCGCCGGGTTATATCCCGGCAGAATTTGATGTGGTTGATAGTGAAGTGCCGGCAGGCAGTACGTTGCTGAAGCCCGGAGGGAATAATCAGTGGGCGCTGACACGTAGTTTTATCGACAGGACAGTTTTATATCGAAAACACCTTTATGGTGTCATGGTTGCGGCTGTAACCTTTGTACTGGTGATGGCGTTTAAATTTAGTGATGATTCGCTGCCGGCAGAGTCGGGCAATATTTTTCTCGACAGGCTCGCCGGTTTTTTCCATTCAGTATTGCCGGACTTTTTCACCGGCCTGATAAACAAAGCCGTGGTGCAGGACAGTTATTATTTTATTGGTGCGATTGCTTTTGTGCTGTTGTATCTGAAAGCCAGGCGATACCTGCACAGGGAAACATCGCAGCTGTGTGAAACGCTACGGCATTATATTATTGCTGACAGTGCACAGAAAATTGATTGCAACAAAAATTCGGCGGCGGATGATGTCGCCAAAAGCAAGGACTGAAATTTAAAGTGGTGTCATGACCGTGTGCATCAATCGATGCGCGCGGTCTCTTCGTCCATGTTGCGGCATAAAAGTCCAAGCTTGACCTCGTTGATGTCTTTGTTGACATCAACCCATACCTGGTGGCCACTGCCGGGTGCGCAATCAACTTTCTTGCCAAACCGGTCTTCCATTTCGCCGAGCACAAAACGGTGGTTGCCGCTGGCGGTCAGTAGTTCCATTTCATCGCCAACGCTGATTTTGTTTTTGATGTCGACCAGAATGCGTTTGTCCTGCGCATTAAACTCAAGCACCTCGCCGGCAAAAATCTGGCGTTGGCTGCGTGAGCTGCTGTCGCGGTAGCGTTGCATTTCTTCTGGCGCGTGGCGTTCGAAAAAGCCGTCGGTGTAACCGCGGTGCGCCAGGTTTTCCAGTTCGGTCATTAATTGCGGATCAAAGGTTTTGCCGCTGACTGCATCGTCGATGGCCTGGCGATAAATCTGTGTGGTGCGGGCGGTGTAATAATACGACTTGGTGCGGCCTTCAATTTTCAGACAGTCGACACCGATGTCGACCAGGCGGTGTACGTGTTCCACTGCACGCAGGTCACGGGAGTTCATGATATAGGTGCCGTGCTCGTCTTCTTCGATAGGCATGAACTCGCCCTTGCGGCCTTCTTCTTCCAGCAGGAATTGTTGCGAGACTATTTCGTTTGTGCCTGATTCAGCGTTATTGTCGGCATCGGCTTTCCACACGCCGGTATTTTCGATGCTCTGGTCGCCATCGTTGTTTTTTACCTTGTAATTCCAGCGGCAGGAGTTGGTGCAGGTGCCCTGGTTGGGGTCGCGGTGGTTGAAATAGCCTGACAGCAAACAGCGACCGGAATAGGCGATGCACAGTGCGCCGTGAATAAAGACTTCCAGTTCGACATCGGGACAGTCATCACGCATTTCGGCGATCTCGTCCAGTGACAGCTCACGCGACAGGATAATGCGCTCGACACCCACCGACTGCCAGAATTTCACCGAGGGTGAGTTCAGCGTGTTGGCCTGCACTGAAAGATGCACCGGCATCTCCGGCCATTTTTCGCGGATCATCATGATTAGCCCCGGGTCAGCCATGATCAGCGCGTCGGGGTTCATGGCGATGATTGGTTCCATGTCTTCCATAAAGGTTTTGATCTTTGCTGTGTGCGGCAGAATGTTGGTGGCGACAAAAAACTTTTTGCCCTGCGCGTGCGCTTCGTTGATGCCTTCTTCGAGCTTGGGCAGGCGAAAATCATTGTTGCGTACCCGCAGGCTGTAACGCGGCAGGCCGGCGTACACCGCATCTGCACCGTAAGCAAAGGCGTAGCGCATGTTTTTGATCAGGCCGGCAGGGGAGAGCAGTTCAGGTGTTTTCATGGGGTGGTCGCGCAAGGGTTAGTGTATATAAGTGTATTCTAAAGCAAACGGTGTGTGAAAAACACACCCAGCTATTCTGGTAATTAAGGAGAGTTGTTGTACCCACATTCATTAAGGAGGAATTGAGATGAAACAGAAGCAAGGCATAAGCGACAAAAACTATCGCGTGGCAATGGGACGTTTACTGGTGATGTACACCCAGGTGGATTACCTGATCATGCGTGCGCATCCATCAGGAATGGATCAAGCAGTTCGGCAGCGATGACACGCCGGTGTTTAACGATTTACAGCAGTACATGTTTCTCGCGCATTTCCGTTCGCTGAACTGGCTGGATTTTCTCACCGACATGTATGTTTGCATCGAAGCACTGGGCGGTGAAGCGGTGCAGCAGATTGTGCCGATGGCCGATCCGGGAACACGAGAATCACTGAAAGTGCCGTTACAGGATGAAGTCGACCACGTCGAATTTGGTTTAAGCCGATTGCGTGATGAGCTGGCGAGGCTGCCGCAGACAGAAAGTGCAGCCTACCTGCAAAGTATCGAAGCGCGGCTGGATTTTCTGGATGATACTCTGCACGACATGGGTATTGATGTGCCCGGCATGTTTGAAGCGGTCGGTGTGGATTATCAGAAAGTGGTCGAGATGGTGATGTTCCGGCGGCAGCAGATACTTGAATCTCTGGCACAGCCACTGGCCGCGTAATAAAATTTATGGTCGTTGTTTTTATGAAATGAAGTATCGGCGTAGCTGATAAAGACAAAGCCTGTATTTACAGGCTTTGTCTTTATTAAGAAGGAAGTTTTTTATTGATGGCTTGTTGGAGCGCTGCTGAAAGTAGCTAATCTTTTTGTCTGTATTCCGGTGTTATAAAGGCAGGTCGGAATTAAGAACTTCAGATTTATCGAAGCTTATAACAATACGTGCCTGTATTTTATTGTAGAGACCAAAGCCGTCAAATATCTCCCAGCTGATCGGGAAGACCTCAAAAAAGTTTTCTCGTGATACTTCAACATTATTATTTTTCTGGATGACAGATATGTCTCTGTTAACGCCAGTACCTGCGGCAGTGATGCGAGCCCAGGTTAACAGGCCGCTGCCTTCAGTGATGTCATAAGTAAGTGTTATTAAATTGCTCTCATAGTCGACTTCAACCTGCGGATAGAATAATGCGGAAGTGATCCCGGAAATTTCTACCAGTTTGTCCGTTTCAGGATTGTTGGATGCATTGTTACCAAATGCTTCGGCGGGTAAGGTTTCAAACTGGAATGAATTATTTGCATTAAGTGCCTGGATAAAGGTGAAACGTGTGCGACCATTGTTTGAAGCGGTGTATGTGTAAGTAGTCATTTCATACATGTATATACGAAAAGCTTCGCTGTTATCAAGATGACGGATGATGAGTGACATTGATCTGTTTGCGCCGGGATTGTCGAACACCGCTTTTAGGTTAATCGCGTCAGCCCCGCTGGTTTCAATAATGAGATCATGTTCCATGTTAAGGCCGGGAATAAAGCGTGGTGCATTTGGAATAAACTGTTCGATGCGCTCGATGTCGACACCGACACCGCTGATTATGTATACCTGTTCGCTAAGATAAGTGCCCGCTATTTCAAGTGTTGCCAGGTTGTTCAGAATATTTGGCGGTCTTTGAGAGTAGCCAGTGCCGGGGATGTCTGTCGAACAGATGATGTTGCCGGCGGAATCAAAACCCTGTACATAAGAAAAACCGCTGCAGCTGCTGGATGGTAGATTCGGCTGTGAGCCGCTAATTCGGGAATTGAGTAAGATAATGGCTTCGTTGTTGTCGTTGATGGCATCTTTTATGTTATTGAGATGTTGTGCACTCAGTATATCGCCTGTCGCGTAGTTATCATTTATTGAGCCGGATAAGCTGGTCGCGCTGTAACTGCTTAAGATAAAACCGAGTATTAAAATGTGTGGTGTTTTCATAGGTTTATTCCTTTGAGATGATGATGGTTAAAGGCTGCAATTGCCAATGCTTGAGCTACCTAACTCACAATTGGTGATTTCAGTACTGTTATCATTGTCATCGTTTTTTTCTTTATTGCCGGCATCGCCGCAGGCGCTGATCACTCCAGAAAGAAGAATCAGAACTATTAACGTGCAGAGCTTTTTGTTTTTGTTCATCTGTTTATTCATATGGTTTTTGAAAAGTTCTTATTGACAGGTTGTGTGAGAGATGCCGTTTTTTATGCTACGACCAGCTGTCATCATCCCAGTTCATGTTGCCCCATGTGCCGCCATTGCTATCGTTTACTTTAGTGTCATCTGCATCGGAGTTATCACTGCTACCGTCGTTGCCAGACCCGCAACCGCTGCCTGTGAGAACGATGAGTAGCAATAAGGTAAGCCAATATATTTTACGTTGTGCCATGATTCTCTCTTTAACCGCTGTGCCGTTTATAAAGGCAGGTCAGTTGCTGGTGCCGATAATTTTTTGACAACACGGACAAAGCTTATGCGTCTGGACGGCGCATTATTGTCTGGTGGGTTGACGATAGCAGAACCATTATTCCAGTCTGAATCCATTTTTAATACGACCGGTGTACCGTCGACTAACAGGCTTATCGTGTTGCCACTAACAGCGACAAGATTGCAGCCAGGCATAAGTTTGTTGATGGAAAAAGCTTCGTTATGTTGAATAGTGGTTGTGTTCGTGCCGATAGCTCTCTGGGTAAGGCGGTAGGTATCATCCGTGGTAAAAGCGCATGTTCCGTTGCTTGCTAACGATAAAATAGTCTTTTTGGTTTCAAATATGCTTTGTGTTGTGGTTCCAGACTCGCCGCCAACTGTGTATGAGAAATAATCATAATCATTGTAAGCGGTGCTTTCTGCGGCATCTTTTTTGAGCGGCAGCTCCAGTGGCGGCATGTGGTTTGCGTTATACAGCGAGCCGGTGATTATCGGTTGTGAGGGATCACCATTGAGGAAGCTCACCAGTACTTCGCTGCCGATTTCCGGTATGTAAAGATGTTTGTCCTGAAGCCGGTTGATGGGCGTGGCTACACGTATCCAGGCGCTGGAGTACTCATCATTGCCGCCATCGCGATCCCAGTGAAACTGAACTTTTACCCGGCCGTATGCATCGGTATAACGCGTTTCACCGAATGGCCCGGTGACGGTTGCTGTTATCGAACCATTAATTTTACTCTTAACGGCGCTAAGTGCGGGGCTGGCAAAGCTGGAAGCCGGTTTACTGCTAAAGCTGTTGGAATAAATCAAACAGCTGCCGTCGGCGCTTTTGCTTAGGGCATGTTTTACTGTGGTGGCGACATAACTGCCCGACAGCGGGATTGCGCTTCCGATGCCGTTTAAATTGAATGTGTAACCTGCGCTGATGAGCGGACTGTTGCTGGTTCCATAATGCTGGATAGCGGCGGCTGATTCTTTGGCAAGACCTGTTTGCGCGGCAGTCAGCGTTTCAAAAGAATCACGGTGGCTTGTGTCAAAGTCGTATTTTTCTATCGTGCCGCCGCCCTGCGTCGATGTTAATGAGGTATCAGGGGTTTCAAAATTATAACTGTTAGCCGTATATTTTCCGGCTGACAGTGCACCGGCAGTGAAGAAGCTGAGAGCGTAAGCCGCGTCCTGCGAAATAGCATCATCAACACCTGCAAAATTCAGATTAAGACCTGAATTGATGTAACCGGCCGTGTTGTCGATAAAAAGGGTCGTGCCACCATTAAACAGGTAGGCGATGCCATTTTCTTCTGAGAGACGCTGTAAGTAACTCAGCGGGCTTTGGTCATACATAATCTGCATATCACGCATCGGGTACGATGCGAACAGCGATAAGGAAGTATTCAGACCGTAGGTGCTGAAAATGTCCTGAATGACATCGGTCGCGGACATTGACTGATAAACTTTAAAATCGTTGGTCAGCCCCAGCTGACTTAATGTCGGTTCAATCGTTACTACATAAAGTGTATCTCCGTTGACTGCATAACTGCTCCCGACGCGGGTGGCGATGCCGCTGATGGTGCGGTTGCCCGCAGCGGTGGCAATGTTCAGACTGGCAGTGCTACCGATGAGACTGGCGGTATCAACCTTGGTGCTTGATACGCCGGTTACTGAAAAGTGGAATGTTTTTGATATCGATTCAGTGCCGAGTAAACCGGTAACCGGCATTGATAGCCCGCCAAGTGTTACGCTGGCCGTGATACTGGTTTTGCTGCTACAGGTCTGACTATCTATGGCGTATGATGGAAATTGTGAAGCTAATTCGGTTTCTTTGAGCAATACGCCTGTTTTGGATAACTGAGCCGAATTGCCAGCACTAACACCTGGTGGTCCGGGAGGGCCTGCCGGGCCGGGTGTGCCTGAACCTGAACCTTCGCTACCTAATACTGCATTGATCGATGTGATGTCAGATTTTATTGTACTAATATCGGCTGAATTAGTGTTTATGGCGGTAGCGGTTGATGAGAAGTTGGCATTGACCTCAGCGGCAACGGCTTTCTGTCCCTTGTTAAAGATATGAGGGATGGTAACTTCAGCAGACAGGGGCAGTGCGGGCAGGGTCAGTGCGAGTAATACGAGAAGGCGGTGTTTCATCATTTTATATCCTTGATTAGCAATTAGCTAGCAAACAACAGGCATGTATCATCAGCTGAGTCGTTATTATTGAAGTGGATTGTATAAGAGGCGAGGCTCACTCAAAATACCAAGATCTTGGTATCTGTATTTATTGATGGCGGGCATACAATGGTGTGCTTATAAACACTTATAAAAGAAATGCAAAATAACACTGTAATTATTGTTGAAGATGATGCCGACGTACGGCATCGTTTGTCACAGCTGATAAATGCGCACGAAGATTTTGAGCTGCTGCATACGGCGGCGACCCTGGCCGAGGGTCTGGCAGCGCTGCAACAATATAAACCGGACATTCTGTTAACCGATCTGGGTTTGCCCGATGGTTCCGGTATTGAAATAATTCAAGCCATTGAGAAGTTGCACCTTGATTGCCAGGCGATGGTTATCTCGGGTTTTCAGGATGAGACTATCGTGTTTAAGGCGCTGGAAGCCGGTGCCAGTGCCTATATTCTTAAACACGATGAAAGTACGAAGATAACCGATGCTATTATCGCCATGATGAGTGGCGGCGCACCGATTAGCCCGATCATTGCACGTCTTATGTTGCAGAAGTTCCAGTCTCCCATGCAGAAAAGCAGGGCGTTACCAGAAGCATTGACTGAACGACAGACCAAAATACTCAAGTTGGTCAGTCAGGGGTTTTCCTCGAAAGAAATTGGTGAAAAGCTGGAGATCAGTTATTACACGGTGACCACACACATCAAAAATATCTATAATAAGCTTCAGGTTAACAGCCGTACCGAAGCGTTACATGAGGCAATGAAATTGGGTCTAATAACGTAGTTTTTACCCGGCTTGCGGACGATTAACTTTTTCATTAGCATGTCGATAGCTGGTGGCGACATTTGAATCGATAATTTTCACAGGAAGATAATTATTGATATGCTGTTATCTCTTTTGTATTCCTGCGAGAAATTATTGATTTGGCGGCAGTTGTTGTATGTGGACACGCGGTGGCACATCCCTCCCTTTGTTTTTTTTCTTTTTGTACTGGTTGATATTTAATTATCTGGTCTTTTTCACGCCTGTTAAATTTTTTAATGTTAGCGATGTCGATGCGATAAAAGATGTGCACTACATTGCCAGCAAGGCAGACGCACCGCAGGCATTAAAGTCACAGGGCTGGCAGGCGATAGTTTTGCCGGATGACTGGTATAAGAATCATCAGGATGTTGAGCAGATATGGTATCGCAGCCAGCTATCACTGAATGCGCAGCAAGCAGGCATCTGGGCAGTTTATCTTCCTTCTGTGACACATAATGCAGCGGTTTACATTAATGGCATCTGGGTTGGTCAGGGTGGCCGCTTCAGTGACCCGGTCTCGCGGCATCAGAACCAGCCTCTGTTGTTTACCTTCTCCTCGGAATTATTACGTGACGGAGTCAACCAGATTGATATCCGGGTTAAAGCAGCGTATTTCAAGCAGGGACTGTTTGATCAGTTTTATCTGGCACCTGCAGAAAAATTATATGCAGCTTATGACTGGAAGCATTTTTTTCGGGTTGATTTTATTCAGTGGATAACCATGGCCATGTACTTTATGGCAGTGATTGTTTTTATTTTCTGGCTGGCACGACCACAGGATAGTATTTATGCTCTTTTTTCTATCGAGCTTTTTTTCTGGGCAACACATAACCTGAACTTGTTTGTAACAGAAATACCGGTCCCGGTTCGCATCTGGGAAGCGATGAATATGGTCACACTTGGCTGGACTGTTGTCACCATGATTCTTTTTAATCACCGTTATGTCGGTGATGGAAACAAAAAAGTTGAAAAGTTCATGCTGGTGTTTGCCATTGCCGGCATCGGTATATTCTTTCTGCCAGACATAGGCAGCGTTCTGAGTGTCGGTTATGGTGTATGGGACAGCTTTGTAATGATCTTTGGCGTTTATGCCTTTTACTATCTGCTTCATACCTATCGGCAGAAAAAAGATCAGGATGTTTATCTGATTATGCTGGCGGGCATACCGATTCTGGTTTTTGGTTTTCACGATATTTTATTGATCAATAATTTTATCGACCGGCGTGATGGCATGACCATGCAGTACAGCGTTATTCCTTCGGTCTTATTGTTCAGCTGGTTTGTGGTTCGTCGTTTCGTGCAATCGATAAATAAAGCAGAGCATCTTGCGGCTACCCTGGAACAGCGCGTGGAAGAAAAGCAGCAGGCTTTGCAGTTGCAATATACGCAGTTAAATGAGATGGAAAATCAACGTGTGCTGGCCGAAGAGCGGGAGCGGATAATGCGCGACATGCATGATGGTATCGGTGGTCAGCTGGTTTCGGTGATTACGTTGTTGCGTCATTATAATGACGAGGTTTTTGTCAAGGTAAGAGAGAAAGTGCAGCATAGCCTCGCTGATCTGAGATTTGTCATCGATTCGCTTGATCCTTTATTAAATGATCTACCGGTATTGCTGGGCATGATGAGAATGCGTTTACTTGAGCAGTTGGAAGCGGCTGAAATCAATCTTGAATGGGCGGTGACCGAGCTGCCTGAAATCAGTAAATTAAGCCCGCGACGTAGTCTGCATATAATGCGTATCGTGCAGGAAGCTGTCACAAACAGCATCAAACATTCCTGTGCAACAAAAATGTGTCTGGCTACGGGGGTGATCGATGCGGAAAACTTGAATGATAACGGCAATATCTATATCGACATTATTGATTATGGCAAAGGCATGATTGAACACGATGAAATGGATAGTCACCAGGGGCGAGGCATCGCCAACATGAAATACCGCGCGCAACAGCTTGGCGCAACACTCACAATTAATTCGACAGCTGATGGCACCTGTGTGCGTTTGATGTTGCCTTGCTGATGGTCGTTATCGAAGGACGCTAATAAAAAAGCCGTCAGAGTATGACGGCTTTTTTACGGTTTGATGATGAAGTGCTACTTTATCTCGGACAACAGCGCAGGGTTTGTCACAAGTTTTCTCACGCCGTGCGCGTGGTCTTCCTCGAATACATTGCCCTTGCACCATTCGCCCAGACTGTTGATGTCGATCTTGGCGCAGTTTGGGTGAACGCTCCAGGTAACCTGCATCGGCGAACATTGCTGCTCGGTATATTTCGGCCCGGTAGTTGAACCCAGAAACTCGATGGCTTTGCCGGTGTTTGTTGGCAACGCTTTTGCCTGATGCAAACCGTTGACCATGTTGCCGTCATAAGTCAGTGTGTTAAAGTCCAGCGCCGATGAATCGTTCACCACGGTAAAAACCTGTGTCTCTACGCGCAGCTCGGGGTTGGCGCAGGCTTCAGACAAACACGAACCCAGACCCTTGCCCGGTTTAATGTCACAGGTGGTGTGTACCCAGTGAACTTCAATCGTGTCGCCCGGCTTTAAACCTTTACACATGGTTTCTTTCGGCGGTGTTAACTCTGCTTTAGTCAGCGTCTTACTGCTGCTGCACTGATAACCACCACCGTGGCCATGCTCGCCTTCACCGGCGTAGATAGAAAAATCTTTCGCCTTGTGTTCAGCGTTATTATGAAAATGGATATTACACAGATTCATTTTTGTGTAATCGGGGGCCATGGTGAAAATGCGCTTGTTGCTGCCTGCGACATTGTCGATGTCTCTTGGTGTTTGCGGGCCATAACCTTTACATGCCGCGCCGCCAGCATCGTGGCTGCCGTGTGCATGTTCATTTTCAGAGGCCACGCTGCTGGTAGAAAGGAAACCCACCGTCAGCGCAATAAAAATATTACCTTTGTTTAACTTCATCAAATATATCCTGTTTGGTATTAAAAACATTGAATCAATGCGCGGCAAATCCTGTGCTTGTCACGCGCAGGCAGTTTATACCTGTGTGTGGTTTGATAGCATATCTATTGTGAAGTATTGAGCCTGAAAAGGCGGTAGAGAAGGTTGTTTAACGCTGTTATATCAGTGTTTTTTTATCGTGCTACCGTGTGCAGAAAAACGCTTGCCAACAGCATAACCAATACCGCCGGCAATCAGAGAGAATACCGGGATCACAACAAAGATAAGCGTGGAAGTCGAATTGGAATTGATATCACCCCAGCCAAAAAACCACGCTAGATGAAGATAGCCGGACAGCATCATGCTGCCGAGAAGAAAACTGTAAGCACTGTATGGTGAGCCAAAATGGTAGATCAGCAAGCTGACGAATAACGGCAGCATGTTCCAGATGGTGAACATGTTTATCGCTACACCTTCGGTGAAATAGATGAACCAGGCGAGGAGGAGAAGGGTTATGTAGAAGAGGGCTTTTTGCATTTGTTGGATTTTAACGCTTTGCTCAGTGGCGTATAAAATGTCCACTGGAGCTGATTGTTAAGCGCTCTATTTGTTATCGTCCAAGCTATTTAAATAATCTGCCAAAACATCGCCATGACAGTTTGAAGGCTTGCAAAAACATCCTAACCTTTTCCCAGATAACTCTAAGACTCGAGACTTTTCTTTATTTGGAAACTTATCATAATCAAAATCATATTTATATTTTCTGATTACTTCATCTCTGTCGTCGCCTTCCTCGTACATTGAATAAGGGTTTCCCCAATACGAGCCGCGTCCAATATATTCATACGTTGGAGTGCTTTTTTCGTTTTTATATTTATCTTCTTTTTTAATATTTATTACACGTGTTATTTTTATTTGTATATTTCTCAAAGGGATACCTCGTGTTTTAAGTATCTCCGATTCTTTTGAGAACTCTTCTCCATCATCAAAAATAATCGCATGTGTGACGTTAGCGTCACACCAATTAGTTTTTTTTACAATTGTTTCTGCTGATAGTTTTTCAC
>WFOC01000119.1 GCA_015488295.1 Gammaproteobacteria bacterium
CAGAACGTAGCAGGGTGTTTTATTCATATTTAATATCGTCTTTATTCCACCAGATATCACCGTCATTTAATTCACCGCTGATATCCGACTGACGGCGCGGCTGCCCCGTTCGACAATCATAACTAACCAGACGCAATCGCTGCGGATTGCGCCGGTCGTTTCCGGTGCGGCGATCATTCCAGCCCTTGCGTCGCTCGGTCACCTCAACATTACTGATACTGTCTTTTTTCGCCATAGCTGACACCCTCACCTGAATTGCTATCAATCCCGCTGATAAAGATGTCTCTATAGAGCGCCTTTACAGGGCCCAAGTCAAGATAAAGACGATTGAAGTTTTCTATACCGAAAACCGGGCAGCCGGATGATCATCCAGCTGCATGCGACCTTAGTGCTGCACTTCTTCCTTTTCGACCGTTTCCAGGCGATCATTTAAAATCATATAATCACCGCCGGTTTGAAAGCGAACCACAGAAAAACCATGATTACTGACGCGCTTCACTTCAACGATCTGGCCAGTGCTGGCAATTTTAGCCTGAGAGCCCTTTTGTAAATGTTTAGAGTCCATCATTTTCCCCCATCTTGTTATTATTTTTACTGTTATCGAACGTAGTTATAGCACACTTCTTACAAAAGTTTTATGTAACCACTATAACTTTATGATTTAAATCATTTAAGCCGCTTTAATGTGGCCAACCAGTGCGGATTCTGCGCCTGCTTTCCCAGGCGAACACAGCGACCGACCTCGTTTTCATACCAGCTCTGATGCGATAAGTTCGGCTCCACCTGATAGCCCCACCAGGTGCCGTCCTTATCCTGTGCAATCCAGCACACCCAGTCCGGAATTTCGTTAAACTCTACGCCCATAATAATTAACGTTCAATATTAACAAATAGTAATACAGATGGGCAGATACCGACCACCTCAACCTGTTGGCTCGAAATATATCACAGCTGAAGGCCATAAACGGCTGACCGATGAGCACGATTACCTGTGGAAAAAGAAACGGCCGGAAGTCACCCGCATCCTTTCTGCCGCTGCGGCAGAAGGTGATCGTTCGGAAAACGCCGAATACATCTATCGCAAAAAAGAACTGCGGGAAATCGATGCTCGCGTACGCTTTCTGCGCAAGCGGCTCGATGACATGGTCGTTGTCGACCGCATACCCAAAAACAGCGACAAGGTTTACTTTGGTGCCTGGGTCACTATCGAGAACGAAAGCGGCGAAGAAGTGACCTACCGTGTGGTCGGCCCCGATGAATTCGACCCCAAACTGGGTTACATCAGCATGGATTCACCCATGGGCAAGGCGCTATTAGGCAAATCACTGGATGACGAATTCAGCATCACGCTGGAAACCAAAGACGGCCACAAAAAGCACCTGTACATTATTAACGAAATTCGCTATCACCCTGAGAAAGAATAGCCTTCAAGCATAGCTATCAATCTTCAGATCAAATAACCCAGACATAAAAAAAGCCCTCAACTGAGGGCTTTTTTATTCGAACAAGCAACGTTTACCTTACTGCTGTGGAGCCTGTTGTGGTGCCTGCTGTGGAGGCATTGGTCCACGAGGTGCATAACCCGGTGGTGGACCGTATGGACGCGGCGCATTATTTGGCGCGTAACCTGGTGGAGGACCATAAGGACGAGGTGGCATGTAGCCCGGAGGTGGGCCGTAAGAGCCAGGACCAGGGCCGTAATAACCCGGTGGTGGGCCATAAGAGCCTGGACCAGGGCCATAATAGCCCGGTGGCGGACCATAATAATCGTCATCGTCAAAAGCGTTTTCCATCTCTTCCATCCAGTAGCGCGGATCCCACTCATCGTAAGGGTTGTAGTTATTATTCCATCCATTATTACCGAACGGGCCCCAGTTATTATTGCCGCCACCCCATGCAAAACTACTGGTGGCCGCAAGCAAAAGGCTCATCGCCAGCGCTACGCGTAAAATCGTTTTCATCTCATTTACTCCACTATCAAATTTAATTTTCGAACCGTTCCATTCTATGCCAGCGCCCCCGACACTTCAATGATATGAATCAAAACTTTCTGCGTTAATATCAAGGCTATCTGCCAACTCCGGTCAAACTTTGACTACCATATAAAGATCACACTAACGGTAAGCCGAACCATGGAAAACACCAACATACACCAGCTTGAATCCACCACCGAATGGCTCAACAAAGCCATCACTGACATCGGCCAGGTTATCCTCGGCAAGGAAAACCAGATCAAACTGGCGCTAAGCTGTTTGCTCGCCCGCGGTCATTGCCTGATCGAAGATCAGCCCGGTGTTGGCAAAACCACGCTGGCACACACCATGGCACAGGTGATGGGGCTGATGTTTCACCGCATCCAGTTCACCAGTGACTTGCTGCCCGCCGATGTTTTAGGTGTCTCCGTGTTTAACCGGGAACAGTCAACTTTTGAGTTTCATCCCGGCCCGATTTTTTCGCAGTTCATTCTTGCTGACGAGATCAACCGTGCCACACCAAAAACCCAGAGCGCACTGCTCGAAGCCATGGAAGAGCATCAGGTCACGGTCGAAGGCGAAACCCGTGAGTTGCCGGAGCCGTTTTTTGTCATCGCCACCCAGAACCCGACACACCAGGTTGGCACCTACCCGTTGCCAGAATCACAGCTTGATCGCTTTCTGATGCGCATCGATCTGGGCTACCCCGACAAAAATGCCGAGCGGCAATTACTGGAAGGCGAAGACCGGCGCACCATCATCAAAAGCCTGAAGCCGGTATTCACCAGAGAGCAGCTATTCAACACACAACAGCTCGCCTCATCGTTACACGTCTCACCAGCGATACTGGATTATATTCAGGCGATACTCGAATTCACCCGCCACAGCAGCGCCTTTGAATTCGGCCTGTCACCACGCGGCGGCCTGGCGCTGCTTAACGCTGCCAAAGCTTATGCCTTAATCGAAGGCCAGAAATATGTCCTGCCCGAACACGTGCAAACCATCCTGCCCGCCGTCGCAAATCATCGCCTGCCGGTGCACCTCGATACCAGCACAAAACAACAAAAAAGCGCCGCGCAACATATTATGGAATCCATCAGCATTGCATAATGTCTGCGCCACTGAACAAGCTGAATCATTTTTTTCGCCGCCCGGTACGCTGGCCTGACTTCAGCCGCCGCCCCGTTTTTAACTTTATTTCAAAACGCAGCGGCCCGTTTCAGGAAGCCGTAACGCTAACACGTGACCGGGTTTACATCGTGCCCAGCAAAACCGGTCTTATCTTTGCCCTGCTGTTATTCACGCTACTCATCGGCTCCATTAACTAGTCGATCCTGAAATATACATAACCTGCTGATTTTTCATAAGTAATCATCGAAAGATGATAGAATAAACGTCCAGAAAAACCCCTAAAGCAAGAGAAAACTGGACGAATGAGAGGTGCTCAATGAG
>WFOC01000120.1 GCA_015488295.1 Gammaproteobacteria bacterium
CTTTTCAATAACAATAACCTGTTTGCCGACTTCAGCAGCTTCTAACGCAGCAGTCATGCCGCTAATGCCGCCGCCAACAACCAGAATCGTCTGATTAGTTGCAACTATGTCCGACATCTTATTCCTCCAAAGGATTTGTGCCAGTTTGAAAGCCCAGAAACTCACCGATTAAAATAACTTTAAAATCAATAATTTATCTGGATAAATATTATTTATCACCGCGCCATTAAAAAAGCCCTGACACGTGGAGTGCGTATCATACATGTTTCGTAATGTTTTCTCCATAATATGGTTCAAAAACAGTGCTATGGTTGTTGTATGTTTGGATAAGAATCTTTTATAAGCGAGACAGCACGCCTCACCTTAAAATCAACAACACATCCAATGAAAAAAAACAAAGAAAACAATACACAAACCTGTCCCTGTGAAAGCGGAAAATCCTACGCAGACTGCTGCCAGCCTTATCTGGAACAGCGTAGTGAACCGGATACTGCCGAAGCGCTGATGCGTTCACGTTACACTGCTTTTTTTCTGCGCGATGAAGCCTATCTTCGCCACAGCTGGCACCCGGACACCTGCCCGAAAAAAATCCACCTTGGCGAAAGCATGCGATGGCTGGGGCTGAAGATCAAAAACACGGTTGCCGGCAGCACAAATGATGCCACTGGCGAGGTCGAATTTGTCGCTCGCAACAAGTCCAGCGGGCGGGCAAATCGCCTGCACGAAAACAGCCATTTTGGCAGGTTTAACGGCCGCTGGGTCTACATCGACGGCAACGAGCCCAGATAAAAAAGCAGCCAATAAATTTAATCAATAAGCATCGCAATTTAATTGTTTGAACTACACTTGAATAACAGGTAAGTTCAGTCATTGAACGCAAACACAGCTCGGCAAATCGATTACCTGAAAATTGCGTAAAAAATTTAATTGCATATAAAATGCCACACAAGAACATCGTATTGCCCATGAAAGAAAGCATTATTGTAATGTCGTTTTCTGCACTGCTGTTTGCCTCCTCAGGCATTCATAGCCAGGCTACGGATGAGATAACCAGCACAACCCAGACGGCTCTCAATACCACCGAGACCGCACCGCTGTTACTGGCGAAAGTCAATAACATCAATGACGAGCTGAAGCCCCGGCTGAATGGCAGCAAAAACGAAACCATCATCGATAGTGCACCGGCAAAAACCAGCCCGACACCCGCAATAAAAGAAACCCGTAGCCAGGCAACAATAAAAAACTTCAGCGATGAAAAAATTGCACATCTGCGCCAGTTATTCCTGCAGGCCGAAAGCGCAATAAAAAAGAAAAATGATGCCAGATATTTCCAGCTCGCCGAGCAGCTAAAAGATTACCCGCTCTACCCTTACCTGCAATACCAGTGGCTGAAAAAACACCTGGATCGCGAACAACAGATAAAACACTTTCTGCAGCAACACAGCTCATCGCGTTACGCCAGCCGCCTGAAAAGCAAATGGCTGCGTTATCTGGGCAAACACAAACAGTGGTCTTTGCTGCTGGAAAACCAGATCACCACCAAAAACACCACGCTTAACTGTTATTTCAATCGTGCAGAATTGCAGCTGGGCGACAAACAGCTCGCGCTCAGCAACGCCGCAAAATTATGGGCGGTCGGCCACTCCCAGCCCCGCGCCTGTGACCCGCTGTTCTCACAACTAAAAAAATCTGAACACTTCACCCAGGAGCTGCGCTGGCAGCGATTTGATGCCGCCCTGCGCAACAACAAAACCGGGCTGGCCTCCTACGTAATGAACCTGATGCCAAAGCAATACCAGGCCACCGCACAACTATGGCTGAAGCTGCATCGCAAGCCGGCACGTTACCTGCCGCAGCTTTTAAAACGTTCTCCCGACGAGCAAACCGCACTGATGTTTATTCACGCCATCAATCGCCTCGCCAGTAAAGACATTACCAAAGCCATTAAGCTATGGGATGAAAACAAGCAGCGTTTTCTGCCCGATAACCAGCTTGCCGACAACGCTGCCATCGATAAACTGGAACGCCGGCTGGCACTCAAACTGGTTTTCAAACGCGAGTCCGGCGCTTATGAACGCCTCGGCCAGCTGGAAAAACAGAACAGCAGCAGCCGCACCTGGCGGGTACGCGTCGCGCTCTCGGAACAGAACTGGCCCAACGTGCTGACCGCAATTCACGCGCTGAGTGACGAAGAAAAAGCCGACGACCGCTGGGAATACTGGCTGGCACGCGCCTACATGGAAACCGGTGAAATCGCCACAGCACAGGCACTGCTGACTGAGCTCGCCGGCAAACGAAGTTTTTACGGTTTTCTTGCTGCCGACAAGGTCAACAGCATGTACCAGTTATCCAACTCACCGGTTAATGTTTCTGCTGAAGAAATCAACGAACTGAAAAACCGCAGGGAATTTCGTGTCGCCTTCGAGCTGATGACACTGGACAGAAAAAACCAGGCGAAATTACAATGGTGGCACGCCTCACGCAATCTGAATAAAAAAGAAATTCTGGTCGCCGCAAAACTCGCACAACGCTGGCAGTGGAATGAAATCGCCATCTTCACCATCGCCAAAGCAAAATACTGGGACGATATCGAAGTGCGTTTTCCGATTAATTATGTTGACAAAATTCACGAGAACTCCGCACAGCATAATATTAATCCGATAATCATCTATGGCCTGATTCGCCGCGAAAGTGCATTCAATGAAAAAGCGCATTCACCCACCGGGGCACGCGGGCTGATGCAGATTATGCCTCGCACCGGAAAATACATCGCCCGCCATCTGAACGAACGCTGGCGCGGCAACAACAGCCTGTACAACCCGATCACCAATATAAAATACGGCGCATATTATTATCAAAAATTACTCAACCAGTTTGACGGCCATTACGCCATCGCACTGGCGGCCTACAATGCCGGTCCAAATCGCGTCAAACAATGGCTGCCTGAAACAGAAACACTGCCCGCCGACATATGGATAGAAACCATTCCGTATAAAGAAACCCGTGAGTACGTCATCAATGTGCTGGCTTACGCACTGATTTATCAACAGTACGCCCGAAGCGATGAACAACCTGTAAACGAAGCCTCCGAGAACAGTCTGTCGATGAATGACTTTACGCGTGACATTTCACCATTGACCACCACACCTTAGCAAAACCTGAATAATACCCGCCTGAAAATCAGCAGCCCGAGGATACTGCCCGGGAATGCCACCCGGGGAAGCAAATCAAAAAACTGATAACGCTGTGATCACCCAGCCATAAACGTGCTGTGCTTTTTCTGTTGCAGGCAGCCTGTCGCAGTCATGATATTACTGCAACAAAACAGTCGAACATTTCATGAATACATAATTTAAGTGTAAGCTAACAATGTTCAACACCCTATAAAACAAGATCAAAACATTCTGCTCACATGAATAACACCAGCCCGGTACCGGTTATCAAAGATCTTGTTCTCATCGGTGGTGGTCACAGCCATCTCTCGGTGCTGAAATATTTTGCCATGCATCCGATGCCCGGTTTGCGGCTTACCCTGATCACACGCGATTTGCACACACCATATTCCGGCATGTTACCCGGTTACATCGCCGGGCATTACCATTACGATCAGGCACACATAGACCTGCGACCACTGGCACAGTTTGCAAAAGCACGCATCATTCATGCAGAAGTCCATAACATCGACCCGGAAAGCAAACAGATTTTCTGCCCGGACCGGCCGCCAGTTTCTTACGATCTCGCTTCGATAAATATTGGTTCCAGACCGGGTACCTTGCACATACCCGGCGCAGACAGGTACACCCTGCCGGTAAAACCCATCGACAATTTTTTAACACACTGGCAACAACTCTCGCAGACGGTTATCAATAGCACGAATAAAAACTTTCATCTCGCCATCGTCGGCTGCGGTGCCGGTGGTGTTGAAATGGCACTGGCAACACAGTTTCGTTTGCATCAACTACTGGCAGAAAAAAACCGGGACAAGCATTTTTTAAAAGTCGATCTGTATTGCGACAGCGAACACCTTCTGCCGACACACAACAAACAGGTGAGAAAACGTTTCGAACATTTTTGCAAGCAACGCAACATCCGGATACACACCGGGCAACGCATCGAAGAAATACAACACGATCAACTGATCAGCCGCGACGGTAAAAATTATCCGGCTGATGCCACGCTCTGGGTCACCAGCGCTTCTGCACCAACATGGCTGGCAAACACCGGACTGGCAGTCGATGAAAAAGGTTTTATCGCGGTTAATGACTGTCTGCAATCCATCTCTCACGAAAGCATTTTTGCCGCTGGCGACATCGCCGCAGTGATTAATCATCCGCGTGAAAAATCCGGCGTGTTTGCGGTACGCCAGGGACCACCGCTGGCACGCAACCTGAAACACGCACTGCAACACAAGGCATTAAAAAAATTCACTCCGCAAAAAAACTTTCTCGGCCTGATCAGCACCGGTGATAAATACGCCATCGCATCACGCGGCAACTGGTCGCTGCAAGGTGCCTGGCTGTGGAAAATAAAAGACTGGATCGACCGCCGCTTCATGGACAGCTTTAATGCCCTGCCAGAAATGCCGGAACAGGCCGCGCCGGATTTCAACCGGGCCATAGCCAGCGAACAGACATTGCACGAAATATCCGCCATCACCATGCGCTGCGGTGGCTGCGGCGCAAAAGTTGGCAGCACGGTTTTGTCACGCGTGATCAATCGCCTGCAAGCAACAACACGCGATGACATTATCATCGGTTTGAATGCCCCGGATGATGCCGCGGTGAGTGAAGTCCCCGCCGGCAAACTGATCGTGCAGAGCGTGGATTATTTTCGCAGCTTCATCGACGACCCGTTCATCTTCGGTCAGGTCGCTGCCAACCACGCACTCAGCGACATCTTTGCCATGGGCGCGGAAGCACAATCAGCAATGGCCATCGCCACCATTCCCTACGGCATCGAAAGCCAGATCGAAGACCAGTTGTTCCAGACCATGTCCGGCGCACTGACGGTTTTAAACGCCAGCAATACCGCGCTGGTCGGCGGCCATTCCAGCGAGGGGGCAGAGCTTTCGTTTGGTTTATCGGTGACCGGTCTGGTAGATCGAAATCAGGTGATGCGCAAGTCCGGCATGCAAAGCGGCGACGTTTTAATTTTGACCAAGGCGCTCGGCACCGGCACGCTGTTCGCCGCCGACATGCGCCTGAAGGCAAAAGGCCGCTGGATCGATAACGCGCTACAAAGCATGCTGTTATCCAACCAGGCCGCCGGAATCTGCATGCACAAACACGGCGCAACAGCGTGCACCGATGTCACCGGTTTTGGCCTGCTCGGCCACCTGGTCGAAATGACACGCGCTTCAGAAAAAAATGTTGAGCTTTATTTAAACGCTTTGCCGATTCTGCATGGTGCATTGAAAGTGATCGAGAGCGGCATCTTCAGTTCCCTGCAGGAGCAGAATCTGCGCTTGCGGCATGCAATAAAAGATGCCGGCAAATTGCACAGACACCCACACTACCCGCTGCTGTTCGACCCACAAACTTCCGGCGGCCTGCTGGCTGCCATTCCTGCTGAACATGCTGCAGCATGCCTTGCTGAACTAAAAGCTGCAGGCTATCCTGCCAGCACCATCATCGGTAAAGTCACCGATGAATCAGCAGTCCCGGGAAACATTACCCAAAACGTTACCCTGAGAGAATAATTCAATTTTATCTACACGCTGACCTCTAACGCAGCTAACGATATTGCAGGGCATGGCCGATAGCCGCAATTAATTCATCTGATTGCACCGGCTTACTGATAAAACGACAGATACCTGCCTCTTCTACATCCTGCCCTGCCTGTTCAATGTTATCCTGCCCACTTAATATGATACGCATAGCATCAGGCTGAAGTGCCCGCGCTTTTGTTAAAAAAGCAATACCATCAGTACCCGGCATCTGGTAATCCGACAGGAACAGATCATAGGTTTGTGTCTGCACATGATCCAACGCTGCCGCCGGATCACTGAATGTCTTCACCTGCCAGTCCTTCTGTTTTCTTAATGACCTTCGCAGACTGGCAAGAATGAACGCATCATCATCCACTAACAGAATTTTATACATAAACATCATCCCTGGCATCAAGCACTGGCAAGCGAGCAGTCACACTGCCACCGCCATAACGTCATCCAGCGTATCATGCTTGCCATCAATGGAAATCAGTATCGGCTCTTTTATCTTCGTAATCTGGTTATAATTCAACAGCCGTTGCAATATGGTTTCAGTAATCTTGTGACCGGCGGCAAACAATACTTTTCCATCAACCGTTTCGATATTTGACAGCAGAACATTACCTGCACGCAAGCCATTTAAAGTGGTATCAACAGTGGCATTTTTATGCTCACAGCCTTCACCGCTGGCCAGCGTTTTTGCCAGCGCCTTGAGCACTTCCGGATCATAAATACCACTTTCTGCAGCCATGGCTTTTAACGCATGAGCATAATCCTTCCCCTGTGATTTATGCAACTCCAGGTCAGTCAATACTTTTAATATACGACTTTCCAGCGGGATGTCTTCACCCGCACAGGCATCATCCGGAAAGCCACCACCGCTAAAAGCTTTCTGCTGATAAAGCACGATTTCTGCAACTCGCTCAAGGCGTGGAATATTCGAGATCAGGTTTTTTCCGACTTCAGGCAAACGCGCCACCATGTCCTTCTCCTGCGTGGTCAGCGGTTCATTTGCACAGGCTCTGACCAGCGTCTCCGGTGGCAGTGTGACATAGGCGATATTACTTAACATCGCCGCCAGCTTAAGATGCCAGGTATCCTTCAGCTGCATTGTGGTGGAAATTTTTTCTACCATCTCCTGCAAGGCTACGGTCTTGCCAAAAGCCTCAGGAGCAACCATGGAAAGCATGTCCATTAGCAGCTTGACTGAACCATTCAACGTACCTTCAAGTAATTCACGCTCTGCGGTAATCAGGTGATACTGTTCAACGGCTTTTTGCAGCGCATTCGACATCAGCTCCTGGGAACAGGGTTTGGTATAGAAGCTGAACACGGCACCCTGGTTAACCGCATCAACCGCTGTTTTCTGATCAGCGTTTCCAGTCAGCATCAGGCGCACAGTTTCCGGTGCCAGCTTCTGCGCAGCCTGAAGAAACTGCACACCATTCATTTCAGGCATCTGCATATCAGACACAATCACCGCAAACGGCCCATCATTCTCGATAATCTGTAATGCCTCAGCACCGCCGGCAGCAACGCTCACCGAATACTGTTTACGAAACTGTCGTTTCAGCGCACTCAGAACATTTTCTTCATCATCGACAAAAAGAATTTTATCTGCCATTAAGCTGCTTCCTCTTCGGGTTCCAGGCACATTTGTTGCCAGTCAGGTAAACGTTCAGCCACGCCAATCCGCTCAAGATAGCTTAACCCCGCGTCTGTAAATAATGTTTGTTTCGATGGATTGTTACCTGTTGCCAGGCAGGTGCTTGCAACATAAACCGCTGTCAGCGCACTAAATTCCACGTCTGGAAAAGCAGATGGATCATGATGATAAGCAATCGCAGTAACCACATCATCATCAATACCCCATAAGCCAAGTATATAAGCGCCAACTTCTGCGTGCGTAGTATTAAAGACCTGTTTTTCCGCAGATGAAATATCAATATTTTCCTGCTTCGAAAGTTTGCACGCACGCAAGTATTCTTCTGGTGAATTATCCGCTAATACCATCGATCCCATCTCGTGCAACAGCCCGGCCAGGAACGCCTGATCTGCCACCTTGCCATCCACACCCTCGGACCTGGCAATGGCTCGCGCATGCTTTGCGACCAGCTGACCTCTGTTTTTCATTGTATCAAGCGACAGTGCTTTGACTACCGCCGGATCAAACTGCGAGAACACACCTTCACTCAGCACCAGCGATTTAAGTATATCCAGACCGAGAAAATTTGCCGCTTCAGCGGGTGAACTAACATCTCGACCAATGCCAAAATATGCCGAATTGACCAACTGTAAAACTTTGCTGGTCATACCTAAATCCTGCTCGATAAGTTTGCCGATGGAAACCAGTGAGCCATCTTCCGACTGAAGTTCTTCCAGCACTGCACAGTAAATGCTGGGCAAACTGGGCAAGGAAGTCATGTTAGTAGCAATGGCACGTAAATCATCAGAAGCAAGTAATTTACGCAGGGCAAAAGCACCTGACAGACTGGCTTTTAACAGTTCAGGCTCACAGGGCTTTGCCATATATTGATGCGAAGGCCCGACCGAGCGCATAATCAGTTCCTGATCCGAATGCCCCGACAACACAAAACGCACAATATCGGGATAACGGCTTTTAACTTCATTAAGCAACTGCGCGCCGTCCATACCCGGCATACGCATATCTGTGACGACGGCATCATAGGGTTGCTTTGCTAACAGCGCCAGTGCTTGCACACCACCTTCTGCGAAGTCCATCTCCCATTCATGACGTTGTTGCCGCAGCGACCGTTTTAGCCCCTGCAAAATATTCGGTTCATCATCCACAAACAAAATACGTTTTTTCATCAGGCGACTCCCTTCATCTCACTTTGTGAATCGGGTGCTTCTACTTCTGTTTTTGCACCAGAAACGTTTGCATTCATCGGCAGGTAAATAACAAATGTCGTGCCTTTACCCGGCTCACTATCGACAGTTACCCGGCCTTTATGCTTATCGACGATCACCGCATAAGCAATTGCCAGCCCCTGACCAGTACCTTTACCGACACCTTTGGTAGTAAAGAACGGTTCAAAAATGCGTTTTTTCACTTCTTCCGGCATGCCGCTGCCACTGTCTGTAATGCGTATTTCAACTTCTTCATTTATCAATTTTGTACTAACGGTGATGGTACCCAGCGGATCATTATCATCACGGCTATCTTCGATTGCGTGTGCAGCGTTAACGATGATATTCAGTATCACCTGGTTTAACTCACCCGGATAGCACGGCACCAATGACAGGTCTGAGTCAAACTCAATATTCATCTCGGCGACATATTTCCACTCGTTGCGTGAGACGTTGATGGTGCTTTCGATGGAGTTATTCAAATCAATATTCTCCAGGTGATCGGTACCAGGATGGGAGAAATCTTTCATCGAACGTACGATCTTGCTAACCCGCTCTACACCTTCAAGTGACTGTTTAATCGCACTGGGCACCTCTTCGGCCAGGTAATCCACTTCGACTTCTTCACTTAATGCCTGTACCCGGTCGATTAGTTCGGGCAGCGCCTTACCTTCATTGGCCGCAGCGCCCAGTTCTTCATAGACAGCCACCAGCCTCATCAGGTCTAAAAATGACTCCTGCAAGAAGCGGGTGTTATCACCGACAAACTGTATAGGCGTATTAATTTCATGCGCAATGCCTGCAGCAAGCTGACCGACGGAGGCAAGTTTTTCAGCGTGCAGCATCATGTTCTGCGAGGTTTCAAGTTCCTTGTGTGCCTGTTCAATTTCTTTATTGCGAGCGATTAGCTGCTGCTCATTTTTCTTCTGCGTCGTTATATCTACGCGCATAGCAATATATTTATAAGGCTTTCCTTCATCATTCAAAAACGGCACGATGGTGGCGGCCACCCAGTAGAAAGTACCGTCTCTTTTCCTGTTGCACATATTGCCTTTCCATACACGACCATTTGCAATGGTGCGCCACAGGTCACGATAATATTCATCCGGGTGAATGTCTGACTTCAATATATTATGGTTTTGACCAACCAGCTCATCACGGCCATATTGTGAGATCTCACAAAACTTGTCATTCACGTAAGTTATGTTGCCATGCACATCTGAAGTACTCACAATCGCATGTTCATCAAGCGCCTGTTTCTGAAAACTTAGTTCCTTATGTGCCTGGTAAATTTCTATATTACTAACCAGCAGTTTTTCTTCCGTTATTTTCTGATCGGTAATATCCGTGCTAACCACAACATATTTGTATATTTTGGCATTCCTGTTAAAGAAAGGCGTGATAGTTGTTTTTGTCCAGAATGGCGAACCATCGCTGCGCAAAAAGCTAATAATACCGTGCCAGATGTCGCCTCGCTGAATCGTTGCTGATATTTCAATAGTGTATTCCTCTGATTGTTCGCCCGACAGACCAACCAGAAAATGCGCACCTATCAACTCATCTTCAGTAAAACCGGAAACCTCAACATATTTTTTGTTTACACTCTGAATAATCTCTGAGCTGTCAAGCACGCAAACAATGGCGTGTTCTTCCAGTGCGATTTTCTGGAAGGCAAGCTCGTGCGTTATTTTTTCAACTTCTTCCTTTTTAAGGTCCAGTTTATGTTGCCACTGCTGACGAGGTGTAATATCAAGAATCATTGCAACAAACACCGGCCGGCATCCCATCAGTGATAACTGCAGATGAACTTCCACCGGATAGCACGAACCATCCTTACGTCGATGCTTCGCAAGAAATACCAGTTTCTCCTGAGTCTGATCGAGCAGAGGCTTTACAATTTCTCTGAACTTTTCTTCACTGAGATCAGGTTTCAATGAGGCGGCTGTAAGCTGCAAAAGATCTTCCATGGTATAACCCAGATTTTTTCTGGCACCTTCATTTACCAGAATGAACTTCAATGTATCGACATCAAATATATATATCTCATTCAGTGAATTTTCCAGAATACGTCCCAGACTGACAGCCATTTCCTGCGACTCAATACGTTCCTTTTCTGTTTCTTTGTGCTTTTCAACAGCTTTCTCAATATCGATCTTTAGCTTGTTACGATGTTTCACAAGCTCTGCCTGACTTTTCATCCGCAACGAAATCTCTGACTTTAATTTACTCTCGGAGTCCTTAATGCCACGCACCATGAAAAAACCAACGACCACACTCAACATAAGAATAATCGTAGACACTATCAGCACAATACGAATATCACTCAGCACCGTACTGTTTGCCAGCTGCAATGCTTTATATGACTGCTCACGATAGTAGTGAAACAACTTTTCAAATTGCTGAAAAATTGCGGCTCTTACCTGGTTAAATTCGGGTTCCATATTTATGGCTTGCGCCTGCTGGAACTTTCCATCCATAACCAGTTGCCTGATGTGATTCTGCTTGCCAGAGCCAATAACAATCAGCCTGCTTAATTCTGCCAGATAAGCTTTTTCACGATCACTTAACTCTGTTGCCTTCAAGCGTTCGCTGGTTTTGATAAACTCCCCGGCAAGAGCCTGATGCTGCAAGCGAAGCTTATCCAGTTCAAACGGGTCATCGACAATCAGCATATTCTGAAACACACTTTCACGATCACGTGCGGTGTTCCACATGTTTAATGCCAGATTGGTTTTAAGTTGATATTCACCGGCGGTCATCACCAGATCTTTATTGACCGAGTCTATACGCTTCCAGTACAGCATGGTCGTCACGGCAGTCATAAATATCGCTCCCAGCACCAGGGCCAGGAAAAGATATTTGAGATCATATTTTATGCCGAACATGTTTTTACCTTTTTAATTCCATATAACGTAACCGATCTTCTGTCGGTAATGAAACAGCCGCTTTACCACCACATCCAGCCAGCAATTCCCACTGATACTGTATTTCTCGACAATCAGTAAAATATCTTTAGGTTATGCCCGGCATCCTGGACAAAGAGGTCTTCGGCAAATACTGCTTAATGCGCTGCTATACCGCCAGAAAACGACAGCCCTGATCAATACGCAACCCAGGCAGCCGCAGCAATCCATAACAATCCCTTTGCCAGAAAAAAAAGAAAACCAGCAAGCCCTATACGCTGCAACCAGTTTTCTTTTGTTGCCGGTGCAAACACACTCCATGCTTTCCTGTTTTCACTTTTCATCACCGTCCTCCCAAAAAAAAGCAAGGCACCTGACGGCACCTTGCTGCTGTTTTAGCACTGTTTATACAGAAGCCGTATCAGCTTATCGGCCATTGAATCCCAGACCTTTAGCCACAGCTGCTCCATATTCCGGATCAGCTTTTGTGAAATGCACGATTTGACGTTGCTGTATTTCATGCTTTACACCCCGCATCGCGTTAACAATGTTATCAATCAGGCGCGCCCTGGCCGCTGCATCCATCAGGCGGAATAAATCACCCGCCTGGCTATAGTGGTCAGTTTCCACACGATGATCATAGCGGTCTGCATCACCACTGATACGCATCGGCGGCTCACTGTAGCTGGCATCATCAACCGCACCACCAAAACTGTTTGGCTGGTATACCGGTTCAGCACCACCATTGCCATCAAAACGCATCTTGCCATCACGATGATAGGTGTGTACCGGACAGCGTGGCTTGTTGACATCCAGCGCAGCATGGTTAACACCAATACGATAACGATGCGCATCCGGATAAGCCTGCAAACGTGCCTGTAACATCTTGTCCGGTGAAACGCCAAAACCCGGTGGCAGGTTGCCGGGACCGAAAGCGGCCTGTTCAACTTCAGCAAAATGATTGACCGGGTTACGATTCAATTCCATCTCACCCACTTCAATTAACGGGTAATCAGCATGTGGCCAGACCTTGGTCAGATCAAATGGATTGATGTCGTAATTTTCAGCATCCGCCTCCGGCATAATTTGCACCTTCAGTGTCCACTTCGGAAAATTACCGCGCTCAATCGCTTCGTGCAATTGCTGGCGATGGTGATCCGGATTCTCCGCGGCATGTTTTGCCGCCTGCTCAACCGTCATATTGCGAATACCCTGCTGTGTCTTGAAGTGCCACTTCACCCAGTAACGCTCACCATTGTTGTTCCACAGGCTGAATGTATGACTGCCAAAGCCATCCATATTACCCAGAGTTTCAGGAATACCGCGATCACCAAACAACCAGGTAACCTGGTGCAATGACTCCGGACTTAACGACCAGAAATCCCACTGCATATTGGCATCACGAAGCCCGGTCACCGGGTGACGTTTCTGCGAATGAATAAAATCAGGAAACTTGCTCGGATCCTTGATGAAAAATATCGGTGTATTGTTACCTACCAGATCCCAGTTACCTTCTTCAGTATAAAACTTGACCGCAAAACCGCGTGGATCACGTACCGTGTCCGCCGAACCCAGCTCACCAGCCACGGTCGAAAAACGCACAAACAGATCACATTGATTGCCAACTTTTTCAAACAGTTTGGCGCGGGTATATTTCGAAATATCACCGGTGACCTTAAAAGTTCCGTAAGCGCCGGCACCCTTGGCATGCACTACACGCTCTGGCACACGCTCACGATTGAAGTGCGCCAGCTTCTCAAAAAGATGCACATCCTGCATCAGCACTGGCCCACGTGGCCCGGCAGTAATTGAATTCTGGTTATCAGCAACCGGACAGCCGGCTGTGTTAGTCATTACTTTTTTCTTGTCACTCATGATCATTTCCTCAAGGCAAATATATGTTGTTTATTAAAGCCCGGTACCAAACCAGGCATGGGCATACTTTCGCGCAAAACGACTCATTGGTAAAATCGTTTATTTGTATTAAACTCATCGGCATAAACTATTAATAAAATTCTACAGGATACGTCGGCATTATGAACCTGAAAGACCTGAGCTATATCATCGCTGTTGCCGAAACCGGCCATTTCGGCAAGGCCGCAGAACGCTGTTTTGTCAGCCAGCCAACACTCAGCGGTCAGATCAAAAAACTGGAAGACAGCCTGGGCGTGGCGATTTTCGAGCGCACCAAACGCTCTGTAGAAATCACCCCTATCGGTAAAACCATTATCACGCACGCACTAAACATTCAGGAACAGGCTAACACCATTCTGCAAACCGCACGCGCACATCAGGATCCGATGCTCGGCCCGTTGCGCATTGGTGCCATTCCGACACTGAGCCCGTATCTGATTCCGCTGATTTTATTGCCACTGCAAAAACAGTATCCACAGATGAAATTGATACTGTCGGAAGAATTCACCCATGTCTTACTGCAGCGCCTGCGCCGGCATGAAATCGATGCCGCACTGCTGGCCACCGATGTCGATGACACCGAACTGGAAGTAATGCCACTGTTCGACGAGCCGTTCTGGCTGGCACACCCATACCAGCACCCGCTATACAACAAGGAAAAAATTACCCGCGCCGACCTGGATAACACCGAGCTGCTTATCCTGTCCGAAGGCCACTGCCTGGCAAAGCAAACCATGGAAGTGTTTCACCTGAAAAACCGTCAACAGCAGGGCGAAATGGCCGACCTGCGTGCTTCCAGTCTGGAAACACTATTGCAACTGGTCAGCGCCGGTTTTGGTTCTACACTTGTACCCGCACTGGCATTGCGCGGTGCCTGGACCAGCGGCAGCGGCATCGCTACCCGTGAGCTGAAAATGAAAGGTGCCAGCCGCCGTATTTCGCTGGTGTTCAGAAAAAGTTATCCACGAAAAAAAGCGCTGCAAGCGTTTGCCGGCGTTATTTTTGACAGCCTGCCCAACACGGTACGCGCCTGCAAAATGCCCGGCAAGAAACGAAAAAAAGCGTAGAACAGAGCAGACTTTTTTGTCCGCCTGTTTATGAAGGGTGTCACCGCGCAGGCAAAAAACCCTGCCCGCCCTACCGGGATATTGCAGAGAACTCTAAGAAAAAACTCTTCTTAAAAACCAATCGCGCTGAGATCCAGCTTGCCCGCTTTGACCGGCGGGCACCAGAAATACGCACCGCTGACCGGCTGCGTAAAAGCAAACAATGCATCAACCACCGCATCGTCCTTGCCTAACATGCGGTCGAATATTGCTTCAAACGCGGTAAACGAATGTCCAAAAGCCACAAACACCAGACCCGCATCCATGCCCTCAGCCCACGGCATGGAGCGACGAAGAATAAAGGCTTCCGGCTCAAAACTTTCCTGCGCACTGCGTTTAACATGCGCCGATGCCGGCGCTTCATCAAACTCTTCGTTATCGCTGATATGGCGACCGATAGCATCATCCTTCTGCTTTGTAGTCATGGCATCCAGCGCATCAAAATCATGTAACCATTGCTGCACCGCAACAAAGCTGCTGCCATCCAGCCCCTCGCCCTGATTCTGTACAACGGCCGCCTGCACCGCCTCTTCACCCTCAGGATTTTCCGTGCCATCTTCATAACCGCTGAGATCACGATTGGCATCATATTGAAATGAATCGATCACGCTGCTGGCAACAAAGCCCGGTGCCAGAATATTTTCAATCTGCCGCGAACGATGAAAAATCTCGCCACGATCCGTGCCACGCAACCAGCACCACAGTGCCGTCGGTGTTGATGGCACATCTATGCCACTACCGGTTTTCGCTGGCATGGTGCGCAGACCGGGAATATTCTTCCCCAGAAGATCAATCAACGACTGACCGATGCCAATGACCAGATTCTCATTCATCTCTTCTGCCATCAATGCCCGTAACGCAGCTTCAACATCCGCCTCCGAATTAACGGAAAACTCCAGATACCGTGCCAGTTTAGTGCCTTCGGCAAGAATGCCTGCTTGAATATTCTGCATGTTTTATTCCTGTTTTATTGTTTTCAGATACAACATTGTGATCAGACCTAACGATCAAACCATTAACGCATAACCACTTTGTTTTCGTCAAGACAGTAAGCATTTATTTCTCAGACAAATAAAGCAGACAAAAACTCAGGCAGAACATTTAGCAGGTTTGAGCAGCGGCATCACAAAAGTATTACATGGTGCGTGGCCGACACGTTCACGCAGATACGAAACAGCTGGAAAGATTATTATGGCGCGAAGAAAAATGATGTGTTTGCAGGTTTCAGAAGCGGTGCGCTTTAAAAGCGTTTTTACCGCCGAGGCGCGGAGACGCAGAGAAAAACTTTTTTAATATTGTCAGTGCGAAGCACAAACAAAAAACTCTGCGTCTCCGCGCCTCGACGGTAAAATAATTATCTAAAAACTGTCGCCCCAGCTATCGCGTTTGCGCCGCCAGTTGATGCGGGTGATGATCAGTCCGATGATCAGACTGCCCAGCGACACTGCGCCACCGATCATGAACCATTCCTGCGCCACGTTGCTGCGCAGTTGCTGGTTCTCACGGTCGAGCATCGCAAGCTGCTCACGTGCTTTGTCACGCTCTTTTTTAAGTTGCTTGTTCTTTTTCGACAGCGCCAGTGGATTGGCTGCCGTAATCTTCAGATCATCCAGTGAGTTACTCAGGTTGGTACGCTCGTTTTCCAGAGATTTCTTCTCGCTTTTCAACTGCCTGATTTCAGATTTTAATTCAGCAATCGTTTTTTTCAGCTCTTTATTATCCTGACGAATTTTGTTCAGCTTTTTGTTCACTGACACCAGACGGTCACGACCGCTGGGAACATCCATCAAATCTGCGGCAGCAACCCAGCCGGTTTTACCACCGGGAATTTCGACTTCGACAAAGGCATTATCTTCAGAAGCGCCCAGTACAGTAAGTGCTGTGCCGCTCTTTAGAAATTTTATGATGCGGTGGCCATTGGATGCACCGGAGCGCATTGGCACTTTCAATTCATCGCTGACATAACTGGTTCTGGCATAAACCGGCATGGTTGTTATCATGACCATTATCGCAAGTGCTGACAAAACAAAACCACGTATCGATAAAATTCGCTTATTAAACACTTTATTCTTAACCACTTTTAACACCCGATTAAATTGAAATTTCAAAACCCTGTAAACCGCATTCTGGAAAATATAAATATTTTTACTTGTAGGCAAACACGCTGTCTTCGTTCTCGACATGATGCTCTTCCAGCCAGGAAAGCTTCTCATGCAGAGTAACCACTTCACCAACAATGATCAAGGTTGGCGGTTTGATGTCTTTGCTGGCGATCACATCAAGCAGGGTTTCCAGTGTTGCAATGTAAACACGTTGCTGCGGTGTGGTGCCCTGCTCGACCAATGCCACCGGTGTGCTTGCCGGCAGGCCGTGCGCGATCATCTCTTTGCACAACGTCGGCGCACCGTGCAGCCCCATGTAAAACACCACGGTCTGATGCGGATGCGCCAGTGCTTTCCAGTTAAGGTCGACCGAACCGTCTTTTAGATGGCCGGTAACAAACACACAGGACTGCGCGTAATCACGATGCGTCAGCGGAATGCCGGCGTAAGATGAACAACCGTTGGCTGCGGTAATACCGGGCACCACCTGAAAGGCAACGCCTTCCTGCGCCAGCAGTTCGATCTCTTCGCCACCACGACCAAAGATGAACGGATCACCACCTTTCAGACGCAACACACGTTTGCCTTCTTTGGCCAGACGTACCAGCAGCTGGTTGATGTTTTCCTGCTGCATGGTGTGTTTGTCACGCTCTTTGCCGACATAAACGATCTCGGCATCACGGCGTACCATTTCCATGATAGCCGGTGATACCAGACGATCATAAACCACCACATCCGCCTGCTGCATCAAACGCAGTGCGCGGAAGGTCAGCAGGTCAGGATCACCGGGGCCGGCACCGACTAAAAACACTTCGCCGGGCATCTCGGGATTTTCTGATTGTTTATCGATGGCTTTGTCCAGCACCTGCTGCGCTTCTTCTTCGTGGCCGGTGAAAACCAGCTCAGCCACTTTGCCTTCCAGAATTTTTTCCCAGAAACCACGACGCGACTCGACATTGGGGAACGCCGTTTTTACCTTGTCACGAAAACCTTCCACCAGTTTTGCCAGCCGGCCATAGGCGGCGGGAATGCTGCCTTCAAGCTTGGTGCGAATCAGGCGCGCCAGCACCGGCGATGAACCACCGGTCGAAACCGCGATGACCACCGGTGAGCGGTCGATGATGGACGGCATGATAAAACTGCACAGATCAGGGTTATCAACCACGTTAACCGGCAGCCGTAACTGGTGCGCCAGTTTTGATACCTGCTCATTTACCGGGCGCTGATCGGTAGCTGCGATAACAGCAACACAGTTCGCCATATCCTGCTCTTCGAACTCACGTTTTATATGCTGAATCAAACCTTCTTCATTTAATTTCTGCAACTCATCACAAATATCCGGCGCCACCACGGTGACATCAGCCTGTGCTTTTCGCAGCAGAGCAACTTTACGTGCGGCAATAGAACCACCACCAACAACCAGACAGGGTCGTTGTTTAATCTGAATAAATATTGGTAAATATTCCATAACGATGATTCTTTATCTTTTAGAAAATACGGGAGAAGTGTTTACTGAAAAACGTCTAGGGATTGAGCAGCTTGTCGAGTTTTCCGCTCTGGTTCAGCGCGGTCAGATCATCAAAACCACCGACATGGTAGTCACCGATAAAAATCTGTGGGATGGTGCGACGACCGGTGATTTCCATCATGTGATCAAATTTGGCGGGGTCTTCATCCACTTTGATCAGTTCGTAGCTTGCTTTTTTGCTCTGCAATAAACGCTCTGCGGCGGTGCAATAGCCGCAGAAACGTCCACTATAAATTACAATTTTTGGCTGTGACATAAAATTTTATAAACCTTCGATTACATTCTTGAGCATACCCTGCACCTGCGATGCAACCTCACCCAGTGTTTCATTTTTAATGGCCATCATCGAAGCCATCGGATCAACCGCAGCAACTTCAACCTTGCCATCAGAAGTTTCCTGAACGATGACATTGCAAGGCAACATGGTACCAATCTTGTCTTCCGCCAGCAGTGCCTGGTGAGCAAATTTTGGATTACATGCGCCCAGAATCGTGTAACGCTGAAAATCAACATCGATCTTCTTTTTTAAGGTTCCACTGACATCGATTGTGGTCAACACACCAAAACCGGCATCGGCCAGATGTTTGGTGACGCGCTCGATAGCATCATCAAAACTGTCATCAACAATCTTCGAAAAATAGTAACTCATGATAAAACCTCGGTTTTATTAATGGGGATTTGGGCGCGTATTATAACTGGTTGCGGAAGTGGATGAAATCTAACTTGTGAGATAGGTGTTTCCCTGCAAATCACCGGCTTTTTGTCAGAAAACAAAACATGGACCATTCCCTAAATCCGCAGGGGGGGCAAGGTTTTTTTGCTCACGCCGAATAACAGGTTGAGCTTTCCGCGTGGGCAAAAAACCTTGCCCACCCTACTTTTATGATTCAAGCGGCGGTGGTGCCACACGCAGCACTTCTTCGACCGTGGTTTCGCCCTTTGCTACCTTGTTGGCACCACTCAGCCGCAGTGGTTGCAAACCGTCTTTGATGGCCGCACGGCGCAGGTCATGAATGTCGGTGTCTTTGGTGATCATCAAGCGAGTTTCATTGGAGAATTTGAACATTTCATAGATACCTTTACGTCCCTGATAGCCGGTATCACGGCATTCCAGACAGCCCACCGGCTCATAAACCTGTTTCGGCTTCGTCGCTTTCCACGGATGCACCAGTTCTTTCCAGGCTTCATCGCTGATTTCTGCCGGTTGTTTACAGTGCGGGCACAAGGTGCGAACCAGGCGCTGCGCCATAATGCCAAGCACCGATGACTGAATCAGATACGGCGGAATGCCGATGTCCAGCATGCGTGTGACCGCCGAGGGTGCGTCATTGGTGTGCAATGTTGACAGCACCAGATGACCGGTTAATGCCGCCTGAATGGCGATATCACCGGTTTCCTGATCGCGAATCTCACCGATCATGATAATGTCCGGATCCTGCCGCAACAGGGTGCGCACGCCGCTGGCAAAATCCAGATCGATATTTTTCTGCACCTGCATCTGGTTGAACGCGGGCTCAACCAGCTCAATCGGGTCTTCGATGCTGCACACATTGACTTCCGGTTTGGCCAGCAGTTTCAGCGTTGAATACAGCGTGGTGGTTTTACCGGAGCCGGTCGGCCCGGTTACCAGAATGATGCCATGTGGCTGCTTGATCATCGACTGCCAGATGTCATTATCTTTTTTACTGAACCCCAGCTGGCGAAAATCCTTCACCAGCACTTCCGGATCAAAAATTCGCATCACCAGTTTTTCACCGAAGGCGGTAGGCATGGTGGATAAACGCAGCTCGACTTCACGACCATCTTCGTTGCGGGTTTTCAGGCGACCATCCTGTGGCCGGCGTTTTTCTGCGACATCCATGCGGCCGATAATCTTGATGCGGCTGGTCACCGCTTTCATCACCGCTGCCGGAATCTGGTAGACCTCCTGCATCACACCATCGATACGAAAACGCACCGGGCACATCTCGCGGCGCGGCTCCAGATGAATATCACTGGCGCGCTGGTCAAACGCATATTGCAGCAACCAGTCGACAATGTTCACCACGTGCTGGTCATTGGCATCCAGCTTGCCGCTGCGCCCCAGCTGCATCAACTGTTCGAGGTTCTGAATATTGCCACCGCCACTGTCTGACGATGTGCGCGCACCATGCACCGATTTTGCGATGCTGTAAAACTCCAGCAGCAAACGGCGGATATCTTCCGGACTGGCGATGACCAGTTTGAATTCTTTATTATGAATACGCGACAGTTCCGGTTCCCAGTCACGTTCGAACGGTTGCGCGGTGGCCACAGTAATACTGGTAGTGTCGACTTTTATCGGCAGCACATTGTAGCGAGCGGCATAGGCGTAGGACATCACCTCGGTTACTTCTGCGACATCAACTTTTAGGGGGTCAATACGAACGAATGGCAAGCCAACGCGGTTGGCAAACCATTTGGTTAACACTTCCAGAGTCAGCAGTTTTTGTGTTTCTGTGTTTACCCAGTTGCGTTCAGCAATAACTTCCAGTGGATGTTTTTTGCGATACTCCGCACTCACTGCCAGCGTGCGCAGCATGTGTGCATTTTCGACATCCACCATAGCATCTTCTTCAAGCCATTTCAGAATGTCATGCACTTCAAGATGCTGATTAGGTTTCATATTATTGTCAAACACGGCACTCATTATTTTTATGTTCTCACTTTGCGCTGGATAACCGGCAGTGCCTATCGCGTTGGCCAGATATCAAAAGAGCCTTTTTTGCTATCCTGCTGCTCTGTTAGCGGTAAATCGATTACCTCAATAGTAGACACTTTTGCGTGTTTCGGCCCGATTTCCAGCCATTTAATTAATGATTGAACAGCCTCTTCCGCACCTGTAACCTGCACCTCAACGCGGCCATCACGCAAGTTTCTGACACCGCCTTCCAGATTTAATTCGTTGGCCTTGCGCCGGGTACTGTCTCTGAAAAACACGCCCTGCACCAGGCCGCTGACAAAAATTTGTTTACAAACTGTCATCCATTCAAAACCAGATAATTCAGCCATAAAAAAAGACCCGCAAGCGGGCCTCTCTTAACACCAGTTTTCAAAAAACCGGTAAATGACTATGTAAATAATAGCCCGTCTTACTTGTTCAGGTAATCGCGATCTGATTGCTCAGTATCGCCCAGTGACCATGCGCCACGTGTTTTCGCATGATTTATAGCTGCATCAATTTCAGAAGCAGAAGCATTCTGATCGATGTCCAGAACCTGTCCTGGGTAAATCAGGTCAGCGTCCTGAATTTTGTCACGGTTTGTTTTGTAGATCAGTGGCCACTGGTAAGGGTCAGCATAAACTTCATCTTTACCAGAAATGTTCCACAGATTGTCACCACGAACAACGGAGTAGCTGCTTACACGACCAGCTGCCACTGCACCGCGAGCCGAGCTACTGGAAGATGATGCAGATGACGCGCTGCTATCAGCATTCGCGTTCAGGAATTTTTTGTTTTCAAATTCAGCCTGTGCAACCGCTGTAATAGCCTGTGCTTTTGCTTTGTTGGCAAGTTTGATGGCTTCAGCAGTATCACCGTCAGCCAGTTTTTTCTCAGCTTTCTTGATGATTTTACCGGTGTCACGCCATTCATTTTCTACAGCTTTAGCTTTAGCATTTGCAGCTTTGGCATCGGCAATGGCTTGTTCGGCTGATGTTGAATCAGACGCTTCATCAGTTGAAGCACAACCTGTAATAAGGCCTAAGCTTAAAAGGGCTACGCTAAATAGACGGGCAGATGTTCGCATGGTCATAATATCTCCAATAGGGACGTTGTTTTGTTTTATAATTATTGAGCAAGATTATAGACCTAAAAAAATAACAATGTAAGCATTAAGTGTCAAACAATATTTTCAATAGTTTCAATGTTTTCTGCCAAAACTGACAAATTCCGATAAAATCCGGCAAATATAAAAAAGGTGAATAAAAAGTGAGTAAAAAGGTTCGAATTTTTCATAATCCAAAGTGCAGCAAATGCCGCCTGACCATGGGTATCCTCAACGACAAAGGCATCGAAACCACCGTCATCGAATACCTGAACACACCACCCGACAGCGCTGAACTGAACGAGGTTCTCGAGCTGCTTGGCATCGAACCACGTGAGCTGATGCGCAAACACGAAGCGCCTTATAAAGAGAACAACCTGGACAACCCCGAACTAAGCCGCGAACAGCTCATTCAGGCCATGATCGACAACCCGATTCTGATCGAACGGCCGATTATCATCAACGGCAATAAGGCCACCATCGGCCGCCCTCCCGAGAAAGTTCTGGATATACTGTAATGTCTGAAATACTGGTTTTATATTACAGCCCCGGCGGCACCACGGCGGAAATGGCGAACATCATCGCGCGCGGCGTGGAAGAAATCGACGGCATGCAGGCGCGGGTGCGCACCGTGCCCGCTGTCTCACCGACCACCGAACAGACCGAACCCGAAATCCCTGAAGACGGCCCGTTATACGCCACGCTCGACGACCTGAGCGAATGCGACGGCCTGATCCTGGGTTGCCCGACTCATTTCGGCAACATGCCCGCCGCCATGAAACACTTCATCGACAATACCAGCGCATTATGGATGGGCGGCAAGCTGGCGGGCAAACCGGCGGCGGTTTTTTCTGCCAGCACCAGCATGCACGGCGGTCAGGAAACCACCCTGCTTACCATGATGTTGCCACTGCTGCACCACGGCATGCTGCTGGTCGGCCTGCCGTACACCGAAACCGCGCTGTTCGAAACAAAAACCGGTGGCACACCCTATGGCGCAACCCGTCTGACTGACAACCTTGATGCCACCCCCCTAAGCGATGAAGAACGTACACTCTGCCTGGCAATTGGCAGGCGCGTCGCCAGCACTGCAAAAAAACTTATTCAATAATGACTCAAATACAATACATAAAACTCGGCCGCATCTTCACTTTATCTGGCTATTTCGGCCTGCTGTTCGGCCTGTTCGCCTGGCACCTGCTGATAGAACCCGTGGCCAAACACCTCATTTCCATTATCGTCCTGTTGCAGATCGGGCCATTGATGTTCCCGCTAATGGGGCTGCTTAAAGGCAAGCTGTACACTCACGCCTGGTCAATGTATGTCGCCATTTTCTACTTCATCATCGGTGTCTGGTATGCCGGCCACAGCGAAGACCGGGCAATCGGGCTTTACGTGATATTCACCAGCCTGACCTTTTTTCTGGGCACCGTGTTATACACGCGCTTTATGGGAAAACAGATGAACGCGCAAAATACCGACACGGAAGAGTAAACACCGCACCCACACCAAACAGGCACTGCCAAAAACCAGCCTTCATATTATTTAAGTGAATAGAATCCCCCTTAGCTACGTCCTACATTAAGGAGCTTCGACCAGACCGGAACGGTCAAACCTGATAACTTATGAAGAAAATACAGCTTTCAGTTTTTGCAATGCCACTCATAACACTCTGTGTCGCCCTGTTTACGATGCTGGCACCGGTGAATCCACTCCACGCCGGCGCAACCGAAACACCCACTGAAACCCGGAACGAAACCATCATCCGCATCGGCGTACTGGCACATCGAGGCCATGCGCAGGTATTGCAGCGATGGTCATCAACCGCTGACTACCTGTCTTCAAAAATTGCCGGGCACCGGTTCGAAATCATCCCGCTCAACCTTGATGACATCCGCAGTGCCACACGCCACGACGGCATCCATTTTATCCTCACCAACCCCGGCAACTACGCTGACCTGGAAGCCAGTTTTGGTATCTCGCGCATCGCCACCCTGCAAACCCGCGAAGGTGACAAAATACTGCTGCGTTATGGAGCCATCATCATCACCCAGGCCAGCAACAATGACATCTACCGGCTGGAAGATTTGCAGAAAAAACGCTTCATGGCGGTTAGCGAACAGGCCTTCGGCGGCTTTCAGATGGCCTGGCGTGAACTGGCTGAACACGACATCGACCCTTTCCGTGATCTGGGCGAACTGATCTTCGCCGGTTTTCCACAGGATAAAATCGTACTCGCAGTCAAAAACATGCAGGTCGATGCCGCCACCGTGCGCGCAGAAACCTTTGCCCGCATGGTGGAATCCGGCGCAATTAACGCCGCAGACTTTCGCATTCTCAACCTGCAACCCAACACCGGCAGCCCATTCCCGGTCAGCACCCGGCTGTATCCGGAATGGCCGTTTGCCACACTGAAAAACACCCCGCGCGAACTGGCGACACAGGTAACCCAGGCACTGTTATCAATGCCCCACGACCACCCCGCCGCCACCGCTGCACGCAGTGCCGGCTGGACCATTCCACTGGATTACTCACCCGTCAACGAGCTGATGCGCGTGCTCAAAATCGGGCCATACAAAGTACTGCGCGAAATTTCACTGCTGGCGCTGATGAAGCGTTACGCCTACTGGCTAATCACCGCTGCCGTTGCGCTGATCGCCCTGCTCACGCTGAATGGCTACATCACCCGCACCAACCACCGCCTGCGTGAAACCGAACACAGCCTGCGCGAAGAAATCGACCAGCGCCGAAAATCACAGGCCGCGCTGGCCCGCTACCGCGACAGCCTCGAAGAACAGGTCATCGCACGCACTCAGGCACTGGACAAAAGCCACGCCGCACTACGCAAACTGGTACAAATCACCAGCGCCCCCGAACTCAACCACAAACAACGCCTGCGGCAACTGCTGGAAACCGGACGAAAATATTTCCAGTTGGACATCGCTGTACTGGCCAACCTCAACGACGACGAACAAAAAATCTGCATCACTTCCGAAAACGCAAAACGCATCCCGGTAACCTGCGGCCCGATCAACAAACACTGCGCCGCCCACATCATTGAACACGCCGGCATAGTACTCGACCTGCCCGACGTAGAAAACTCAACCACCGCCGACTGCGCCTGCCTGCAACAGGGCTGGCACAACTACCTTGGCATCGGCATTTTTCTTGATGGCCAGATACACTGCACACTGGAATTCGCCGGCAGAAAAAAACGCCAGCAACACCTCAGCAAATGGGATCACGAACTACTGAAAGTCATGGCGCAATGGATCGCCGATGAGCTGGAACGAAAACTGGCAACAGAAGCGCACCAGCGTCATGAAACCGAATTCGCCCGCGTCTCACGCTTGAGCACCATCGGCGAAATGGCCGCCAGCCTGGCACATGAACTCAACCAGCCACTGACCGACACCATCAACCACAGCAATAACTGCCTGCGCATACTCAAAGAACCAGAACCAGACACCGAACAACTGGTGCAGGGCCTCAAACACACCGTCGACAGCGCCACCATGACATCCGATATCATCCGCCACATCCGCCAGTTCGTACAAAAAGGCGAAGACAGTTACGGCACTGTCAATCTCAATCACGCCGTACGCAACGCAGCCGCACTAATCAATCACGAAGTTCAACGCCATAAAGTTGCACTCACCTTTGAGCTGGAAGTCGGACTACCCGTCATCGAAGGCAACCTGATCCAGATCGAGCAGGTCATCCTCAACCTCATGCTCAACAGCATCGAAGCCATGGCGCGAGTCAAAAAGAAACACCACCAGCTAACCATCAAAACCGAGACCAGAGATTCCGGCATGATCCGCGTCGCCGTCATCGACAGCGGCGAAGGCGTGCAACAGGACAGCCTGCCAAAAATCTTCAACGCCTTCTTCAGCACCAAAGCCGAAGGCATGGGCATCGGCCTGTCCATCAGCCGCTCCATCATCGAATCACACCAGGGACGCATCAGCGCACAACCTCACGACAAAGGCGGTGCCGAATTCGCCTTCGAACTACCTGTGAGAATGGCAAGCTGAGACAGAAATGCATACATCATAAGCAAAGCACTTGCAAACACCTAATAACAAATAAGCCGTCATTTTCATTATGACTCCGGTTACTATATCCCCAAACGTCACTTTGCAGAACGGATATTTGAGGTGAGCAAACGATAGTCAGGTGACCAGAGAATGAGGTATCTAGCAATCCTGAGAAAAGGTAAAATAAGCCGGCAGAACAACCCAATTTAATGAAGGATTTTTATGTCTAAAGATTCACCCGGACTGTTTGGATTGAAAAAAACCAACCGTGATTTCAGCAAAAAAAAGGCCTGGGGTAAAAATCAGTTCAACTCATCATTCCCTGCATCATTATGCTGTTACTTAGCATCAAAGAACATAGACGCTAACTATTTAGCTATACAGGAAGGTAAATATACCCCTGCAACAGTAAAAATTAAGGATGTTTTTGGTATATCACCAAAAAGCGATGACTTATATTTTGCCTTTGAAGCTCAACACACTCCTTTTCAAAAATTTGTAAAAGGCACTCTCCCTAGAACTGATGTTGTCATTCAAAAAGAAAGCACGGGGGAATGTCTGTCAGGCCTTGAAGTGAAGCTAACGGCATTACCAGATAATACTACCTGTGATTTGAATGATCGCGCATATGGAAGCGAAATAGTAGTAAGACCAGATACCATTGTATATTTAGCTTGCAGCTTAATCCTCAGTGTTGGTGAGAAATTAAGTGAATGCCTTAAAAAAGTTAAAATAACAGATTGGTCAAATGCAAAAGAAGTCTTGCCCAGAATAAAGGAAATTGTTTCCTCCATCCAGCAAATTTCTATAGCGGCAGAAAAAAATCAAACGCCCTTTTTGCTTCAGCCCGTCTGGAAAACCATCGGGAAATCACCCGTATTAGCTGATCAATGCCTCGATATTTTCGTATGGAGCGATGCTGGATTCGCTCATTTCATTTCAAGAATATCCAATAATAATCCAGATGCCAACAATATTACACGCCAAACCAGAACATCTATTTGGCTTTATAAAATGCTAATAGATTATCTTGATAAAGGTAGCTTTAATCATGAAGATATAATTGATGGGCTTTCATATAATACTAAAAATGATAAGGCATTTGCCTCAGCAGGCAATGTAACAAATAACTACATGTCAACAGAGCGACTGGAAAAACCTGTTATATCCAAAGCAGAAATAAAAAACATTATCCTTGGTGGCGGCCAAAATCTTCTTAGTCCAGAGCGCAGGTTTGACGCAATCATATTCAATTCACCGGAGTTGTTTCAAGAATGAAGTGTATTGACTTGTTTTCAGGATGCGGCGGGCTTAGCCTGGGGTTTGCTAATGCTGGCATAGATATTGTGGCAGCTATAGATAACTGGGATAAGGTTGTAGAGGTATATAATAAAAACTTTTCACACACATGTTATTCACATGATTTAACTGACGAAGAAGGCGCACTTAATATAATAAACAGATATAAACCAGATATGATTGCTGGTGGCCCGCCTTGTCAGGACTTTTCATCTGCAGGAAAACGAGACGAGACTTTAGGTCGCGCCGATCTAACATACCATTTTGCAAATATTGTTTGCTCGTATAAACCAAAATGGTTTGTTATGGAAAATGTAGAAAGAATCAAGAAGAGCCACATTCTTAAAGATGTTATATCTCAATATGAAAAAAATGGATACGGTTTAACAGCCGTTATACTCAGCGCCGAATATTGCAATGTCCCACAGGCAAGAAAAAGATTTTTCCTTATCGGTGGCTTAGGTGAAAAAAATAACATATTAAAACCGATACTTGAAAAAAACCTTAATAAAACCCCCATGACAATACGTGACTATTTAGGGAACAGCCTGAGTCTGGATTATTATTATCGGCACCCCAGAAATTATAGTCGAAGAGGCATATTTTCAATCGATGAACCCAGCCCAACGGTAAGAGGTGTCAACAGGCCACTACCTCCAGGTTATAAAAAACATTCTGGAGACCCTGCAAATATCAAGTTATCTGACATACGCCCTCTTACAACAACGGAGCGAAGCTACCTTCAGACATTTCCAAAAACATTTATATTTGAAGGAAGCAAAACCAACCTGGAACAAATGATAGGCAATGCCGTTCCCGTTAATCTGGCTGAGTTTGTCGCTAATGGCATTTTGGAATATTGCAAAAACGGCGAGTTAAACGATGCAAAACAGCAAAGTTTATTCTCAACTATTGAGGAATTTGTAATGCCAAACAGAATGCTCCAGCGGACAATTTAAAACACCACTTGTTTTTACTCACAGAAACATGCCACTTTAAGCAACCGTTAAGCAAGGCTCAGCGACTCACTGGTAAAACCAGATTCAAAAACACTTATTCATGAGGTAATAAACAATGAAATTGCACGTATACCTGTCCGGTGAAATACATACCGACTGGCGACAAAAAATTATAGACGGCTGTGACGAACAAAATCTCGCCATTTCATTTTCATCGGCTGTCACCGACCATGAAGCCAGCGATGCTGCAGGTGATGTATTAGGCAAGGAAGAAGAAGGCTTCTGGCGGGATCATAAGTCTGCCAAAATAAATGCCATAAGAACAAAAACATTAATTGAAAACTGCGATGTAGCTGTTATTCGCTTTGGCGATAAATTCAAACAATGGAATGCCGCATTTGATGCAGGCTATTGTGCAGCGTTAGGCACGCCCTATATCACACTGCATAACGAAGATATCATCCACCCGCTTAAAGAGGTGGACGCAGCGGCATTCGGCTGGGCAACGACACCGGAGCAAGTAGTTGATATATTGAAATATGTTGTCAGCAAGCAGTAAAGCCCAACGAGGCGTTTCAACAGAATATTGTGATCTGACCCCGGTTTCTTTGCAATCCAAAGTAATTACATTATAATTACCAAATACTTCACTTATTTAATGAGGCTGCAATATGGCGCACTTAATTAAAATCGGTAATTCTCAAGGTATCAGGATACCAAAACCACTTATACAGCAAGCCAGGCTTGAAGGTAAAGAACTTGATATACAGGTAGTAAATCAAGGCATTCTGGTGACTCCAAGTAAAAAGCCAAGAGAAAACTGGAAAAGAGCTATTGAAGCAACCCTTGCAAACAATGGCGCAGAAACCACTGACAATGATTGGCTGGATGCCACATTAACATCAGATAAAGACCTGGAGTGGTAATGACCTCCATTGCCCGATTTCAGGTTTGGCTCATCAGCTTAAACCCAACCAAAGGTAAAGAAATAAATAAAACGAGACCGTGTATTGTGATTTCTCCAAATGAGATGTCAGCATTATCAACTGTACTGGTAGCACCCATGACTACCAAGGGTTTTGATTTTCCTTGCAGGGTCAATTGTGAATTTAAAAATAAAAACGGGCTAATACTTTTAGATCAAATCAGAGCTGTTGATAAAAGCAGGTTGATAAAAAAATTAGGATCAATAGATGAAAGCACTCAGGTAGAACTATGCAATACCTTGCAAGAGTTATTCGCATATTGAGCGAGTGTGTTATAAATTCTGTGTCATTCCATTTATAACACTGATTAAAGAAAGCAGGAAAAACTACTCTTCAACAAACACTGACTTGACCAGCGGAATGGTCAGCCGCCGTTGCATTGCCATCGATGCTTTATCCAGCACGGCCAGGCGCTCGAACAGGCCGAACATATCGCGCGGGTAACGCTGCATCAGATAGTCAGCCACTTTCTCCGGCAATTCCAGGCCACTCTGCCGGGCGCGAAAACTTAGCGCCTGATATTTTTCCTTATCCGAAAGGTCCTGTAAATGAAACACCGGCCCCCAGGATAATCGCGAACGCAGGTCTGGCAATTTAACAAAATTTTCATCGGGCGAATGTGCCGATGCCAGCATCAAACAACTATTATTTTCACGCACGCGATTGATCAGATCGAATAACGCGGTTTCCCACATCTCATCAACCAGCCAGGTGTCGATATCGTCCAGACAGATCAGTTCGATCTGTTCCAGACCGTCGAAGATGTCGGCGGACTGGCCGAGAATTTCGGCCTGCGTCAGGTAACAAACGGTGCGCTGGTTTTTTGCCGCCAGATTACAACTGGCCTGCAACAGATGACTTTTTCCCAGCCCGGATTCGCCCCAGAAATATAACTGGGTTTCGCCTTCGCCCATTGCCATCTGATGCGCAAGCCCGGCGGCGACAGAGTTGCTGCCGGCAACAAAGCTGTCGAAAGTAAATAGCTCACCGGGTTCAAACCCCAGCGGTAATTGTGGGTGGCTTAATGCGGACACTTGCGATGCTTAATAATTGATTCGGTAATAATAAACGGGTATCTGCGGCAACGCCGGCTCAGACACCTCCGTCACATCAGCTAACGGCTGATTTAACGCGAGCTTATTTTCTGCCGCAGTACCAGCAACAGCAGCCCCGGTTTTTTCGCCCACAGCAGCTGTCTTGCTTTCCAGCAGAACCGGCTCTTCTTTTTTTGCTTCAACCGCTGGCATCACCGCAGGTACCACTTCGATCAGTTCAGCATCATTTTTAATTAAACCGAAAAATTCCTCTTTGTTACTGCGCAGGGTGACATCAAACATCGCATTCTGGCCGTCAACCTGCACAGGGGTTATCTGCGCCACCGCATTAAGATCACGCAGGTAGTTTTCCAGCTTGCTGTATTTTTGAATAGAGCTGACTGCCTGTACCTGTAGTCGAACTGTTGCCTGCTGCTGATTTTTGCCAACACCGTGAATCGCAAAAACAGCACCCATCGCATCTGCTGCCAGATCGATAGCTTTATTGATCAACTGATTGTAATCGGCATCTTCAATGCTCCAGTGCCTGTTGACGTTAGCCATCAACAGGCTCCAGCTACTCTGCCATGTCCTGCCATTCCAGATCAGGCTGCCGGCCAGTGCCGGTCCCCGGCCATATCTTTTCGAGGCATCAAGCACCGGATCTCTGAAACCACCACGAATATCCGCCACTTTCAGAATTTTCTGGTCTTTATAATCATACAGCGGCCAGCGATCCGGTATGCCACGCCGGTGCAGGGCATCATCCGCCGCCACTTTCAGCAGGGACTGGTCGTTATCTTTCAAGACATATTCATTTCTGCCATCACGGATCGCCAGCCAGATGATCACATCAAGGCGGTGCTCACCCCATACCGGAAAACCGTTATCACGCAGATACTTCGCCATGGCGCTGCCGTTGTACTGGATTTTCAGGCGGTGCGCCAGGAGCTCATCGTCGTCATTCACCACCGGGTTAGCGACCGGGTCGTAGCTGTATTGTTTGATGTAGCGACTGGCCGACGGACGCTTCAATTTATCCATAACAAAGCGATCACCGGAGATACGAATAAACACCTCATCCAGCCCTTCCTTGAATGCCCGCCAGCGGGTATCGGCGGACTCGTCAGGCACCAGCACTTCGACATCATATAACGCGCTGTTGCCGCCAGCCTGAACCTGAGAAAAAGCCAGTAACAGGCTGACAAAAACGAATATTTTCGCTTTAAGATTAAACATTTGAGGCATAGGTTCGGGGCGTGGGCATGAATATATAGAGGAAATTTGTACAAATAATGACTAACAAAAGTGTACAATAACACATCTTTTTACTATACGAAAAGCTGTTCTAATCAGCCTCCGAAGTCGATGTCTGCTAATCAATCAAAATCATTAAGTTACCGTGATGCCGGTGTCAATATCGACGCTGGCAACGAGTTTGTCGAAAAAATCAAATCCAGCGTTGCCAGCACCAGCCGCCCCGGCGTGATGGGCAGTCTCGGTGGTTTTGGCGGCCTGTTCGAACTGCCGGAAAA
>WFOC01000121.1 GCA_015488295.1 Gammaproteobacteria bacterium
CCGCTACAAATAGCTCAATTAAACGACTTTGTTTGTACCAACTCAATCGACTCTTTCGCATTTAACCATCCTAAATAATTTTACTTATCTAGGACAGCCCCTAAAATTTAACGAAAGCTTCATTATCGTAATTATCTCCCGTAATAAATTCATTGTTTTTAGTCCGGGTATTAGCTGTTTCGGCACGCAGTCTGGCACCGGGGGAGTTTTCGTTTCGGCGTTCGACCTGGGGTGTGGCTGTTGTTTTTGCCAGTGTGAAAAAGCTCATTGTTTCGCGCTGTTCTTCCGCCTGTCTGTTTAAGATGCCGGCAGATGCGGCCAGCTCTTCGGATGAGGCGGCAGAACGTTGCACTGTTTGGTCCAGTTGCTGGAGAGCCCGGTTGATTTCTTCTGAACCGATATCCTGCTCGCGTGATGCCTGGCTGATTTCCTGAACCAGTTCTGCTGTTTTTTGAATCTCCGGTACCAGTTTAAGTAACTGCTCACCTGCCTGTTCGGCTTTTACAACGGTTGAGCCGGACAGTGCGCCAATCTCTTCTGCTGCTTTTTGACTGCGTTCGGCCAGTTTACGCACTTCGTCTGCGACCACTGCAAACCCTTTGCCGTGGTCACCTGCACGTGCCGCTTCAATAGCGGCGTTTAATGCCAGTAAGTTTGTTTGTCTTGCAATTTCTTCAATGATCGAAATTTTTTCAGCAATGTCTTTCATTGCGACTACCGCTTCACTTACTGATTGACCACTTTCTTCCGCATCGCTTGCTACTTTTTGCGCAATTTTTTCGGTTTGTCCGGCGTTGTCAGCACTCTGTCGTACATTGGCCGACATCTGTTCCATGGATGAAGAAATTTCTTCCAGTGATGCTGCCTGCTCCGATGAGCCCTGCCCGATGTTGGTGGCGGCGCTGCTAACTTCAAGTGAAGCGCTGGTGCTGCCATCGGAATGATCTTTTAATACTTCGATAACACCTGAAAGTTTGCTTATGGTCGTGTTTACACTGGTTTGCAAACGTTTAAACACACCATGATATTCACCTTCAATGGTTTTGCTCAGGTCTCCCTGTGCCAGACCTTCAAGCACATTGACTACTTCATCAATTGTGCTGCCGGTTGTTTCCAGCATGTTATTAATATTTTTGGCCAGATCGATGTAAGCCTGGTCTTTGCTGTTGCCTACTTCCAGAGTGCTGAAATCACCTGAATAAGAAGCATCAACCAGACGATTGATTACCTTGTTCTGTGCGGTTTGGTCCTGCCATTCAACCACGGTGCCAAGGCGCTCACCATCATTTGCATAAACTGGATTTGCTGTGATCTGTAAATCCACGTCGCCCACAGAAACTTTACTGATGTAGGTTTCTTTCAGGTTTTTTAGCAGGTTTTTCTGGTGTGAAGGGTGTTGATGAAAAACGTCGATGCTTTGCCCAAGAAGGTGGTTAATATTAAAGTTAGGAATGTTTTCTACCAGTGTGTCCTTAATGTTATCAAACATTTCCTGAACGGCTTTGTTCATGTAGATTATTATGTTGTTGGCATCAGCCATCATTATATTTGTACCGGCCACGTCCAGGGCTGTTTTAATGCGGCCAAATTTTGTGGCATCATCCCGGGCTGTTTTTATGTCAACACTAAGCCGGGTTTGTAATGCTTTCAGCTCCTGTAACATTTCACCCAGTTCGTCCTGTGTTTCTATCTTGATGTCGCTATCAAACTTTCCGTTACCGATATTGTTGAATACCTGTAGTGTTTGCTTGCTGGCGCGGGTCATTAATCTTGAAACAAATAGTGTTAACGAGACAGATAAAGCTATAAGTACCAGCATAATGCCTAATTCAATAAACATTTTCGTATAGTATTTGTTAATACGCGTGTTTAATAAAGCGGTTAACTGTTTTGCTGATTCATCAAATAATTTACTTGATTTAACGATGGCATCTGTGCCGGTAGAGAAAAATGTTTTTGAGTCATAGAGTGCTGGGTTGCTGTTTTGCAACAAGCTTGATTCTATGAGTTTTGTAAAGCTGTTAGTGCTTTGTTTGAAATCATTGAGCTGTGCGCCCATTAAATTTTTTAATCGGGCATTATTTTCAAAAACAATGTCCAGGTTATGAATGGTTTGCTTAACCCGTTTTGTCATCAGGGTGTGTAACTGGGTGATCGTTGCTTTGTCCGATTCGCTTAGCTCGCCGGATGCAATTATTCCCGACCCCTTGCCTCGCAAGATTCCCAGTAAATTGTTCAGCTCCGGAATTCTTAGAACGATTAGCTGCATCAGGTAATTACTATCAATTTCAGGATCCATGATCAGCCTGGAGCTATCACCAACACGTGATATCAGTGTGATTATGTTTTCAAGTAATTCGGTGTGTTGTTTAAAGCTTGTAGCGGCCGGTAAATTTACAGCTTGTTCACCAAGCTGGTTCCAGCTGGATTTTACTTCCTGCCAGGCATCGTTTACTTTTAGTTTTTCACCAAGGCGTTTATGTATGCTTTCGATAAGCTGTATATCTTTTGCAATATTATTTCTGATTTCAGGTAGTTTTTCTCTGAAAGAGTCGTCACCATTTAGCAGGGCGTTGGTTATGCCGCGATGTTTGGTAATGTCTGACATCAGTACTATTAATGGTGAAATATATTCGACACCGGTTAATTCCATTTTTGAGAAGTTTATTTCCTGGTTTTTTTCCATGGCAAAAATAGCCATCAGGATAATAATAGGTAATATAAATGAAGCGCCGATCAGGCGAAGTTTATTGCATATGCTTAAGCTGTGTAAAAAATTGTATTTCTGCCAGAAGCTTGGCTCAAGGCTGGCTTCACCTTTTTCTATTTTTTCATAAAGAGCTTCGGCATTTGATATTTCATCACTTGAAGGTTTGGTGCGAACTGACATGTAACCAACAATGTCACCCTGCTCTTTTATTTGTGTAACGTTTGCTTTGACCCAGTAATAGTCACCATTTTTGCAACGATTTTTTACGATGCCTGTCCAGGTTTGCCCTTTTTTCAGTGTGCTCCATAAATCCTGATATGCCGCTGATGGCATATCAGGATGGCGTACGAGGTTATGATTTTTTCCTATTAGTTCGTCTTCAGTGTAACCGCTGATGTTAATAAAGTCCTGGTTACAATAAGTGATAATTCCTTTAAGGTTTGTGTGTGATACCAGAATGCAACTATCCTTCATTTCCACTGCATTATTAGTAATGGGCATATTGATTTTCATTATGTTTCCTATTCCTATTCCTGTTCCTGTTTACTGATGTTTTTATTTTTTAATAAATATTTTCTCTGCGTATACGTTGTTATTAATTAATATTTGTTCAGCTATAAAGCTTGCCGGGCTTTGTTTCCTAGAATTTTACAAATTCATTATTGTTGTAATCATCATCTATGTCATAGTCATAACCATCTGTATCCTGCTTGTGGTTATGTTTATGGTTGCTGTTACTGGTTTCTTCTGACTCTTTTTCAGTGGTATTACCGCGTAAGCGTGCACCGGATGAATCATCACTTCTGCGCTCGATTGATACGCTGCCAGATGCTGCTGTTGCACTCAGTGTGAAAAAATTCATGGTTGCACGCTGTTCTTCAACCTGGTTGGTCAGTTCACCGGCGGATGCAGCAAGCTCTTCGGCGGATGCGGCTGAACGTTGTACAGTTTGGTCGAGTTGCTGGATAGCGCGGTTGATTTCTTCCGAGCCGACATCCTGCTCACGTGAGGCGACACTGATTTCCTGCACCAGCTCGGCGGTTTTTTGAATGTCCGGCACCAGTTTAAGCAGTTTCTCACCGGCCTGTTCGGCGATGACAACGGTTGAACCTGAAAGGTCGCCGATCTCACCGGCTGCTGTCTGGCTACGCTCGGCCAGCTTGCGTACTTCGGCAGCAACTACGGCAAAGCCTTTGCCGTGTTCGCCAGCGCGTGCAGCTTCGATGGCAGCGTTTAATGCCAGCAGGTTTGTCTGCCGTGCAATTTCTTCAATAATGGAAATTTTTTCGGCGATTGATTTCATTGCCACCACAGCTTCAGTAACGGACTTGCCGCTTTCTTCGGCATCATTGGCAGCTTTTTGTGCAATCTGTTCAGTCTGGCCGGCGTTATCGGCACTCTGACGAATGTTGGCGGACATCTGTTCCATGGCTGAAGAAATTTCTTCGAGTGATGCAGCCTGTTCTGATGATCCCTGGCCGATTTCCTGTGCGGTGCTGTTTACTTCCTGTGCAGAGTCGGCGCTTAAATCAGTGTTGCTGTGTACTTTTCCGATGACATCCGTCAGGTGTTCAATGGTGCTGTTAACATTGTTTTTAAGCTGGTCAAATACGCCGTTATAGTCAGCTTCAATTTTTTGTGTAAGATCACCCTGCGCTATTGAGCGCAGTACTCTGACGACATCATCTATGCCGCTACTGGTTGTTTTAAGCACCTCATTAATACCTTTGGCGAGTACCAGAGAGTAACCTTCCTTGTCTTCTTCATTAATGTGTTGGCTGAAATCACCATCGGCTGCCGCTTTGACAATCTGGGCGACTTCGTTTTCAACACCGATTTCGGCGGTACGGTTATTCCATTCCACAACTGTGCCCAGGCGTTTGCCATTTTCATCAAATACAGGATTGGCTGTAATGACGATGGTCAGGTTGCCGATTGGCATAGTCGCGGTAAAGGTGCTGGTGAGTTCAGACATCATCTTTTTCTGATGTGATGGATTTTTATGGAACTGGTCGATATTGCTACCCAGCAATTTTTTGGTGTCAAAATCGGGCAGTACCTGTTTCATCTCATCTTCGATTTCCTCAAACATATTGATCAGCGCCTGGTTCATATAGATGATGGTGTCGCTGGTATCAGCCATCATTACGTTTGTGGAAGCGACATCCAGAGCGGTTTTGATACGTGTGCTTTCGATGGTTTTGGTGTTGATGTTATCGAAAGCTGTTTTTAATGCACTCTGCATCCTGTTAAGGCTGCTTAGCACCTGGCCGATTTCATCCTTGGCTGTGTTTTCAATAACATTATTAAAATCATTGTTGGCAATGTTGTTGGAAATGCTGATTACTTTCTTCAGTGACTTTGAAATGCTTCTGAGCAATAACCAGACGATAACAACAAAGGCGAATACCGAAGCAAAGATAATGATGATAGAGCTTTTCATGCTGGTGGCAAAATTTGCATTAATGTCAGCGGCTATCTGTTCATGTATTTTTGTTTGTTCAGATATCTTCTGTTTTAGCAGCTGCTTTGCTTTTCTTAGCTGCGGGCCATAACCGTCGCGGATGATATAAGCATCTGTACGCCACTTGTCAGAGCTGTGCATTTCCATCAATGTGGTGAGGTTGGTGTTGTATTTTTCCAGTAAAGGCATAATCTGTTCCAGTGCATCAATTTGTTCCAGCGTCAGTATGTCTTCATGTTTGAATAATGATGAAGTGAGGTTTTTCACCTTTTCCTGATACATTTTGATGTTTTCTACGGAAGCGTTTGATCTGAATGCGAGGTAGGAGCGTAATTCGCTAAGCTGTTTGTTCCAGGTGATGCGTATATCATTGATATCCGCGAGTAATGCCTTGCGTTCTTCATTGGCTTCTTCACCGGATTCCGATTCGATCATCAGTTCGATCAATTGTGTTACGGTACGCATTACCGGGTTGACGTGTTCGCCGGCATAGCGCATGGCAGGAAAATTTTCGCCATCATTGGTCGCGAGCATCAGAAGCTGATCTTTATAGCCTGAAATTTTATCCAGGCTTTCTACTAACGTATCGAGTTTATGTTCTGTGTAGTATTGCGGTGTGATGTCTGTTTTCATACTTCTGGCGTATTTCGCCAGGTTTTCGCTGGCTTCAACAAACTGTTTTCTGTAGATTTCTTCCTTGCTTAGTAGATAGAATCCCAGCGATTGCGAACTGTTTTCAAGGTTGTAATCCAGCTTTTCCAGGTAATCCATTGTTATTTTATTGTCTTGATTGCCTTCCTTTAAGGTTTCTTCCAGTTGATTGAAGCCCTGCACAATAGATATGCCCGCGTAAGTCATAATTGCTGCAGGCATAATGAAGCCGATTATAAACTTGGCGAAGATAGGGAGATTCTGCCACTTGCGCATGATAGCGGATGGTTTTGAACTTGATTTTGAGTTGGCTTTCATAATGTTTCCCGGTTGTTTTTTATTGAAATAACTTTCAGGCAGCTTCTGTATCGCTGGAGTCAGCTGTATCGTTATTCTCAGTGCTGGTTTTTTCTACTTTGTTTATCTGTTCAAGGCTGAATACTTTGTTCATGTCCAGTACGATGACAAAGCGATCTTCCAGTTTTCCCATGTGCTGGACAAAACTATTATCGACACGTGTGCCGAAAGATGGAGCAGGTTCAAGCTGTTCTGGTTTGAAATTAATAACTTCCTGCACAGAATCGGCTAATGCACCTAACACGGTTGATGTGCCATCGATGTTTACCTCGATAATAATGATACAGCTGTCAACAGTAGGTTCGACCGCTGTCATGCCAAACTGTAATCGCAGATCGACGACTGGAACAACACTGCCGCGAAGGTTGATAACCCCCTGCATAAACTCGGGTGATCTGGGCACGGGCGTTACCTGTGTGTATTCCAGTACTTCACGCACCTTGCTTATTTCGGTGGCAAATGATTCATCATCAAGTTTGAAGGTAAGGTACTGAATCGTCTCTTCATCCTGTGTCATATCATTTTTTTCTGTTTCGTTATTCATGTTGTATCTACCGGGTTGGACTGGTTTTTTCTGTGTTACTTTTTTTGTGTGAAATAATACTCATGTGTTGTGTTTTAATATTTCACAAATTCATTGCTGTTGTAGCCTTCGTCTATGTCATAGTTAAAGCCGTCTGCATCGTCTACGGCATCGTTATTCTGTGCAGCGGCCTGACCACGAAGTTTTGTGCCTGGTGAGCTTTTATCTCGACGGTCATGGCTGGTTTCTGTCTGTGTGCCAGCAGTTTGCTGGCTGCTGTTTTGTGATGTGTCATCAGTACTAGCCAGGGTAAAGAAGCTCATGGTCTGGCGCTGCTCTTCTGCCTGTCTGGTCAGTTCGCTTGCGGATGCAGCGAGTTCTTCGGCAGAAGCAGCAGAGCGTTGTACGGTCTGGTCAAGTTGCTGGATGGCTTTGTTGATTTCTTCTGCACCGACATCCTGTTCACGTGAGGCAACGCTGATTTCCTGTACCAGTTCAGCAGTTTTCTTGATGTCGGGAACCAGCTTGAGTAATTTTTTGCCGGCCTGCTCAGCGATAACAACGGTTGAGCCTGAAAGGTCACCGATTTCGCCGGCTGCTTTCTGGCTGCGCTCAGCCAGTTTGCGTACCTCGGCGGCGACCACCGCAAAGCCTTTGCCGTGTTCACCGGCGCGTGCAGCTTCGATGGCAGCGTTTAATGCCAGCAGGTTTGTCTGCCGTGCAATTTCTTCAATAATGGAAATTTTTTCAGCAATTGATTTCATTGCGATCACGGCTTCGCTAACAGATTCGCCACTTTCCTCGGCATCGTTTGCCGCCTTTTGTGAGATCTGTTCAGTCTGTCCGGCATTGTCGGCGCTCTGTCGAATATTGGCGGACATTTGCTCCATGGCGGAAGATATTTGCTCCAGTGATGCAGCCTGTTCAGATGAGCCCTCTCCTATTTCCTGTGCGGTGCTATTTACTTCCTGTGCCGAGTCAGCATTTAAATCGGTGTTGTTGTGTACTTTTCCGATAACATCTGTCAGGTGTTCGATGGTGCTGTTAACATTGTTTTTAAGCTGATCGAATACACCGTTATAATCGGTTTCAATTTTCTGTGTCAGGTCGCCCTGTGCTATTGAACGCAGAACTCTGACAACATCATCAATGCCGGCATTGGTTGTTTTTACTACTTCATTAATGCCTTTTGCCAGCAGTAAATAGAAACCATCTTTGCCGGCTTCGTCAATATGCTGGCTGAAGTCACCGTTTGCGGCGGCTTCAACAATTTTGGAAACTTCGTTTTCTACACTAACTTCAGCGGTGCGGTTCTTCCATTCGACGACAGTGCCAAGGCGTTTACCTGAATCATCAAATACCGGTGTTGCTGCTATCTGCATAGTAAGTTCACCCACTGGCATGGTTGCAGTGTATGTGTTTTTCAGGTTTTTCAACATGCCCTGCTGGTGTGCAGGGTTCTTGTGAAACTGGTCGATGTTGCTGCCAAGCAGGTTTCTGGAATCGAAGTCAGGTAGCACGTCCTTAATTTTATCCTCGATTTCGTTAAACATTTTCTGTGTTGCATTATTTATGTAGATGATCTTGTTGTTGGTGTCAGCCATCATTACATTGGTTTCGGCAACATCAAGTGCTGTTCGTACACGATCAGATTCTCTTGCCAGGAATCTTGCGTTATCAACATCGAAGCCCTGTTTTATCTGCATGGATTTTAATGCGCGCATCAGGTCGCCGGCCTCGTCGCTGCGTCTGATATTGATGGCATCATCATATTTTCCTTCTGCCATGTTGTTCATGGTGGCGATGCATTGTCGTATCGGTTTATTTATACAATTGCTGATAAACAGACTGATGATAAGAGCAAGCACGGCAGACATGCCGCCACTGAGCAGGAGAAATTTTGTAGTGAAAATATTGCTGCTATCAAATGTCAGTGTGTTTCCATTTGCGCCCAGGTCTATGCCGGCAAAAATGAAAGCCATAAACATGAAGGTGACGGTAACCACAGGAAACAGCAGTTTTGGTATTAACCGCATGCGTGTAAATATGTTCAGATTAATCAGGCGGCGCAGCAGTGAAGGTTTGTATGTATCGTTTCGCATGCTGGCATATAAAGCTTCTGCCTCATCTACCTGTGATTTTTCAGGTTTTTTTCGTACTGACATATGGCCTATGATTTTGCCGTTTTCACGCACTGGTGTGACATTGGCTTCGACCCAGTAATAATCACCGTTTTTGCAGCGGTTCTTTACCATGCCGACCCATGGCTTGCCTTTATTTATTGCATCCCATAAACCTTTAAACGCTCTGGCTGGCATGTCCGGGTGGCGAACGATATTATGATCCTGTCCGATAAGTTCATCTTCAGTAAAACCACTGATCTCAACGAAATCCTGATTGATGTAGGTTATTTTTCCCTGCAAGTCTGTTTTGGAAACAATTTGCTGACTTTCATCAAAAATTAATTCATTGTCTGTTATTGGCATATTTAATTTCATAATATCTTCTCTATTAAGCTTTTTTATTTGTTTTTTTCTACATCCCTGTTCAGTCGTTATTCTTTTATTTGTGTGTTTCTTATATGCCTGTTATGCGGCTTCTGCCTCATTATTTATGGCACTGTTTTTTTCTACCCTGTTTATCTGCTCCAGGCTAAAGACTTTGTTTATGTCCAGTACCATGATGAATTGATCACCGACTTTGCCCATATGCTGCACAAAATCATTGTTGATACGTGTGCCGAAAGATGGTGCCGGTTCAAGCTGTTCTTTTTTCAGGTTAATGACTTCCTGTACGGAGTCGGCTAAGGCACCCAATACGGTTGATGTGCCTTCTATATTTACTTCAATGATAATGATGCAACTGTCGACGGTCTGTTCAGTGGCGGCCATGCCAAATTGCAGGCGCAGGTCAACAACAGGGACAACGCTGCCACGCAGGTTAATAACACCCCGCATAAAATCCGGTGATCTTGGTACAGGTGTTATCTGTGTGTACTCCAGAACTTCGCGCACTTTGCTTATCTCGGTAGAAAACGATTCACCATCAAGCTTGAAGGTAAGGTACTGAACTGTCTCGTCATTCTGTGTGATATCGTTATGCTCTGTTTCATCGTTCATAGCTATGGTTTTCCCTGTTGTACTTTTTATCCAGTGGTTTTGTGTATATTCAAGCCGTTATTCTGCGACCTAGTATTTAACAAAAGCACTGTTCTCATAATTATCATCAATGTCGTAATCAAAACCTTCTGTATCGTTTGATGTTTTTCTGTGTTTGTCTTCGATGTCGATTACCTGGCTATGTGTTGTGCCGGATGATTCATTGTTTCTGTGCTCAACTTTGCCTGTTGTACTGCTTCTGTTTTTTGATGCTGAATTTTCTGCCAGCACGAAGAAGCTCATGTTCTCGCGTTGTTCTTCTGCCTGGCTGGTAAGCTGGCTTGCTGATGTTACGAGTCCTTCGGCAGATGATGCGGAGCGTTGTACAGTCTGGTCGAGTTGCTGGATAGCCTTGTTGATTTCATCGGCACCTATATCCTGTTCACGTGAGGCAACGCTGATTTCCTGTACCAGTTCTGCCGTTTTCTGGATGTCTGGCACCAGCTGCAATAATCTGGTACCTGCCTGTTCAGCGATGACTACAGTAGAGCCGGAAAGGTCGCCAATTTCGCCGGCTGCTTTCTGACTGCGTTCGGCCAGTTTTCGAACTTCGGCAGCAACCACTGCAAAGCCCTTGCCGTGTTCACCGGCACGTGCAGCTTCAATAGCAGCGTTTAATGCCAGCAAGTTTGTCTGTCGTGCAATCTCTTCAATGATGGAAATTTTTTCAGCGATAGCTTTCATGGCGACTACGGCTTCACTTACGGTCTGTCCGCTTTCTTTGGCATCGCTGGCTGCTTTCTGTGCGATTTGTTCAGTCTGACCGGCGTTGTCAGCACTTTGACGAATGTTGGCAGACATCTGTTCCATTGAAGATGAAATTTCCTCTAGCGATGCGGCCTGTTTTGATGAGCCCTCACCAAGTTGCTGTGCGGTGTTGTTTACTTCCAGTGCTGATTCAGCACTGAGGTCGGTGTTGTTGCGAACTTTTTCAATAACATCGGTCAGACGTTCGATAGTGATATTGACATCATTTTTAAGCTGATCAAAAACACCGTTATAATCGTCTTCAATTTTCTGTGTCAGATTGCCCTGTGCCAGTGAACGCATCACGCGTACCACATCTTCAATGCCGGTGCTGGTTGTTTGCAGTACCTGGTTGATGCCTTTTGCCAGAACCAGAGAGAAGCCCTGTTTGCCATTTTCATCAATGTTTTTGCTGAAATCTCCGTTAGCTGCTGCTTCGACAATATGTGCAACTTCATTTTCAATTTCGATGTCAGTGGTTCTGTCACTCCACTGCACGACAGTGCCCTGGCGCTCACCATTCTCGGCGAATACCGGTGTTGCGGTAATCTCCATGGTTAGCTCACCCATAGGCATGGTCATCGTCTGTGTACTGCTGAGTTTGTCCAGTGAATCCTGATTCAGTAGCAGGTGGTTGATGTTGGTATTTATCAGGTTGCTGGAGTCAAAATCAGGAATTACCTGTTTCAGCTTGCCTTCAATGCTGTTAAACATCTCCTGCAATGCTTCATTTATATAGATAATTTTATTGCTGGCATCAGCTACCATCATGTTGACCGATGCCACATCCAGTGCCGTTTTGATGCGGCCACTCTCTTCTGCCATGTTGCGTATTTTGGTCCGGTTACTATCAAGGCGCGTCTGAAGTTTCTTCAGTTCGCCCATTAATATGCCAAGCTCGTCCTTGCTGCGAATATCGATAACACTGTCGAAATTACCGTCACCGATCTGGTTAAACACTTCAATGATTTTGTTGATTGGATTGACGATACCTGTTACCACCACGAATGCTGCAAAGATGGCAATAATGACAATCAGTAATGACAGACCGATTTGCAGGTACATTGTTGTTTTGTTCGCTTTTATCCTGTCATTAAGCAGTGCCAGGAGTTCAGTTGCAGCACTGTCAAACAGATGTGTTGTTGCGTCAATGGCGTTGCTGCCGGCGGTAAATAATTCTGATGGTTCCATTTCAAGAATGCCGCCTGATTCGAGCAGACCTTTTTCCACAGTGTCTAAAAATGTCTGGCTGGCAGATATATAGTTATGCAAAGCTTCTGATAACTTTGATGATAATTCAGGGTTGTGACTAATGGCCACTTCAATGCTGCGGGTGGTGGTTTCCAGTTGTTCTTTTAATATTCCAGCTTCAATTTTGAAGTCGAGCATCTGTTCGGGTGTAATGCTTCCTGTTGCCAGAATACCTGAACCTTTACCTCGCAGGATTCCAAGTTTATCCAGCAAGGCAGGAATGCGGATGACAATTGCATCCATCAGGTAATAACTGTCCAGCTCAGGATCAAGAATGAGATTACTGGTATCACCAACGTGCATGATCATATCGTTAATGTTTTTAACCAGTTCACTGTGTCGCCTGAAACTTTCAGCGGCAGTCATGTTTTCTGAAACTGTTGAAAACTTTTTCCAGTCTGTTTTAAATGTCTGCCATAATTTATCCATGTCCAGCATCTCACCGAGGCGGCTATGGGTGTTTTCAACGACCTTGATTGCTTCATCGATCTGTTTACGCTTTTCTATCAGCTTTTGTCGAAATGACTTGTCACCGTTCAGCAGGCTGTTCGTCATGCCACGGTGTTGCGCTATGTTTACCACCAGACGTTCTAGTGGTCGTACGTATTCGACACCATAAGTTTCCATGGTGTCGTTGGTAATAGTCTCATTCAATTCAATAAACAGTATGCTCATCAGCCCTACAATAGGGACTATCAGCGCAGCGATAACAATGCCAAGCTTGTATGAAAGCTTCATGTTGTTGAGTATGTTTATACGTTGTGTCCAGAAAGTTACGGATTTGTTCGACTGGTTTTTTGATGCATGGTTACTTGTTGTCATAGCTTTTTATATTTAGTTTATTTTTTTGGGGTTAATTATTTAGTGAAATGCTTTTTGGGCGGTGGATGCATCCTGAATCAATACATTTGTATCCAGAATTAATGCGACGTTACCATCCCCTAGAATGGTTGCACCGGCAAGCCCTTTGACTCCTTCGTATACTTTTCCAAGACCTTTTATAACGGTCTGATGTTGGCCAATTACCTGGTCAACGGTAAATCCAAAACGTGCATCGCCATTTCGAATGACGACGATTTGTTCTATATCCAAGGCGTTTTCATTGTTGTTAAAACATTCACGCAGGCGCAGGTATGGCACCAGCTCACCGCGGACTTCAATCAATTTATTGCCGTTGGCACTCTTGACTTCTTCTGCGGTGAGTTCGATGCACTCATCAACCTGTGATAACGGGATAACGTATTTATCGTGCTCAACCTGAACCAGCAGGCCTTCGATAATGGCCAGGGTCAGTGGCAGTTTGATGGTGACGGTGCTGCCATTACCGGGGATGCTGTCGATGCTTACTGTGCCGCGTAGTTCTTCGATGGAACGCTTCACCACGTCCATGCCGACACCGCGACCGGAGACACTGGAAACAACTTTTGCTGTTGAGAATCCGGCATCGAATATCAGGTTGTATAGTTCCTGGTCGGTGGGTTTTGAGTCTTCACTCAGTACACCACGTTCGATGGCTTTGCTGCGTATTGCTTCTGCATCGAGGCCGGCACCATCATCCTTGATAGTGATAACGACGTGTGATTCACGGTGCACGGCCGAGATAAGCACGGTGCCTTTTTCGGGTTTGCCGGCAGCTTTACGTTGCTCTGGCATTTCAATGCCATGGTCGATGCTGTTTCGAATAAGGTGAACCAGCGGATCGCCGAGTCGGTCGATGACTGTTTTATCCAGTTCGGTTTCTGCACCTTCAGTGACCAGGTCGATTTTTTTACCCAGGTCGTTGGAAAGGTCGCGTACCAGGCGGCGAAACCGTGAGAATGTGGTGCCGATGGATAACATGCGCAGCCCCAGCGTGTTATCTCTCAGTTCTGTGGTCAAACGTTCGATGTCTTCAGCGATGCTGAACAGTGACGGGTCGCGTAGTTGTGTGGCGGACTGGTTAAGTCTGGCCTGGGCGATAACCAGCTCGCCGACAAGGTCCATCAAGATGTCGAGTTTTTCTGCAGGTACTTTTACGTTGGAAACGCCTTCACTTGCTTTGCGTTTTTTATGTTGTTTGCGCAGCACTTTTTGTTCATCGAGTGCGGACTGAATTTTTTCAGGGGCGATGTTTTCAGAGTCGGCTAATATTTCACCGATTTTTTTCTGTTGTGCGTGTGCGTGTGCAATCTGCTCTTCTGTGGCATCGCCCTTTTCAACCAGAATTTCTCCCAGGGGTTTGTCTTCTGGTGTGTCAGACCAGTGACCGCTCTGGTCAACGACTTTTATGTCTATTTCCCAGTCATCTTCAACAAAAATAAATACATCATTTAGTGCATTGATACCCTGATCGGTGGTGAGGATAAGATCCCATGTCAGGTAACATTTTTCTGGATCAGCCTCTTTCAGTGTTGGTAAATCACAGGCGATGGTTGTGATATGGCACGGACCCAGGGAACGTATCTCACGCAGGATAGGCAAAACATCCATGCCGTTGGCAAATGAATCCAGCCCCGGATTAATACGAACGCGGTATGTCTGGGTGTTGTCGCTACTGCTGTTACCGGCTGATTTTTTTTCACTGTTAGCTTCACCAGTGTTTGCTCCGCTGTCCTGATCATCCGTATTCGGAACCAGGGAGCTTAATCGTGCCAGCAATTCATCTGAAGCCTGATCCAGCTCTTCGTTGGATTCTTTTTCTTCCAGCAGCAGCCGAATGTGATCGCCTGAATCCAGGCTGATGCTGATTAATTCTTTGGTTATTTGCAGGTCGCCGTTTCTTACCAGGTCAAAGGCATTTTCCAGGTGGTGCGTAAACGCTGCCAGCTTTTCAAAGCCAAACATTGAGCCCGAACCTTTAATGGTATGCATGGCCCGAAAAGCGCGATCTACGCAATCAGAATCATCAGGCTGTTCCTCTAGCTCCAGCATGGCAGCTTCAAGGTCGATTAATAATTCATCAGCCTCTTCACGAAAAGTGTCTTCTATGCTCATGCCTCTGCTCCTTTTGTACTGAAGGTCATATGTGTCATCAGTCGACTGGTTTCGAGTGCATCTTTGGCTGCATCGCTGCTGGCGATAATATTTATTTCGTTACCATTGTCTGATAATTGTTTGGACATGGCTGCCAGCAATTGTAAGCCGCAGGTGTCTATTTCCTCGATGCCGGCAAGATCAACTTCAAGTGACTGTTCTGAGGAAAAGTTTTCGACCAGATACTCTTTGTATTCGGCTGCGGTATAGATGGTTAATTCTCCATCGATACTAAGCAGAGATTTTTCATTTTCCGTGACCATTTTTATTGCCATTTTTTTGCCTGCACTTTTATGTTTTGGTTTGCTGATTTAATCCGCTTGTCTAATGGTGGTTTTTTAAGCCAGCTTTGCAACGGCGGAAAGTAATGCGTTAGGTTGAAACGGTTTTACCAGCCAGCCTTTTGCGCCGGCAGATTTTCCTTCCTGTTTTTTTGCTTCACCTGATTCAGTAGTGAGCATCATGATCGGTGTGAATTTATACTGAGGATGCTGTTTCACTTCTTTTACCAGGCCAATGCCATCAAGATTAGGCATGTTGACATCGCTTACGATCAGGTGGATTTTCTGACCGGTTAATTTTGAAAGTGCATCTTTGCCATCGCAGGCTTCGATGACTTCATAACCGGCACCTTTAAGTGCGATGCTTATGACCTGTCGGATTGATGAAGAGTCATCGACTACCATAATTGTTTTTGACATGTCTTTATTTCCTCTAAAAAAGTGTTAAGTCTGTTTCTGCAGTGTCAGGTCCGTTATGTACCTTTGAATTATTGTGCATATAATGTTGTTCTTCCGTGGTGTAGCTATCTTTCATTTTTTGTACCTGTTCCTCAAAATTTACTGGTGAAAGTTTTTTGTTGTCCATGCGTTGTGACTGGCTGCTGTTGACGTTTTCGACCATGGTGTTCATGTCGTTGAGAACTTTGTTGAGAATTTGAGACACGCGATCCTGGAACTGAAAACTCACCAGAACATTTGATATCTGGTCTCTGATGTCTTCACTGGAAGAACGTAAAGATGAGCTGTCATCCTGCAGGGTTTCGATGGTGTCCTGTAGTCGTGCAAATACGGAATCAATGGTAGTTTTCCCATCATCGACAACAGTGCGGTTATGGTGGATTGAATCTTCTGCCTGTTTTTGTGTGTCATTAACGGCTTCAACAATGTTGGTGACTTTTTCAATCATCTTCTGACCGGTGTCAGCCGACATTGATGCCAGTTTTCTTACTTCATCGGCAACCACGGCAAAACCTCGACCATGCTCACCGGCACGAGCGGCTTCGATGGCTGCATTTAATGCCAGCAGGTTAATCTGGTCAGCAATCTGGCCAACAGCACCCGCCATCTCGTTTAATTCGCTGGTCTGTGCAGACAGCCCCTGAACTTCGCTGAGTAAACGGTCTTCCAGGCTGAGGGATGATTCAAGTGAATCCACCACTGTTTTCAGTGATTTTTCACTTTCGTTAAACAGGTTGATTATTCCCTGACCATCACCCAGATTGTTGCTTTTTGACTGTGATGCAGAGATAACATCTTCGAGTTGTGAAGCGAGTGCAGAAAAGCCGCCGGACAATTCATTAATGCTTTGTTCGGTTTGAATATTCGAGCTTTCAATCTGTCGTGAAAGTATCGGCAGCATCTGCTGGCAAAGGCTTTCCAATGCCCAGGTGTATTCCTGGTATTGCAGTATTTCTTTTGCGTGCTGTGTGTCTTCATTTTGTCTGGCATTACTGTCCAGCTTATTGATGAAAACAGCAGAGGCGACACCGGCAATTAAAAAGCCTGCGCCAACACTCATAAGAACCGTATCACCGGTAAAAAACAATGCAATGGCCGCACCGACACCGAGTAGCACTGTCATGACCTGTGCGACCATGATGCTATCCAGTCCCGAAGTGGAAGGCATGTTATCAGCACGACTGGTTACGTGTTCTGAAATGCCATTATCTAATATTGCTTCACCTAAACAACTCATATTATTCCCCGTATATATTTATTCAATAATTTTTGCGGTTGCATACAACAATGTAAATGCTGTGATAACAACAGCAGCAGATAACATGATGGCAACAATGTCTGGTAGCAGATCTATTTCAATGCCGAAGAACAATAAGACACTGACAAAGGATAAAACGAATAATGAAAACACAGAGTACAGAACATATAATCCCGCGACTGTATTAAGGTTTAACGATGTCGTATTATTGAAAAAAAGGGCATCATCGATGTTTCTTTCATTGAACGCAAAGATGTCTCTGTTCATTCTTTTTTCATTTTTTTTCATGTTTTATCCTCATTTTTTAGAACTGTTTATTTGTTCTGCTTTATATATCGGTATCGCCTTTTGAATCTTTAAGCTAATCTGGATATATTCTTTAAAATACTGATTTATTAAGCTTTCAGAAAAATGTCAAAAAATTGTCTGCGCTAGTGCTTTGAATGCAATCTACGTGCCAGATAGGCTGTGCCTGTGATGTGTTTTTGTTGCTTTCTCCGGAAGCCGGAGTTAGTCAGGTAAAATGGACTTTATACTGTAAATAATGTGATTTATCTGCGATGGGATGAAGCAGGGAAAGCATGAAATACGGCAAAATGTTGCCGCTTTTTCCGGCGGGATGTGAGGGTGAACTGACAGGAGCAGATCAGGCTGAACCAGCCTGTTTGTTGCCTGAAAAAAGCAGTGTAATGCCCGCCCAGGTGATAGCTAATAACTCGTTTTGTAGTTAAAAACCTGCAACCATATCGTATTGCTCATCAGTGATGAACTTTTCGCTGTCGAGAATAATAATCAGCTCATCTTCGCGTGACATAACGCCGGAGATATATTTTGAGCTGCCGCCTTTTGCCAGTTTTGAACTTGCATTGATCAGGGATTCTGGAAGGTCGATAATGTCGGCGACCCGGTCGACGACAACGGCAACAATATCATCCTTTGATTCCATTACAATCATGCGGGACAGATCGGTGTGTTCTGCCGGTGGTAGATTGATACGACTGCGGCCATCAATGACCGAGACTACGTTGCCCCGAATGTTGGTAATGCCGACGATATAATCCGGTGCCCCGGGTACGGGTGAAATATTGTTTATGCGCAGTATCTCGCGAACATTTTTTACCACGACACCATAAATTTCCTGTCCCAGTTGAAACGTAACCCACCTGATCAGTGGTTCGCAGACCGGCTCATCATCAAATAAGCTGTCTTCGAGTATCGCGTGTTCCATTTTCATTGCCTCTATTTTATTCATATCATCTATTTAGTGCAGTTTTTTAAAAGTTTGATGACACCTTCGATGTCCAGTAAGACAAGGCCCAGCCGTGCAACGGTGCCGGCCAGCCATATGCGTTCACTTTCGGCATCACGCCAGTGTACATGTTGTTTGGAAATGGTTTGCTGATCGACCAGGTGGTTGCCGATGAAACCTGTTGTTGAGCCTTTTAGCACGATGATATCAACGGGGTTTTGCTGATGTGCTGTTGCCGAATCATGATCACCAATGCCATTCATCAACAGGTACTCAAGGTCGATAACATTGATGGTCTGATCATTGCTGCATGCTGTTCCAACAAAAAGGTTTGCTGTATTCTGTGCCTTGTCGTTTTCCCTGATCTGCTGCTGCTTTAGTGTTTCACTGATGCTTTCTGCAGGAACAGCTATTTTCAGGCCGGCGATGTTAAAAATCTGGCACTCAAAATCTGCTTTTTCGTAGGCTGCGTTAAAGTTGACAGCTTGTTGCCGGGTTTCCTGTAATTCGATAACCTGGTCAACCGCCTGCTCATCAATGCCAAGCATATTCGATATGTAATCTTTTTCGATTTGCTGCGCCAGCTGGCAGGCATTTTGTTCGTTTTTATTCATGCGACTTCCCTGTTTTCACTGTTATTGACACGGCTAAGCAGCATTTGCTCAAGAAGTACTTCGTAAGCTTTCAGGCCATGCGTGTTTTTACTGATGAAGGAAATCGGCTTTCCGGAAAAGCTGGCATCCCTGAATTTGGTGTCGACCGGAATGGGTTGTGAGGAAATACAGTCTTTGTATTCATCCTGTAAAATCTTCAGGCTTTTTTGTGAAGCGCGTGTGCGTTGATCATACATAGTGGGCAGCACGGTGTAACTCAGTTTTTTATGCAGTGACTTTTCAATCATCTTGATGGTGCGCAACATACGATGCAGGCCTTTTATCGCCAGCAGTTCGGTTTGTACCGGCACCACCAGCTGGTTACAGGCAACCAGTGCGTTGAGCATCAGTAATCCCAGTACCGGCGGGCAGTCGATCAATACATGTGAGTATTGTTGTGAAGCATTTTTCAGTACCCGTGACAATATTAATCCCATGCCATTGTTTGCCCCAAAGCGTTTTTCCAGGGTGGCAACAGCGACAGATGAAGGAATGATTGATAGATGCTCTATTCCGGTTGGGTGCACCACGCTGTCAAGCTCAAGGGTTTTGTTGTTACTTTGTGCGGTGAATAATTCAAACACACCCTGACTGACGGTTTCAGGTTCCATGCCAAAGTAGCTGCTCATTGAGGCGTGTGGATCAAGATCTATTATCAGGGTTTCTTCATTGCGTCCGGCAAGAATTCCTGCCAGCGTAATTGCACTGGTGGTTTTTCCTACCCCGCCCTTCTGATTTGCAAATGCCCAGATATTCATCTAGTGCACCATGTAGTTTGAGGCGTATGCGCCCATCAGTCCGGGCATGTCAAGAACCAGTGCAATACCGCCGTCACCGGTGATGGTGGCACCGGAAAACCCCGGTACTTCGTTTAGTATTTTGCCCAGGGGCTTTATTACCACTTCTTCCTGGCCGATGATCTGATCGACTACCAGACACAGGCGTGTGCCGCCCATTTGTACCACCAGCACTTTCTGTTCATCCTTGGGACCATCAAAGCTGTTTGAGCGTACCAGCCAGGGGTGTAGATAAAACAGCGGCAGGGTTTGATCCCGGATGCGTATAACATCCTGGCCATCCACTACATTAATCTGCTCGGGTTCCATGTTGAATGTTTCATGGACATTGGTCAGCGGCAAGGCAAACTGATGGCGGTCAAGTTTTATCATCAGTGTTGGCAGGATGGCTAAAGTTAAGGGCAGGAAGATTGTTATCACCGAGCCTTCACCAAGTTTTGAGTCGATTTCGATACTGCCGCTGAGTTCATTAATACGGGTTTTTACCACGTCCATGCCAACACCACGACCTGAGACATCGGAAATTTCTGACTTGGTTGAAAAGCCCGGTGCAAAGATCAGGTTGAAGGCTTCCTTATCAGAAAGTTTGCTGGCTTCATCTTCAGTCATCATGCCGCTTTCTGCTGCTTTACGCTTGAAGACTTCTGCGTTCATTCCCTTGCCGTCATCTGACACGGTTAATAATATTTGATCACCTTCCTGTTTTGCACTCAGTGTGACGGTGCCCTGACGTGGCTTACCGGAGGCAAATCGTTCATCCGGTGATTCGATGCCGTGATCGGCAGAGTTGCGCACAAGATGGATTAAGGGGTCGGCCAGTGCTTCGACCAGACTTTTGTCGAGATCGGTGTTTTCGCCGATCAGTTCAAGATTAATATCTTTATTGAGTTTTCTGGCGAGATCACGAATAACACGAGGAAAGCGGCTGAAAACTTTTTTGATCGGCTGCATGCGTGTTTTCATTACCGATGACTGCAGATCAGAAGTGACCAGTTCAAGCGTGGTTATCGCTTCTTCGATGTGTTCGTGAGTTATTGTTTGTTTGAGCATGGACAGGCGGTTTTTTACCAGCACCAGTTCGCCGACCAGATTCATAATGTCATCAAGTCGTTCGGTGTCGACACGCACACTGGTGTCTTTTTGTGCCAGTGGTTTTTTAGCGGCTGTTTTTTCTTTTGTGTCTGGCTTTGATTCCTGTGGTTTTTCTTCGGCAACAGGTTTTACGGCTTCTGTTTTTTCAACCGCTGCTTTTTCAGTTTCCACAGCTTCATTTGTTTTGCTTTCTGGTGCCTTGCTTCCTGGTCCCCTGTTTTTGCCGTGCATCTGGTCGAGCATGGCTTCAAACTCATCATCAGTGATTAAGCCATCATCAGTGTCTGTATCAGCTTCAGTTTTTTCAGCTTTATTATCGGCTGCAGAGTGTTTACCTTTGCCATGTAATTCATCGAGCAGGTTTTCAAATTCATCATCGGTAATCAGATCACTTTGTTCTGTATCGCTTTCTTTTTTCGTAGAATTTTCGCTCAGAGCCTGCTGACGCATTTGTTCAAATTCATCATCCATGCTCAGTGCTGTAACGGTTTCTGTGGCGGTTTCTGCAACGGCCGGTTCTTCCGCTTTGTCCTGTTCGGCTTTGTTACCACCAAGATAGCTATCGAGTCGGGCTAGTAATTCCGGGCTGGCGGACTCCTGCTCTTCGTTTTCGCGGATACTTTCAAACATGTCGCCAACGATATCGAGTACCTGGAACATGACATCGATGAGGTCGGCATCAACACTGATTTTTCTATTGCGCAACAGATCAAAGACATCTTCAGCACGATGACAAACTTCGACCATGGGTGTCAGTTTCATAAAACCGGCACCGCCTTTTATGGTGTGAAAAGCACGAAATATGGCGTTCAGTAAATCGTCATCCTCCGGGTTGCTTTCCAGTTCGGTTAGCTGGTCGTTGAGCAAGTCGTATAACTCGCCTGCTTCGACCAGAAAATCCTGCATTATTTCGTCATCTATACTCATGGTTTTATACGCTTTTTAAAACTGAATTTAAAATCCTAAAGTTGACAGCAGATCATCGACATCGTCCTGCGAGTTCATCACGTCATCATTTTTTATGCCCGGTACAGCGGGGCCATAACCTGTTCTGTTTTTGCTGTCATCAGTAACCTTGTTATCGTTGCTGCTATAGCTGTTAACTTTTAAAATGGCGATCAGGTTGTGCTCGACATCCTGTACCATCTTGCTGACGCGCTGAATGATCTGACCGCTGAGATCCTGATAACCCTGTGCCATTAAAATCGTATTCATGTCCTTGTTGATGTGTTTTATATCGGTGTTCACCTTGTCGAGAAAACCTTCGAGCTCTTCTTCAATGAAGGAGAGTTCGTTGTTCTTTGTCAGTTTTTTCATGTGACCCTGTAACAGTCTTTGCAGATAGGTTGCGCGTTCACTTAAATTATCCAGCAGTGGAGAGCTGTTTTCGATGGCGGTTAATGTCTGGTTAGCCGCATCTTCGGTTAGCTCGATTACGTGGTTGAGGTTGTGTTTTGCATCGGGCATTTCATTGTGCATGATGTCCTGCAGGCGTGCTTCGCTACCGATGTCGTTGATGGTTTCGTGCAATTCACGGGTGAGCTTTCCCAGGTCCTGGAAAATACCGTTTTCACGTGAGACACATAACTCGTTTATAACAAGGTCGGCCTGATCAATGTCGCCTGCTTCGAGGTGTCTGACCAGTGCTTTTGCCTGTTTGAGATTTTCGCTCAGAGCGGTGTCACATGATACGGCTGCATTCGTTGCATTCTGCATTGTTATCCCTCCAGCCTTTCAAATACCTTGTCAACTTTTTCTTTCAGGGTGTCTGCAGTGAAGGGTTTAACAACGTAACCGTTAACCCCTGCCTGTGCCGCTTCCATGATCTGTTCACGCTTTGCTTCGGCGGTGACCATCAGTACCGGCAGGGATGACAGCTTGGGATCAGCGCGCACGGCTTTCAGTAAATCGATACCTGGCATGCCCGGCATGTTCCAGTCGGTGACCAGAAAATCAATGCCGCCGCCTTCAAGAATCGGTAGTGCGGTTTTGCCATCGTCGGCTTCAACAATGTTGTTGAAGCCGATTTCGGTTAACAGGTTTTTTACGATTCGTCGCATGGTCGAAAAGTCATCGACGACGAGTATGTTCATATTTTTATCCACGGTTTTCTCCTACTGGTATTTAACTTTTGTAAAATAGTTGTTATGCATTGTCATCGACCCATTCAGTCATTCGTGCGCGCAGGCGAAGCAATGCCTGGCCGTGTATCTGGCACACGCGCCCTTCGGTGATGCCTAGTACTTCACCTATTTCACGCAGGTTTAACTCTTCGTCGTAATACAGTGCCATCACCATTTTTTCGCGTTCAGGTAAGCTTTTAATTTTGTCTGCCAGTCCGCATTTAAAACTTTCTTCCTGCAGGTGGTCATAAGGGTTGAGCCGTTCGCTGCTTTCGTATTCATCCTGGCAACCGCCGACGGAAACGATGTCTTCATAACTGAGCAGTTTGCAACCGGCAGCGTCTTTTACCATGCTGTAATATTCATCCATGCTGAGGCCGAGCTGTTCAGCAATCTCGTCGTCTTTTGCATCTCTTCCCTGCTCGCTTTCGATGCTGCGGATGGCTTCGGACAGTTGTCTTGATTTTTTATAGACCGAACGGGGGGTCCAGTCGCAACGTCGCACTTCGTCGATCATTGCTCCCTGGATACGGATGCGGGCATAGGTTTCAAAACTTGCACCTTTGGACATGTCGTAGCCTTTCAGGGCTTCGAATAATCCGATCATGCCGGTTTGTATAATGTCTTCGAGCTGTACGTTGGCGGGTAATCGCGTAATCATGTGATAAGCGATGCGCTTGACGAAAGGCGCATGTTCGGTCATCAGTGCATCATAATTGGGCGTATTATCAGAAATCGAACCTACGTCAGCATAACTTGATACCAGAGCCATTAGTTCACCTCCTGTTGTATGGTCGAAGATTGAAGCATGCGCTCCACAAAAAACTTCATCTGGCCGTCGGGGTTTGTGTTGTCCGGCCAGTTATTAATTTGTTTGGTAATGCGTTTAAACGCCAGTGCCGACGGGCTGTTTGGAAAAGCGTCAACGACTGCACGCTGGTGCTGAATGGCTTTGCGCAGTTTGCTGTCGTATGGCACGGCACCGATAAAATCCAGCACCACATCCAGGAAACGGTCGGTGGCTTTGGAAAGTTTATTGAATAACTCACGGCCTTCACGTGCGTCATGGGTCATATTCGCCAGAATGTGGAAGCGACTGACTTTGTGTTTTTTGCTCATCACTTTAATGAAGGCATAGGCATCGGTGATGGAAGCGGGTTCATCGTGTACCACGACAACAACGTCCTGTGAGGCTCCGCAAAAACTGATGACGGAGTCGGAGATGCCGGCACCGGTGTCGATGATCATGACATCAACTGCGCAACTGAGTTCACTGAAGGCGTTGATCAGTCCCATGTGTTCGGCAGGTTGTAAATTTGCCATATCACTGATGCCGGTTGATGCCGGAATGATTTTTATGTTGGCCGGTCCGTCAACGATGATTTCTTCCAGTGTGCGTTCACCTTTCATGACGTGTGAAAGATCATATTCGGTATTCAGGCCGAGCAGTACATCAACGTTGGCCAGACCTAAATCAGCATCCAGCAACATAACTTCTTTATCCTGCTTGGCCATGGATAATGCCAGGTTGATGGATATGTTGGTTTTGCCAACGCCGCCTTTGCCGCTGCTGATAGCAATAATCTTCATTGGTTTCGGTGCCACGATTCGACGTAGGCCTTCGGCCTGATCTCTTGTGTTATTCATATGTGTGCTAGCCATTTCCATTATTAAGTGCCCTGCCGAATGTGTATGCAAGTTCTTCGTCGGATAGTGACTGGTTTGAACTGCGCATTAGTTTTACCGCTTCTTTAATTAACAGGCGACCGCGTGCCCGATGCAGATCATCAGGTACTTTCTGACCATCACAGACGAATGAAACGGGTAATTCATGTTTGATGAGGACGGAGATAATCTCGCCCATGCTGGCGGCTTCATCGATTTTTGTGATGATGCAGCCATCCAGATTTATTTTGCTGAAGCCGTGGATGACATCGTCCTGTAGATTCATCTGGCCGGTTGCAGATAACACCAGGTAGTTTTTAATATCGACACCGTCGACATCCAGAGAGGTTATCTGCTCGGTTAATTTCACTTCTTTCTGACAGATACCTGCGGTGTCGATCAGGGTTAATTGATTATCGTTATTTTTATCCTTGATTTCCTGTAACAGGTATTTCAGTTCTTCGGTGTCGGAAGCAACGTGAACCGGTATGCCGAGGATGCGGCCGTAACTGCGCAGCTGTTCATGTGCGCCGATACGATAGTTATCGGTGGTGATCAGTGTGACGGCTCTGCGACCATGTTTCAGTGCAAATCGTGCTGCCAGTTTTGCAATGGTGGTGGTTTTACCAACGCCGGTCGGGCCGACCAGAGAAATAATGCCGCCGCTAGACAGGATATCCCGCTCATCGATTGGCACCAGGTTAGCCAGGTGGTTTAATGATTCCAGCCAGCTGTGTTTGCTCAGACCTTCTTTTTCCAGTTTTCTGGCGATGATCTGGCTCAGGTTTGAGCTGATGCCCAGGGTCATCAGCTGTTTTAACAGGTTGGCATACAGTGGTTGCACGCGTCCGGTTTCGCCCCATGAAAACTGCATCATCGGTGCTTCCATAATGTTTCTTAAACCGGCCAGCTCATCCTGAATTTTATTGAGTGTGGCGGAATTCATGACTGGTGATGTGGTATCTTTTTCATAGGCTGCTGTTTTTGGGCTTGCCTGTTGCTTTGTTGCCGGCGACGGTTTTCCGTCTGCTGGCATTTCTGTGCCAGGCTTGCTGCTCGAAATGTTTACGTAAGGGTCGATGTCGCTTAATGTGTCGGGATTGCCCAGTGAGGTGTTCACCATTGAATCCTCGTAATCCATGGCAGCGATGATTTCAACACCGCCATTAACACGGCGATTTGACAGAATAACGGCATCCGGACCCTGTTCATCACGCAGTGCGCGTAGCGCCTGACGTGTATCGGGTGCAAAGTAACGTTTCATTTTCATGATGTATACCCGCGGATTATCAAATTTTTAACTGGATTCATGTTCATGCTGTACTCCCGCATTCCACTGAGCGGCTGTTAGGCTGCTGCTACTTTCTGACCACCGACAGCGGCAACAACTTTGATGTTTTTACTGTCAGGTACTTCGTTATATGACAATACATGCAGATTTGGTGCCAAGTTCTTCAGCAGGCGGGCAAGCTGTGTTCTGATGACCGGAGACACCAGTAAAACAGCGGCTTTATTGTCCATTTCCTGCTGTTTGATACAGACGTTAAGTTCCTGAATCATCTGTTCTGCCAGCCCCGGTTCCATGCCCAGACCCATGTCTGACGCGCTTTGCACGGATTGTTGTAAAATCTGTTCGAGTTCTGGGCTGAGGGTGATCACGCCCATTTCCTGATCCATACCATTGATGTGCTGGTAGATCTGGCGGGACATGGCGGCACGGACAGCAGCGGTAAGAACGTCAGAGTTTTGGCTTTCAGCAGCATGCTCCGCCAAAGTTTCGGCGATGGTGCGCATATCGCGAATCGGCACGCCTTCGGCCAGCAGGTTCTGCAGAACCTTGACCACAATACCCAGTGGCAGCACTTTCGGTACCAGATCCTCGATCAGTTTTGGTGACTGTTTGGCAACCATATCCAGCAGTTGCTGTACTTCTTCATGGCCGATCAGCTCATGAGCATGTTTATTCAGCAGATGGCTTAAATGGGTGGCAACCACGGTGCTGCTGTCGACCACGGTGTAACCCAGGGTTTGTGCTTCCTCGCGCATGCCAGGGTCAATCCACACCGCTTCCAGGCCGAAGGTCGGATCTTTTGTCTGAATGCCTTTAATGTTGCCGAATACCTGGCCGGGGTTAATCGCCAGCTCTTTTTCAGGGTAGGCCTCGCCCTCACCTGCCGGCACGCCCATTAATATGATGCGATAGGCGTTGGGAGAAAGGTCGAGATTATCTCTGATGTGTACCGGTTGAATGAGGAAGCCAAGTTCCTGTGACAGTTTTCTGCGCACGCCTTTAATGCGTGACATCATTTGTCCACCCTGGTTTTTATCGACCATTGGAATCAGGCGATAGCCGACTTCCAGACCAACCACATCAACCATCGGGACATCGTCCCAGCTTAAATCTTTATTCTGTGGTTCGATTTCTTCTTCATTAACTTCTTCGACTTCAATTTGTTCATTGCGCTCATTAATTTTCTGCATGTAATATGCCAGTGCGCCAAAAATAAGGCCCAGGGTTAAAAACACAAGATTAGGCATGCCAGGAATCAACCCCAGGCCGCCAACGATAGCGGCAGTGATTGCTACCGGCTTGGGTTTGTTTAATAACTGGCCGATCACCTGATCGCCCATGTCTTTCGATGTAGAGTCGCGAGTTACCGCAATAGCGGCAGCGGTGGATAAAATCAGTGAAGGAATCTGAGCCACCAGGCCGTCACCGATGGTTAACAGGGTGTAGTATTCAGCCGCTTTTGAAAAATCCAGGCCATGTTGCACCATGCCGATGCCCAGGCCGAAAATGATATTGATAAATAAAATCAGAATGCCGGCAACCGCATCACCACGAATAAATTTACTGGCACCGTCCATTGCCCCGTAAAAATCGGCCGCACCGGAAATTTCCTGTCGTCTGGCACGTGCTTCATCCTGTGTGATGAGACCGGAGTTAAGATCGGCATCAACCGCCATTTGTTTGCCGGGCATGGCATCCAGTGTAAAGCGTGCGCTTACTTCCGAGATTCGTCCGGCACCTTTTGTCACCACCACAAAGTTGATGATGGTAAGCACGGCGAATACCACTAGGCCTACCGCGTAGTTGCCGCCAACAACAAATTCGCCAAAAGACTGAATGACGTTACCTGCAGCATTGCCGCCGGTATGACCTTCCAGCAGAACAACACGTGTTGATGCAACGTTGAGCGACAGGCGTAATAATGTGGCGGCCAGCAGAATGGTTGGAAAGACCGAAAAATCCAGCGGCCGGACGGTGTAGATAACAACCAGCAAAACCACCAGTGACAGTGCAATATTAAACGTGAAGAACAGGTCCAGCATGAATGGCGGCATCGGCAAAACCATCATCGCCAGCATTGAAACCAGTAGGAAAGGAATACCCAGTCCATAAAAAGACACGGCAGGTTTCATTGGTAGAACGGCACTGTTATTCATATCGTTAATCTCGTGTTTTACTTATTAGTCATCGTTTTTTAATACGTCTTTCAACTCATCCGGTATCGGCAGGTCATCCGGTTTTTCCGGGGTTACACCGCCGTGTTCGTACACGGTTTTCAGTTGATAGACGTAGGTCAGAATGGTTGCCACCGCAACATACAGACCGGCAGGAATTTCCTGGTTGATCTCGGTGCTGGCGTACAGCGCACGTGCCAGAGGCGGTGCGGAGACGATAGCGACACCGTTTTGTTCGGCAACGGAGCGAATATTGAAAGCCACCAGGTCGGCACCTTTGGCGACGACTACCGGTGCGCCATTGCTGGACTGGTCGTACTTCAGTGCCACAGCATAATGTGTCGGGTTGGTGAGGATAACGTCAGCAGTTGGCACCTCTTCCATCATGCGGCGCTGTGCGATTTCCTGCTGCAGGGCACGGATGCGGCCTTTCACTTCCGGGCGGCCCTCGGTTTCCTTGCTTTCGTCTTTAATTTCCTGCTTGGTCATTTTCAGTTGTTTGGTGTGCTGCCAGATCTGGAACGGCACGTCGATCAGTGCCACCAGAATCAGTGCCGAGCTGCAGGCAAGAAAGGCCCAGCCGCATAAGGTGGCAACATGCAGCAGTGCTGCATCCATCGGCTCGTTGCCCAGACCCAGTAATTCATCAATGACTGACCAGATGATGGCGGCAGAAATGGCGCTGACCAGTGCAAATTTCGCCAGAACTTTTGCCAGTTCCATCAGGCCTTTGAGAGAAAAGATGCGTCCCATGCCTTTGATCGGATCGATTTTTTCAAATTTAAAACTGACTGCTTTCATGCTGAAAGACCAGCCGCCAATGCCCAGCGGGGTCAGCAGAACGATAACGGTAAACAGTAAAAGCAGTGGCGAGATAATCATTAAACTTTCTAGCAACGCATCACTTAGCATCTTGATGATGCCATCAGAGGTGAGTTCCTGTGCATTTTGTATGGTCAGGCTTTTTTTGAATGAATCGCGTATACCGCCGAGCACGCTGTCGCCCATAAAGATGAAACCGGCGGCCGAACCCATCAGCAACATCATGGTGTTGAGTTCTTTCGAACGCGGTACCTGGCCTTTTTCCCGCGTCTCCTTGAGACGCTTGGCGGTGGGTTGTTCACTCTTTTCCTGTCCAGTTTCTTCTGACATGTCTACATCGCCAATATATGTGTCTGGATAAGGTCAACAGCCTGCGTTAACAGATGGCTTAAGTGACCGGTAATAGTCGGCAGCGTAAGAATAAGAAAGGCGATGCCAACCATGATCATAATCGGGAAACCGACGGCAAAAATATTCAGCTGTGGTGCTGCACGAGAGGTTATGCCAAAGGCCAGGTTTACCAGCAGTAACGCAGCAACGGCTGGTAAGGCGACCAGCATGCCGCCGGTGAACATGTCACTGCCCCAGTTCACCAGTTGCCATAAAGCATCCTGTGAAGGAAACGTTGCGCCGATTGGCATGTTGTGAAAACTTTTTGCCAGCACTTCAATAAAAACAAGATGGCCATTAAGTGCCAGAAAAACCAGCGTTACCATGATGAGAAATGCCTGACTGATGACCGGCACCTGCACACCATTCTGCGGATCGACGATGGAAGCAAAACCCAGACCCATGGCGGTAGCGACACTCTGCCCGGCAATAACAAAGGCGGAAAAAACCATCTGCAGAATAAAGCCCATGGCAACACCGATAATAACTTGCGAGATGCTGATCACCAGCGCTTCACCGCTGATCAGGTCGACAGCGGGTGGTGTCGGGATAACCGGCAGCAATAACCATGAAATAAAAAATGCCAGCAGTACGCGGATACGCACCGGCACACTGCGAGCAGAAAAAATTGGTGCGGCAACAAACATCGCACTGATGCGCATGAACGGCCACAATAATGAGGATATCCATGAAAGCAGTTCGGCACCGGTAATATTCACCCGATCAACTCCGGGATACTCTGTATCAGAACGGTGCTGAAATCGACGATCAGGTTTAGCATCCATGAGCCGGCGATGAGCAGGGTCAGCGCCAGTACGATCAGTTTTGGAATGAAGGTTAATGTCATCTCCTGAATCTGTGTTGCTGCCTGAATCATGCCAACCAGCAGGCCGACAGCAAGCGCGGATAACAAAAGCGGTGCTGAAAGCAATGCGATAACCCATAACGCTTCGCGGCCAACATCAAGTACTACTTCAGGTGTCATTATTTATCTCCCTCTTCCATCAGACATAAAAACTTGATGCCAGCGTGCCCATAATCAGTGACCAGCCATCGATCAAAACAAACAGCATTAATTTGAATGGCAGTGAGATGATCATCGGTGACAACATCATCATACCCATGGACATCAACACGCTGGCGACCACGATATCGATAATAAGAAAAGGAATGAAAATCAGAAAACCGATCTGGAATGCTGTTTTTAATTCACTGGTAACGAACGATGGCAACAGCAATGAAAAAGGCACGCGTTTGTTCGGATCAAGTTTTCCCCGGCCGGAGATTTCAGCGAACATTGCCAGATCGGATTCACGTGTCTGGTTCAGCATGAAGTCATAAAAAGGCTCTGATGCTTTTTCGAACGCGACTTCAGAACTCATCTGTTCATCAAGATAAGGTTTAACGCCGTTGTTGTAGGCTGTTTCAAAAATTGGTGCCATGATGAAAAAAGTTAAAAACAGTGCCAGGCCAAGAAGAATCTGGTTTGAAGGTGTTTGTGCGGTGCCTAGTGCCTGTCGCAAAATAGAAAGCACGATGATGATGCGGGTGAATGATGTGGTCATGATCAGTGCTGCGGGCAGCAGGCTGAGCACGGTCATCATTGCCAGAATCTGAATGGTAACGGTGTAGGTCTCGCCACCATTGGCTGTCGGGGTAACCGTTAATGCAGTCAGTCCGGGGGCGGCCCACACACTGCCAGCGGGTAAAAGGACGAAGGCTAAAGTAAAAAAAAGTTTAAGCATGATGATTATTTCTTTAGCGATGTGTTGCTTGCGTCAGCCATTGCGCTTTTAAACTTGTCCAAAAAGCCGGTGCTGGTTGTCCTGTCTGTGGTATTTTCCATGTTGTTAGCAGATGGCTGGTTTGTCATTTCTATCGGTGTGTCTAGCACATGGAGTGTGTTGATTCGGCCAGGAGAAATACCGATCAGTAACTGTTTGTCGCCAACCTGTAACAGTGCAACTCTTTCACGTGAGCCCATGCTCAGGCCGCCAAGCACTTTCAGTGAGCCGTCTGCCATGGAATTAAAGTGTTTCATTTTTTTCGCAAACCATGCCAGCACGATGATGCAGAACAGCACGATAAACAAACCAATGACCAGTTGCATCAGATAGCCACCACTCATCGGGTCGGCATTTAATGTGCCTGTTGCTTTTACAGCGGCTGCGGTTTTTTCTTCTTCAGAAAAAGCCTGTGCAGGAAGCATGAATAAAAATGTGCTCAGAGTAGCGCTTATGTGTTTGTCGAATTTCATATTTTGATCAGTGATCTATCTTAGTTTTTTAACGCGTTCAGCCGGGCTGATAACATCAGTCAGGCGGATGCCGAACTTCTCATTGATGACAACAACTTCGCCGTGAGCAATTAAGGTGCCGTTGATTAATACATCCATTGGTTCACCGGCCAGTCGATCAAGCTCAACGACTGAACCCTGGTTGAGTTGCAGCAAACTGCTAATCGGTAATTCGGTGCGGCCTATTTCCATCGACAGGGTTACCGGAATATCCAGGATGACATCCAGATTGGTTTCAATGCTGGAGGCCAGCTGGTTGCCGTTATCGTTCAGATCCTTGAATGCTGCTCGTTCATAATCTGCGTCCGCCTGCTCCTGTGCGGCGGCCTTGTCGGCCTGGGTGCCTACATCGCTGGAGCTCTGCTCTTCCATGGCTGCGCCCCAGTCATCAGCGGCCGGTTCGTTGTTTGGTGTTTCTGATATTTCTTCGCTCATTATTTAAATCCTCGTAAATTAATCATTTGAATATTCAGGTCGAGCGATTGCTTCGACGAACTGTATAGCGTTTTTGCCGTTTGAATTTCCAAGTGTGCCTCTGAAAATAGGAACCTGAGCTGCCCGCACTGTGACCATGTCAGGAAGGTCGATGGGAATAACATCCCCATCGTTAAGATTCAGCACTTCGCCCAGGCTGAGTTTTGTGTGTCCCATCGAACAGTCGATCTCGACACTGGCCTGTTTCATTTCTTCTTTCAGTGTATTGATCCAGCGGTGGTCGATATTGACCTGGTCACTTTGCATGCCGGTATCGAGAAGTTCGCGGATTGGCTCCAGCATGGAATAAGGCATGACGATATGAAACTCGCCGCCGCCACCTTCCAGCTCCATTTTGAAGGTTGATACCACAACGACTTCGGTGGGACTGACGATGTTGGCAAACTGTGGGTTGATCTCGGTGCTCTGGAATTCAAAATTTAAATCCATGACCGGCTGCCAGGCTTTTTTCAGATCGCTGAATAGCAGGTCAAGTAATATCTGCACCACGCGATTTTCAGTCGGGGTGAATTCACGACCTTCGATACGCGTGTGGTAGCGGCCGTCCCCGCCAAAGAAATTATCCACGGTGGCAAATACCAGGTTTGGATCGATCACGCACAGGCCGGTGCCACGCAGCGGGTTGATGTGAATCAGGTTCAAGCTGGTGGGCATGAAAAGACCACGCACATATTCCGAGAACTTGACCATTTTGACACCGCTGGTTGTGATCTCGGTAGTGCGACGCAACATGTTGAACATGCTGATGCGTATTGAGCGGATGAAGCGCTCGTTGATCATGTCCAGGGTTGGCATGCGGCCACGAATAATACGATCCTGACTTCCCAGGTCATACGATTCAGCATCACCTGTGTCCATGATGTCTGACGATGTTTCAACGTCGCCGCTGTCGACACCGTTTAGTAGTGTGTCGATTTCGTCCTGTGACAAATGTTCGTTCACGTTTAAAGCCTCTACTGAATAACAAAAGAAGTGAAGTAAGCCGCTTCGATGGCTGTTGCCATATCGGAGCTGCCGGTGACGGTTTGCAGTGTTTTATTGATGTCTGCTGCCGTATCTTTCAGTAATTTTTCCTTGCCTTCGCGGGTTACCATTTCGTCATAACCCTGGGTGCCAAAAAGCATGAGCAAACTGCTGCGAATGACGGGATTATGTTCTTCAACTTTTTGGATAACTTCGGCATCACGCGACATGATCTCCAGAGAGAACTGCATAAAGCGTGCATATTTCTGGTTGCTGAAACTGACAACAAATTTGGGGTCCATTGAAAAATAGTGTGGTGTTTCCAGAACCTTGTTTTCTGCGGCCTCTTCTTTATCAAGCTCTCCCCCTTCTTCACCTTCTGCGGTTTTGCTGGCACCGTCTTTGCTGTTTGAAGCCTGTGTCTGGTTCATGTTGGAGACGAAGTAAAAAGTGCCGCCGACCAGACCGCCGCCCAGCAGCAGTGTCAGTGTTACAACGATGATGATGATTTTTACTGTTGATAAGCCGCCCTTTTTTGATGCTTCTTCTTTGCCTTTTTCTTCTGTATCTACTTCTGCGTCTTTCTTGGCCACGATTTTTTCACCCTTAATGCTGTTAATATCTTTGTCTGTGAAAGATAAAAGCAAATGTCGTGCCAATCATTTATTTGCGATAAATTACTATGAAATACAGTGTGTTACATGATGTTTTTATGGGGCGATGGGAATTTGACAGACGATTTGAAAGCGGTGTCAGAAATTTGTCCTGTGACTAAAGTCAGGGAAATTGGCAGTTAGCAGCCGGCAGTTATCAGTTAAAAATAAAAGAACTACATGGTTGGTTATGTAAGTGATGCAGTTAGATTTTTACTGAGAACTGCCAACTTTTTTATCGCTAAATATAATAATCGACCATGCTTGTCGATATGGCTGCCTGCTTCATGGCCTGCTGGCTGCCGTCAGCATTCACGGCCTGCTCGATGCTGCTGACAGAGGCGGCATTATTTTTACCGTCGGCATTCTGCTCGCGCTGTTCGGCAAAGGCGTGTTCTGAAATATCGGCATCGGCCAGTGAAAAGCCGTTTTGCTCCAGCATTTCACGCAATCTTGGCAAGGCCTGTTCCATGGCATCACGAACCACGGCGTGGCGACTGCTCATGGAGACACTCACCTGTTCTTCACTCATGTCGATGAGTACTTCAATTGGCCCCAGGTGCGCCGGGTTCAGGCGTATTTCGGCGCTGCTGATATTCTGATTGACCATCATTAATATCTGCTTTCCCATTGCCTGTGACCAGCCCGGTCGGCCAAAAGCTTCGGCAATTCCCGGCGGTGCGGCAGCAGCCTGTAAATTCATGCTTGAAAAGCTGTTTGTGGCGGTATTTGTTATCAGCGGCAGTGCATCATCACCTGCCTCTGCTTGCGCTGAAGCGGCCTGCAGTAACAATGATGTCTGAATATTTTGCAGCGCTTGCTGTTGTGTGCCGGTGTTGATCAGGGTCTGGAATTTGTCCGCCGTTAATGTGAGGGATTCGGTTTTTACCGGTATTGTCTCGGCTTTTAAGTCCAGCGTTTTTTCTGTGCTGCCATCAAGGCCTGCTGTTGCACCGGTGCTGCGGGTAAGGGATGCTTTTTTTCTGTCAGCAGCGGTTTCGCCGTTTACTAGAGATTTCAGCTGTGAGGCGGTTTCACCGGACTTTACGGAAGCGTCTGTGGTATTAGCGGCAGCCAGTATGGTTGATGCCAGTTTAAGGTCGTTTTCGGCATCGCTGTCGATAGCATTTTCTATATCAGCATCTGTGGCGGCGGTGTTTTTTGTGTTTAATTCACCGCTCAGGTACAAACCACCCGGCACTAGCGGGCGGTCATCATCTGCCGCTAATTTGGGAAAATCGTCTTCATCCGGCAAGTTGTTGCCGCTGATTTCGTTATCACCGGTTTCTGAATTTTCTGCTTCAGCGTTGTTTTTTGAGTCGTCATAGGCCTTTCGTATGGAGTCATGAAATGAGCGGGCGCTGGCTTCCAGTTCACCTGCCTCGCTACTGTTTGCCGTATTCTGCTCCGTTTTTTTTGTGGATGAGATAATGGCATCGCTGGTTTTTTGCGGATTGCTGCTGGCTATATTTATTGAATTATTCATATTTATTTATCATCACGTAACGGTATATAGTTATTCCTGGAGCAAACTACGTGCCAGTTTTATCGGTGTTCTGGTCACAGGTTGCTAAAGGCTTTGTGTGGCATGTTTTCCAGTTCTGTCTGTTCGCGTTTTTCCATTTCCTGATGTTCAATTTTCTGCCGGCTTTCGATGACTTTATCGATCATCTTGCTTTTGCTGCGTTTCTGCATCCATTCTTTCTGACTGGTTTCGCACCGGATCTGGCCATGATTGACCTGTAACTTCTGCTGCGCGATAGCCTCATCAAGACGGTTAATGAAAATTTTGTATTCCTGCATCTGTACCACTGATAATCCGGCTTCACTGGCGGCCAGGAAAGCTTTTGAATAGTGGTCGCGATAATTAATTAATTCATCAAGTTGTTTCTGCTGCTGTTCGGCCTGACGAATGGTTTCACCATGCAGGCGGCCTGCGCTGCGTTCCTGCTGTTTATTTATTTTTGCAATGGGTTGTAATTTAGTGGATCTGTTCATCTTTTAATTCCTGATTACGACACATGTTTTTTTATTAGTAATGTTTTTTCCCATTTTTGAAATCAACCTAAATGGCCATAATATTTTTTCTCAATAGCATCTGGTTTCTTTGCTGTTTCTTCTTCATCTTCATAAATAATGTCATCAAGCCTGGGGGTGTCTTTTTTGCTGGCTTCTTTGACTTTTTCAAAATATTCATTTTTTTGTTGCCAGGTCTGCTGGGCTTTATCCAGATTGTCCTGGCTGGTGTTAACTTTGTATTCAACTACCTCTACAATCGAACTGATGTGTTTCATCAGTAACTGGTATTCACGCACATGGGCAGGTGTTAAGCCGCTTTCTCTGGCGTTGGCCAGACCGTCCAGGCATTCATTTTTATATTCGAGTAATGCCTCTAGCTGTGATTTTTGTTCTTTTGCCTGCTGTGAGCGAAATGCCATCTCGTTGTAGGCTTTGCTTTCCTGGCGGCGTGCTATGTCCAGATCAGTTCGCTCTTTTCCAAATTTATCCATTGTTCCAAATTCCTCAGTTTCCGGGGGTGCGGACAACATCGATCAGCCCCTGCACGCTTTCGTTATAAGCAAAAGCGTCTCCAGTATCCTGCTGTAAAAAATTATTGAGTGAGTCATTGAAGTCGATGGCTTCATCAATTGCACCATCACTGCCGTACTGATATGCACCAACGCTGATGAGGTCCTGGTTTTTCTGATAGGTTGAGTACATTTTTTTGAAGCGCTGTGCGGCCTGTTTATGTTCATCGCTGATGACATCGTTCATTACACGGCTGACTGAGGCTTCAATATCAATCGCCGGGAAGTGGCCCTCTTCAGCAATTGCACGTGACAACATGATGTGGCCATCGAGCACTGCACGGGCAGAATCAACGATGGGGTCATTGGTGTCATCGCCTTCTGCGAGTACTGTATAGAATGCTGTTATCGAGCCACCCTTTTCGCCATTGTTGCCGGCGCGTTCTACCAGTTGTGGCAGTTTTGCAAACACGGAAGGTGGGTAGCCTTTGGTCGCCGGTGGTTCACCAATGGCAAGCGCAATTTCACGTTGTGCCTGTGCAAAACGGGTTAATGAATCCATGAGCAATAAAACGTTAAGACCTTTATCGCGAAAATATTCGGCGACGGTGGTTGCCAGCAGTGCACCGTGCATGCGCATCAATGGCGGACTGTCGGCCGGGCTGGCGATAACCACGGAGCGTTCCAGCCCCTGCTCGCCCAGAATTTTGTCGACAAAATCTTTTACTTCACGGCCACGTTCACCGATCAGACCAACGACGATAACATCGGCTTCGGTGTAACGTGTCATCATACCGAGCAGGACACTTTTACCGACACCACTGCCGGCGAATAAACCCAGGCGTTGGCCGCGGCCGACGGTGAGTAATGAATTAATGGCGGCGACACCGACATCCAGTGGTTCGTTGATTGCCCAGCGTGCCAGCGGGTTGACCTGTTTGCCTGCCAGTGGCAATGATGTGTCGCAGTGGATAGGCCCCTTGCCGTCCAGCGGTTTACCGGCGGCATCGATTACGCGGCCGAGCAGTTCGTCACCGACCTGTGCCCTGTACATGCCTTTGCCGGGTACTACGCGTGCATCCGGCACCAGGCCTTTGATGTCTCCTGTGGGCATGAGATAAAGTCGTTCACCGGAAAAACCGACAACTTCGGCTTCGATCTCGCCTTCGCTGGATTCGACGGTGCAACGTGCACCAACAGCTGCCTGACAGCCGACGGTTTCCAGCGTAAGGCCGACCATGCGGTTGAGCTTGCCTTCGACAATCAATGGCACATCTTTCTGTGCGCGAGTCTGATATTTTTGCAGGTGCTCGCACCAGATGGCGCTGCGATTAAAGGCGGATGCGGTATCAGTCGTCATCGCGATAATCTACTTTGCGCTCACCACCCATGACTTCGGCGATGACGGTATTCATGCGTTTTTCGACAGTGGCATCGATGCGTGAGGTGTTGGTCAGCACACGACAGCCACCGCGGGTTAATAAACTGTCTTCAACAATTGTCCAGGCTGGTGTTGCTTCGGGATGTACCAGATTGTCGCGAATAATTTTTGCGTCTTCCGGGTGCAGCTCCAGGGTTATTTCAGCAGCGGCGACCGGTAATAAACTGAGCGCCTCTCTGACCACGGCGACGATTTCACCGGGGGATATTTTTAATTCGCGCCGGACCATTTGTCTGACCACGGCCATGCTCAGCTGTACCAGTTCATCGACAACCTGATTATCCAGATCTGATAACGGCATGCTTAATGTTGCCATCAGTGAATTCAGCCGGCCGACCTGCTCCTGAATTTCTTTCTGTCCCTGTGCGAGTCCTTCCATGTAACCCTTGGCGAAACTTTTTTCGTACGACTGCTGGCGAATCTGTTCCTGTTGTTCGTGGTGTGTGCCTGATTCCGGATTGACCAGTTTATAATCGTAGTCGTTGTTGCTGGTGCTGGTGTCCAGACTGGGTGCGCGCCATGGCTTGCAATTATCGGGCGCATCATAACTTATAACTCTAGACATATTCTTCATCTCCCTTACCACCTAAGGATATTTCGCCGGCATCAGCCAGGCGTTTGGCGACAGCCAGTACTTCTTTCTGTGCATCTTCAACATCTTTCAGACGTACCGGACCTTTGGCTTCCAGATCCTCGCGCATCATCTCGGCAGCGCGTGATGACATGTTGCTAAAGATTTTTTCCTTGATTGCATCGTCTGCACCTTTTAATGCCAGGATTAACTGTTCTGACTGAACTTCACGCAGTATCGTTTGCATGCCACGGTCATCAATTTCCAGCAGGTTGTCAAAGACAAACATCTGTCCCTGGATTTCCTGTGCCAGTTCGGCATCGTGTTCGGTAATGGCTTCGGTGATGGCAGATTCCATTTCGCCGTCCATGAAGTTAAGAATGCCGGCAGCGGTTTTAATGCCACCGACACCGGAGCTCTGTACATTACTGTTGCCGGCAAACTGTTTTTCCAGAACCTGGTTTAGTTCCTGCAGTGCAGCTGGCGGTACACCGTCGAGGGTGGCAATGCGCATTAAAACGTCTGAGCGTGCACGTTCCGGCAGATGTTGTAATACTTCGGCGGCATGTTCGCTTTCCAGGTATGAAAGTACGATGGCGATGATCTGCGGGTGTTCGTTCTGCACTACGCCGGCCACTGAGCGCGGGTCCATCCATTTTAGTGAATCCAGCCCTTTGGAATTCTTGCCCAGCAAAATGCGATCAATAACATTGCTCGCTTTGTCTTCACCGAGTGCAGAGGTCAGCATGTTTCTGATGTATTCATCTGAATCAACGCCGACACCGGACTGTTTGTTGGCCTCTTCGACGAAAGCACCCAGTACGTATTCGACTTTTTCATTGGAAACGTTACTGAGCGATGCCATGATCGTGCCTATTTTCTGCACTTCTTTTGGCCCCATGTGTTTCAGTACTTCGGCGGCTTTCTGCTCACCGAGACTCATCATAAATATGGCGGCTCGCTCTGAGCCTGATACGTTATCGATGGTATCACTCATCTTTTTCTACCCATGAATTCAATACCTGTGCAACACGTTTGGGATCTTCTTTAACCATGGTGCTGGCTACATCCATCAGTTGCTGACTGTTCGGTGGTTGCTGATTACTTAATGTGAGCTGGTCTTCACCGGCGTTAATATCGCCGCTTTGTGATTCCTGTGGCAAGGCAGCATAATTTTCTTCGAGACTTTCACCCTGTTTTGCCAGATTGCTGAGCATGGGGCGTAACACACCGAATGCAATCAGCAATACAACCAGGCCGCCAAGTAACTGCTTGGCCAGGGTCAATGCCCATGGCTGTTCCCAGATTGGCAGCTCAGGCAGTGGTTCAACTTCTTCGGGTAACTGGAATGGTGTGTTGACGATTTTTATGGTGTCGCCACGTGTTTCATCCAGGCCAACGGCTTCTTTAATCAGCATGGTCAGGCGCTGCATTTCTTCTTCGTTTAATGGCTCGCGTTTTACTTTGCCTTTTTTGTTGACGGTTGAACGGTAATCGATAACAACGGCAACGGACAGACGTTTTAATGTGATGGGTGACTGGCGTGTATGACTGATGGTGCGGTCAATTTCATAATTACGTACTGTGCGAGATGATTTATTGCCGGATGCGTTTTCCAGACCCTGGGCGTTTTGTCCGCCTGCCAGTGTTCCGCCAGCGGGTGGCTGGTTGCTTAATGCACCGGGAATACCGGAGGGGCCGGACTGGTTGCTGTTTTGTTCGAACAGCTGTTCACTGCGCACCACGCGTTGATCCGGCTGGTAGCTTTCTCTGGTTTCTTCCTGTGAGGTAAAGTCGATATCGGCCACTACCTGCGCCCGCACACCTTCGATGCCGCTTACTGGTGAGACGATGTCGAGGATGCGATTGACATAACGTTCTTCCAGTTTTCGTGTGTAGTCAAACTGTGTGCTGGTCAGCAACATATCCGAACGACTGCCTTTGCTGCTGAGCAAGCGCCCTTTGCCGTCGACCACAGTTACCTGTTCAGCATCCAGCCCCGGCACACTGGATGCGACGATGTTTACGATAGAAGCTGTTTGTGTATCATCAACAACCCAGCCCGGCGCGATGTTGAGCACCACGGAGGCAGCGGGTTTGCTTATTTTTCGCATGAAGGCGGACTGTTTGGGAATGGCCAGATGCACGCGTGCACTTTCAACAAAATTCAGTTGAGAAATGGACTGTGAAAGCTCGCCTTCGATGGCGCGTTTGTAACGTGCTTTCAGTAAAAAGCTGCTGCTGCCCAGGCCCTGGTTTTTATCAAGTAATTCGTAACCGACCACACCACCGGGGGCGATGCTGGTTGATGCCAGTTTCATTCGTGCTTCGTTTAATTTTTCAGAAGGAACCAGTAAGCCGCCGTTGCCTTCGAACTTGTATTTGATGCCAGCGCTTTCCAGTGATTTGGTTACCTGTGATAAATCTTTTGCTGACAGGTTGCCGTACAGCATGCTGTAGTTAGGGGTCTGCGACCACATTGCAACAGTGACACCGAGGGCGACACTTATTGCAAGGCCGATCATTAAACCTAACTGACGAAATGCCGGTAAGGAATTAAATCCCCGACTTCCTACTGCTAAATCATCTGCTGTTACTAGTGCCATTTACATACCCTTAAAATATTTATTGCTGATTTTCTGTGCTTTTATAAAACGCTTAAACCGACATGTTCATAACTTCTTTATATGCTGAAACCAGGTTGTTTCTTACCTGTGTCATCGCCTGAAATGAAACGCTGGCTTTTTGAATGGCAATCATTACTTCACTCAGATCTACCGACGGATCACCGGATTCAAAAGCGGTTGCCATACCAGATGCTGTTTTTTGCATGTGATTAACCTGGTTCACAGAATCTTTCAGTAACTGTGAAAAATCAGGTTTTGATATTTCTGCGGTCGGATCGAGTGGCAGTTTGTTTCCTGCCATCGAACTCATGTCGCGCATTTGCTGTAATACTTGATTTATTTCTACACTACTCATTGTGTTCACCTGTTTACGTTGTTCGCTTTATCTTTGTTTAGTGTTTTATCAGGCCGGTATTGCAACACCGGCATCTCGCATTTTTGCCAGTTTGTAACGCAGCGTGCGTGAGCTGATGCCCAGTCGTTCGGCAACTTCCTTGCGGCTGTTTCTGGCTTTTAATGCAGAGATAATCAGATCCTGTTCACGGGTTTTAAGGTCAGTGCTGAGATCTGGCTCAAATGTTTCCTGTTTGTTTTTAATCGGTGCATGCAGTTTGAATTCCTGCGTGCTGTGCTCGATGTGTATGTCTTTATCTTCAATGATGTTGCCTGATTTAAGAATCAGGGCACGTTGTACTACGTTATCCAGCTCACGCACATTGCCGGGCCAGGCGTGGGTTTTTAACAGCATATTTGCTGATTCAGAAAAATATACCGGCTCGCTGATGTTGGTGTGCAGGTTCAATATTTTGTTTGCCAGTGGCAGTATGTCGTCGCTGCGGTCACGTAATGGTGGAATGCATAATGGAAAAACGTTCAGGCGGTAGAACAGATCTTCACGAAACTGCCCTTCGGCAACCGCCTGATAGATATTACGGTTGGTGGTTGACAGAATTCTGACATCGAGTGCGATGGCTTTTCTGCCACCCAGGCGTTCGACTTCACGCTCCTGCAGGACGCGTAATAATTTTGCCTGCAGGGCAAAGTCCATTTCTGTTATCTCGTCGAGTAACAAAGTGCCGCCCTGCGCCTGTTCGAATTTTCCTGCCTTGGATTTATAAGCGCCGGTGAATGCGCCTTTTTCGTAGCCGAATAATTCAGATTCAAGCATGTTCTCCGGAATGGCGGCACAGTTGATAGCGACGAACGGGCCGGATGAACGGGATGAGTTTTCGTGGATGAAGCGTGAGATCACTTCTTTGCCGACACCTGATTCCCCGCTTATCATAACGCTGGCTTCGGTTAGTGCAACGCGTTTTGCGACTTCGGCGAGTTGCACGCTGTGTTGATCAACAGCAATGAATCCATCGTTGCGCGAGCTGGTTATTGGTGAGATAAAACGGCCAACCATTTCGATCAGCGTGTCTGATTCAAAAGGTTTGGTCAGGTAATCTGCAGCACCGTCGTGTAGTGTCTGCACGGCTTTTTCAATGGTGCCATAGGCCGTCATCAGAATGAACGGGATTGCCGGGAAGTTTTCTTTGCAATTATTCAACAGTTCATAGCCACCCATAGGATGCATCTGCACGTCACTTAGCAGCAAGGCGATGTCATTATTGCTGTGTAATATTTCCAGCGCTTCCTCGCCATGACTGGCAGTGGCTACCCTGTAACCTTCAAGTCGCAGTGTTTCTGATAATACCTCTCGTAGAGACTGATCATCTTCGACGATTAAAACTGTATTCTGCTTCATAATTCAACCTCTTGACCGTCTGTTACTCTCAGATTTGTTTGTGCGGTTAATGTGCTGGGCAACATGCCGTTTTCTTCAGCACATGGGAACTGGATGTTAAAATTGCTGCCCTCTCCGTATTTTGAGTCAATACGCAGCTCACCGTTATAACGGTTGATGGTGGCGTTGACCACGGCAAGTCCCAGACCGGTGCCGTTGGTACGGGTGGTGAAAAATGGTTCCAGTATTTTTTTCAGGGTTTGTTCTTTCATGCCACAGCCGTTGTCTTTAATGTTTATTTCAAATTTATTTTTGCTGTTTAAAAAAGCAGATATTTCGATACGGGTTCTGTTTTCATGGTTTTTTTCACAGGCGGCGATAGCGTTGTCGACAATGTTCTGGATAGCGCTTAACAGTGCGTCCTGATTTGCTCTAACAGCAATGTTGTTTAAATTGTCATTCAGACGCAGTGAAATTTCCTGTGATTTATAACCAGGCTCGAGCAGGCTTTTTAGCTGTATAAAGAATCTGTCAACGTGCATGTACTCTGCATCGGATACATCTCCTCGGGCAAAAATCAGCATGTCATCCACCATACGTTGCAGGTAGCGCAATCTTTCTTTGGCGTTTTCGGTGAACTGTTGTCGCCGGTCTTCGTTGTTGGCCGGATGACTGGAATTGGATATGTTGAGCAGAGCTGATGACAGTGGCGTGCGTATTTGATGTGCCAGGCTGGCAATCATTTCACCCAGTGAGCTCAAGCGTTGCTGGCGATTAAGCTTTTCGTGAAGGGCGTGTGTTTCACTGACATCCGAGATCAGCATGATTTTTTCAGAAGCCTGGTTTAACTGGCATGCTGACAGATTGACCCAGCGACCATCTTTTAAGCGCAGTTCGTCACCATCGTTTATAAAGGCATCAGCAGCAATTTTTTCCCAGTGAGTGGTTTCGCTGCCGAGCATTTGCTGGGCAATACAGTTGCTCTGTGTGATGTGGCCGCTTGAATCAAGAACCACCACGCCTGCGGGCAGTGCGTCGAATAAACTTTCCAGTCTTTTTGCCAGCTTTTCTTTTTCCGCCAGTTCGACAAGTCGTTTGCTTCGCTCTTTCGCCAGTTCTTTTGACAGACGAGTAACCTGCTGTTCCAGGTCGCCGTATGAATCGGCAAGTTTTTCAGAAAACTGATTAAACAGATGAAAAGCATTTTCAAGTTGTTCGCCGGCTTCATTAATCTGACTGTACATGTTTCACTCTCGTTATATTATTCTTCTGCAATCATCAAAGCAAAGAGCGTGCCACTTTTTTAAATCTATATTTATCATTAACTTAGGTGTGGTGCATGAGTGCCTGACAAGATTTTGTCAGGTGATTTAAAAGTGCCTGTCAGCATTATGTCGCCACATAACTGGCGCATAAAATATGCAAATTCTGTTTAAGAAAAAGCCTGTTGCTGCCGATACCTTGCATATAGATAACGGGATTTAAACTATGTCTTTATATTCGATTGATAAATTGATTAATGAAACGCGTCGCCTGGCGGCTGAATTCAAGCGCACCACAGGTACTATGTTGCCTGTTTCGGGCGAGATAGCACGCTATGATGTTTCTCACCATCTTGATCTGGCATTAAGCAATGATCATACCTGTGGTTATGATGCTATCGGCAGCGGCGTACGTGAAGGCCTGCGGGTGCAGATAAAGAGCCGCGTTATTGGTGATGCAGTTAAATCCGGCCACCGGCTTGGGCAGTTAAATACCAATGGTAACTGGGACATTGTGATCCTGTCTTTGATGGATGATGAATTTGAACCGATAGAGATGTATCAGATTAGTCGTGAAAGAATCATTGATGTTCTGAATGCGACCAGCAAGAAAAACCGTACTATGTCGGTTGCCAAATTCAAGATTATCAGTGACCTGGTCTGGTCGAAACAGGATGGTGTTTTAACTCACCAGGAATACAAAAAAGTTTTATAACCCCTCTCCTGCCGTACCGGCAAGCAACGATGCGTTGCATGGCAATCATGTCTGTGATTGATATTTTTTATTGAGATTTTTGAAAACCGGAATGTTTTAAAGCAGTCGGTGTTAATAGCGGGTGCCGGATCTGGCAGGTTTGTGGGCTTATGCCTCTGTTCCTGTCAAGCAACTGAAAACAGATGACATGCAGAACAGAGGTGTTTTTTCCTGGGTGTCTACCCGATGGGTGTATTTGCCAGTGCTTTATTGAAAGGCATTTTGCTGGTAGGAGTTGACTGCATGTCGCCCCTTTTTGAGGGATGCGATGTCATCGCCTGTGCTGTTTCTGGTTTTGAGTGTGATCGCTTCCAGTTTTTTATTGATGGCGATAATTTTTCTTATTTTGTCGTCCATGTCCTGCACATTGTTTTGTTTGCTTGTGCCCGAGAACAGTTTTTCCAGCAGTGCACTGCGCTGTGCTTCAATATCAAAAACTTTTTTCCAGTTACCGGCTTCTGCATCTATCAGCATTTTTTTACTGTATTCGATGGCTTCATGTAATTGTTTAGCACTCATTTTTTAAAGTCTCTTTAAGCCGGGTTGCGTTATGATGCAACTGACAGGGTTGTGGAAGAAGAATTTTTCATTTCAGCAGGAATTGATTCCCAGCCAGCTTTTATTTCATGCAGCAGCTTTGATACTTCATCCAGAATGGTGACATCATTTTGCAGGTTTGAAGTTAACAAACGATGTTCGATGTATTCATACAGGTTATCCAGGTTGGTTGCTATTTCGCCACCTGCTTCTTTGTTCAGGCTGGACCTCAAGCCACCGACGATAGCGATTGTCTGGCCGATAAGCTCTCCTTTTTTGGCGACATCCTTTCTTATCATTAATCCCTTGACGATGGCTATTTTACTGATAGCACCTTCCAGCAACATCAGAACAAGTCGATGTGGGCTTGCTTCTGTTACACCACTAAATCGATCTACCTGGTTGTAATGAGAGATATTATTACCCATCAACGAATTACCCATTATGTTTTCTCCGATTTTTATTAGTTATTTAAAAAATATGCACTATTTGATTTATAAATACTGCAATTAAAGTGCTGATCAGATGTATTCACTGAATATCTTGAGGTCAGCGCCTTCGTTTAACTTACGTGCAAATACCAGAGCTTCTTCATTGGGTATTTGCCGGATGACCTCGTTAGTTGCCAGGTCCATGATCTTTATCACAGTTTTACCGCTGTCTTCATCAATGTTGAATTTGATTTCATGCCGTACAACCTGTTCATTTTCATTGATTTGCTGTATGGCTTTGTCGAGTACCTCACTGTTAACTGCCTGGGGTAACTCAACACCATGTTCAGAATTTCCCGTATTGCCGGGCAAGTTATTGCCGTCCTGACGGTGCGCCTGTACTGCTGAGATATTTTGCACGGCTGATACTTTTTCTACCTGGCCCTGCTTGATATCTGTTACATTGCTTTCATCACTGTTCATAACTATCATCATGATGTCACCTTCCTCTACTGATTTTAATCTTTAAAAATTGCCTTTCAGGCATGATTGCAAACGTTTAGGAATTTGACGGTAATATCTTAATTGCTGTGATATTTACCACTTCTAATTATTTTATCGACAAACTAAAAACGAACTTTAGGGTTTATTGTTTTTCGCTTGATGGTTTTCTTTTGTTCATTCAAGGCTTTTAATTCTGGTTAACAGATGGCAGGTTATCCAGTTGCTGTGTCAGAAAATCGCCGGTACTTTTCAGCTGTGCGACCAGAATATCCATCGCCGTGAACTGTGCGGTTAAACGTGCTTCCAGAGAAGCCATGCGCCGATCCAGCGCATCTCGTTTATCATCAATGCCGTCCAGCCGGCTCTGTAAGCCATCACTGCGGACATCGATGATGCCGTTATCCTCAACATAACCGGAGATGGCTGAAGAGAAATTTTTTGCGATGCCATCTGGTGAGGAAAAGAACTGTTTAACATCAGACAGATTGTTGGCGATATTTGCATCTAATGCGGCATCATCAATAGTCAGGCTGCCGCCATCACCCAGGGTGATACCCAAAGATGACAGGCTTGAAAAGTTGCCGGGGATGACACTTGATCTTGCCTGTCGCAGACTGCCTTCGATACCCCGAACCACGGAGTCACCATTCAACGGGCCGGCAACATTGGTAGAGATGTCATAATTAGACAAGCCTTTCATGACCCCCACCAGATTATTGTAACTTGTTACAAAACTCTGGATGTCATTTTTGATTTTCTGTGTATCAGATGTTACGGATAAGGTTTCCTGTACGCCCACTTGTGCACTTGCCAGGTTAAAAGTAACGCCTGAAATAACATCGGAAAAACTGTTACTGCTGCGGGTGACTGTTTGTGAGTCGACTTTGATGATGGCATCAGAGGCCGCCTGCAGGGTTTGTAAATTTACCGAATCAAGCCTGGTCAGGTCAAAGCCGTCTGCCGGTGCATCATCGACTGCAGCAATGCTGATATTGTTACTGGCCCCCACTTCATTTGAGGTCAGGATCAATTGTGTGCCTGTATCTACAGAAATTAATGAAGCGCTTATGCCGGGGTTGTCCGCTGCTGCATTAATTGCATCGCGTATGCCTGCCAGTGTGTTGTTACTGCTGTCAATGGTCAGCTGAAAACTGTTTGCTCCCAGAGATAAATCCAGCGTGCCTGTGCCCATTACTTCGCTGCCTGAACTAAAGTCAGCAGATCGAAGTTTTTCAGCCTGTGCCAGTTGTACAACTTCAATACTGTAACTGCCGGCGACGGCGGTATTATCGGTACTTGCTGTAAATACACTATCATTGCTGGAGCGGCTGGTAAAAGCCTGAAATGTGGTGGCATCTTCAAGTTTTGCTGCGCTTGCCTCAAATGTCGACAGTGCGCCTTTTAAAGTGCCGAATGCGGATAGCTCGGACCCCAGATCAGTTTCCTGGCTGTTTAAACGTGCATTAACCGGTTCGGCTTCTGCGGCAACTAATTGAGATACTAATCCAGCAGTATCCAGTCCTGAACCGATTCCACCTGCAGTAATTGGCATAGTTTTACCCTCTCGCTATTTATTAAATTCATGCTGTTTGCACGTCTGTTTTTGCGGTTTAATTCTCCGGTTTAACTAAACCGCAAAAACTCTGGCAGTTTTAAGGCTGCCAGAGCTTGTCAAAAGTCCATTATGACCATAGTCAGGCAAGCCTGTTAAAGCTGCCTGACCATCTCCATTATTTACCGAAGTAAACTTAATACGTTCTGTGGTACCTGGTTTGCCTGAGCCAGCATTGCAGTACCTGCCTGTTGCAGAATCTGGTTACGGGACAGGCTTGCTGTTTCAGCAGCAAAGTCAGCATCACGGATTCGACCACGAGCCGCACTGGTATTTTCAGAGTTAATCGCCAGGTTTGAAACAACACTTTCGAAACGTGTTTGAATTGCACCAAGATCAGCACGTGCAGTATTAACTGCTTCCAGAGCTGCATCCATAGTGCCAATTGCTGTGTTTGCACCAGCGACTGTAGAAAGATCAAGCGTTGAAAAGCCAGTTGTCGTTGCTGTTGCTGTTGTCGCAGCTGTTAAACCAGTTGTTGTGGTATCTGCTGAAAGGCCAGCAAAGGCAACGGTTATCGCATTGGTTGATGTTAATGAGACCGTTGTTGAAGTATCATTTGTCGCGTAAACACCTGTCTGGTCGGAAACCGAGTTAATCGCATCACGTATGCTTCCAGCACGTTCAACCGCTGAAGTATCTGCCGCAATTCCGCCTACTGAAACACCATTGATTGTAAGGTCACCAGCTGTAATAGCAGTAAATGAGGTAGCCGCAACGCCGGTTACACCAGCAGATGTTGTAGTACCCAGAGCGGTTGACTGTGCATTAACGATACTGTTTACAGAAATGGTTTCACCGCTGTTAGCGCCAACCTGAAAGGTCTGGTTGGTAAAACTACCATCGAGCAGCTTAACGCCGTTAAAGTTAGTTTGTGTTGCAACACGGTCGATTTCACTTTTCAGCTGTTGTGCCTCTGCATCCAGTGCAGCACGGTCTGAAGCGCTGTTGGTGGCGTTGGCAGACTGTACAGCCAGCTCACGAATACGTTGCAGTGCACTACTGACACTGTCCAGTGAACCCTCAGCTGTCTGAGCCAGTGATACACCGTCATTTGCGTTACGCATAGCCACGTTCATACCACGGATCTGGGTAGTCATTCTTTCAGAAATAGCCAGGCCAGCCGCGTCATCTTTTGCGCTGTTGATACGCAGACCAGATGACAAACGTTGCAGTGACGTGGAAAGATCCATTGATGAAGAGTTCAGGTTACGCTGAGCATTCAGTGAGGACACATTGGTATTGATTGTTAAAGCCATGTTAATTCTCCGATAGAGTGAGCAGATATACGACCGACATGGTGTATTTACTGCTTCTGGTATCCTTAACGACCATCACTTGAATAACTTTAATATCTTTTTTCATTATTTTTGATGAATGCATCAGCGTTTAATCAATAGCAGGAAAATGGCCGGCTATCGTGCGTTTATGACCTTTGTTGTGCCATCGGAAACACCCGGCAAGGTCAAACCCTTTATCAGATCATGGGCATACTTTCTGTAGTTTCTCCAGTGCCTGGCGGGTGACTTATATATATTGTGTTTGCGCTGTATGCTGTTTTTTGCATCGGTTTTCCGGGCGCTGGCGAAATTCTCGATATATTCCGGCTGCCATGCCAGGTCAACAAAATCGAACAGCTGACGGCTGATTTTATCGGGTGCCTTTACCATCTCATCATAATTTACAGTGTGAATATCGATGGGTAATACCTTGTTCCAGTGTGCCATCAACCGCTCATATTGCTGGTAATACAGAGCGATGTTTTTCTGGTCATAGGAATAGCGGTTATCGACGGAAAAATTCTTGAAATAATTCGACAGGCAGATATCCAGCGGATTAGCAATGCAGTGTATGATTCTGGCTTTTGGAAACAGCAGTGAAATCAAGCCAAGATGCAAAAAGTTTGCTGGTTTTCTATCTGTGATACGTGCCGGGATTTTGCAATCATTATTCAGCGCCATGGCGTTAACCTGATTAAGATAGCTTTTTGAAAAATCAGATAGCAGTTCTTCATTGAGATCTTCCAGAGACACCTGCCCAGCCGGACTGCCTTCTGCTGTAAGGTCTAACTTCTGCGCGATTTGTTCAATCAGGTCAAGCTCACCTGCTGCATAGATGTCATTGTGATTTGCCAGCAAGCGGTCGACAGAGCTGATGCCAGACTGTGGCATTCCGACAATAAAGACAGGCTGGGATGAGTTGTTTAAAACAAAAGCTTTTTGCTGCTCAAAAAAATCTGGTGAGAAAGTCCGGATGATTCCTGAAATATAGTCAACATGTCTGTCAGCATCAAAAGCGGCAACTTTCGAGATGTTGGCCACGGCATAATTAGCAAAGGCCTCATCATATTTTTCCGAAACATCATAGACCGCGCCCAGAGAAAAATAAAAGCTGCAGCGAACTTCCAGCGGCAGGTTCGGCTTCAACAGATAGTTTTCAACTATGTTGATATTTTCAGTGGTGACTGAGCGAGCATCCAGTTTAACCATGCCCTGAAAATTTCTGGGATCAGCCGGGTTGAGCTCAAAGGCAGAGCGATAATGATTCAGTGCCGCATCTGTATCATTGAGCTGCATATACAGGCGCGCTAACTCACCATGGACTTCGCCATTGTTTTTGTCAGTGTCCAGGATATAACTGTAATGCTGTATTGCTTTTTTGTAATCAGACAGCCTGGTATAAACCATGGCAAGGTTTTTATTTACTGTTGCATGATTTGGCTGAGTAGTATGGGCGGCATTAAAAAATTCTGAGGCAAGTACCAGCATGCCGGCATTGAGGGCGATGACACCCAGTCCGTTCAGGGCATGGATGTTTTCCGGTGCCAGCTCCAGAACTTTCTGGTACAGAAAATTTGCCTGCTCAAGCTGATTCTTTTCCTGATAATCGAGTGCATCTGCAAGTAATTTTTTTATGGCATTTTTAGTGTTGTTATTTGCGTGCTGTGTTTTCTTTTTGGCTGTATTCATAGTATGACCTTATTATTTTTTTGCTAATGATTTTTAAAGGTAATTAAACAATGATAATCCCTGTACTTTTACGAAGGACTGTTGCGATGCCTGCAGGGCAAGTAATTGTCTTTCAAAACGGCTGACAGCTTCGGCGTAATCCAGATCTTCCAGGCTGGAGCGATTTTCCTGAAGTAGCAGGGAAAAACTGTCGTTGGCGCTTTTCTGGTTTTCAATGGTGTTTAATCTGGCACCGACGGAGGCACGGGTATCAAGAACAGAATCCAGTGCTGAATCAATACGTGCCAGTGTTGTTGTTGAAGGTGTATTAGATTCAAGATCGATGACAAAATCATAGAGCGCACTAAACATGCTGTCGACACCGCCGGCACCATCATCTACTTTCATGAAAACATCATTGCCTGAGTCACCGATAGCAACCTGTCGTCGGGCACCAATCTGTAAATTACGTTGACCCTGGTCTCCTTCATAGGTGAAGTTGCCTGCGCCATCATCGGTAAAAGGAATGGTGTCGGTTTTAAAGCCGGCAAACAGGTATTCACCGGTGGCATCCGTGCTGTTTGCCAGTTGCACCAGAGCTTCAATACTTTCCCGTACCTCGAAGGCAATGCTCTGTCGGTCGGATGCATTGAGTGTGTCGTTGTTTGCCTGCACAGAAAGTTCGCGGGTGCGCTGTAATATGTCACCGACTTCGGTGAGCACGGCCTCCTCCATGTACAGCCGGGAATTGGCGAAATCGGCATTCCGCTGATACTGGTCGTTGGTTTCAATCACATTGTTCAGATTCAGAATGCGCGTTGCCGCCGCAGGATCATCACTGGGTGACAGATTGTTTTTACCAACTGAAAGCTGCATCTGTGTTTTAGCCAGGTCTGTTTGCTGGCTCTGCATGGCAGTGACAGATTGCTGAAATATTTGTGATGTTGAGAGTCGCATTTTACTTACCTACTTATCGTCTAACGGCGTTGAGTAATATATCGAACATATCATTGGCTACGGTGATGACCTGGGCGGCGGCCTGATAAGCCTGTTGATAGCGCACCAGGTTTGCCGCCTCCTCGTCCAGATTGACACCGGAAATGGATTCACGGGTAGCAATAGCCTGGTCGAGAACCCGGCTTTGTGCCAGTGCATTGAGTTCAGCCTGTTTTGTATCCGAGCCGACATCGGCAACCAGTGTGTTGTAACTGTCGGCAATGGTGGCGGTGCCACTGGCCATTAATTTCAGGTTTGCAGTGGCTGATAACAGCAGTGCATTTCGATTATCGCCAACACCACCGGTGTTGTATTCGGTGCTGAATTCATCGCCCGCAGCCGGTGCGCCATTCAGGCTGACGCTGTAGCCATAATCCAGACCGCCGGGGGTGGGGAAAACTTCACCGCCGGTTGCCGGGTTGTAAGCAATGCCGGCTTCCAGCAAAACCGGGCTTGCCGGATTGCTGTTATCAAAAACATCGTAGCTGGTGGCGCTATTGAACCTGACCAGCACGGGCGGTGTTAACTGCCCTGCGGTGGTTTGAAATGCAGCATTGTTGATGTCGGTAACAACACCGGCACTGATTGCCCCGGTGCCGGTATTGGCGTTTGCTGCTGAGCTTCTTATCGGCGCAGCAGCGGCAATCTGGCGATTGTTTGCCAGCGTCATTTGTATGTCGTTTGCACCGCTGCGTGTTGGCCGAATAATGTAGGCATCACCATTTGCTGGTGGCACACCGATTTCAAAGCTGAGACCATCAGCAATGAAAGGGTCTGCCGCGGTGCCGGTGCCGGTCATGGTTACGATCTGATTGGTGTCGTTGCGGGTTAGCTGCCAGGCGCTGCCGTTGTAGCGCATGGTATAGTCATTATTGGTTAGCTGTGAAATATCATTGAAAGCAACAGATACGTTTCCGGGTGTGCCGGACAGTGTGAGCGCCTGTGGCTGTGCTACGCTGAAAAAGTCCACGCCCAGTGCGCCATCCAGATCCATGCCCTGATTCTGCTGCAGATTAATATAGTTACCCAGGTTGATAGCGGTCAGGCCCAGGCTGTTGCTGGCCGGGTCAAGCATGCGGTCACGAAATGATAACAGGCCACCGATTTTTCCACCGGAAAGCTGCTCGGTGACTGGAACCTGTATGCCGCCACTTCCTTTGATAGCAATACCAAGCTGATTCGGGTCACTGGCTTCGATATAAACTTCCAGGGTGGAGGCTTTGTTGCCGACGACCATTACCTGCCCGGTGCCAGCCATGACATTTATCGAACCATCATCCTGGGTCACGGTTGTGACGGATACCAGTTCTGACAGGTCGCGTATTAATGTGTCACGCTGGTCAAGCAGGTCATTTGCCGGTTGCCCGCCCGAACGCCCCTGCTGTATAACGATGGATTCATTAAGATTGGCAATGGCATTATTGATGCGGTTTATTTCAGAAACACTGCTACGGATATCATTGTTTACCTGACCACGCACACTGTTCATCCAGGAAGCCAGTTGATTAAACTGCCCGGATAAATTATCACCCTGTCTTAATAGCACTTCACGGGCTGCCGGGTCGGATGGTGTATCGGCGACATCCTGCATGGCATTAAAAAAGTCCTGCATGGAATTGGAAATGCCGGCATCCGGGTCGGCCAGCACATTATCAAGCTGTGTAGCCAGCGCCTGAAAGGTTTCAAACTCTTTGGCGGATGATGTTGTGTTGCGAATGCTGCCTTCAATAAAAGCATCAAATGAGCGTGTGATGCTTGTTGTCTGCACACCGGATCCGGCAAAACCATAACCCGTTGGTTGTGGAATCTGCGATGATAATTCGACACGCTGTTTACTGTAACCTTCGGTATTTACATTTGAAATATTGTTGCCAATGGTATTTAGTGAACGCTGGAATGCCTGCAAACCAGAACTACCAATACTTAATAAACTACTGCCTGCCATGATAATTATTCCTGTTCACTCATAAGTTTTGTTTGTGTCGGGGTGTTTGAAAGCTCGATCTGTTTGCGAATTAATGCAAGGTTGTCTGCCGCTTTCTGTTTTTCCAGATTCTGTTGCTGGCTACCTCCCATGTCTCTTTCCAGCAGGTCAGCGATTCCAAGACCACCATTTTTGTTGTTGGCTAGATCCAGGGCGATTTGTTTGTCAAACATTTCCTGATAAAAACGGGTTTGATCTGATTCCTGAGAATCGCCTGTGGTGGTTGCATCGCGCATTGATTTCAGCATCATCTGTAAAAACAGGGTTTCAAACTGCTTGGCGACTTCTTTAGTCGCCTGCTTTGATTCCGTTGAATTTTCAGGGCCGGAAACTTTTGCGCGCAGTTTTTGCAGACCATTGAAGTCTGTATAAAGTCCAGCGTCAGAAATGCTTTGTGTGCTATTCATATCAGTTCAGTTAAATCAGATCACGATTAATTCAGCGTGTAAGGCACCGGCCATTTTTAATGCTTCGAGGATGGCAACAAGATCCCCCGGCGCAGCGCCGACCTGATTAACCGCACGTACAATGTCGTTCAGGTCGACACCGGGGTTGAACAGAAACATGCGGTTATCTTCATTGCTGATACCGATTTGTGTATCTGCAACAACCGCTGTGTTGCCGCCTTTTGAAAAAGCATTTGGCTGGCTTACCTGCTGGCTTTCCTTGATGGTAACTACCAGGTTGCCATGTGATACCGCAGCCGGTGAAACCCGTACGCTGCTACTGATTACCACAGTGCCGGTTCGCGAATTAATAATGACGCGTGCAGCTGCTGCGCCCGGTGCAATGGTGATGTTTTCAATCATTGAGATAAAAGCAATTTTGTCCGATGTTTTTACTGGTGCCTGAACTTCAATAGAAATGGGATCCAGTGCTTTTGCAGTGCCTGCACCGTATTGACTATTAATGGCTTCGGCCATTCTGGTTGCAGTGGTAAAATCAGCTGAAAAAAGATTGAGTACCAGACGGTTAGTGTCACCCAGTGAGTTTTTAATACTGCGTTCAACTATTGCACCTTTGGGAATGCGACCAACGCTGGGGATATTGATGGTTATTTTTGATCCGTCCGAGCCTTCAACACCCAAACCACCGACCAGCAGATTGCCCTGTGCGATAGCGTAAACTTTTCCATCAGCTCCTTTTAAAGGTGACATTAACAGCGTGCCGCCACGTAAACTTTTTGCATTACCGACGGAAGAAGCCGTGACATCAATTTTCTGCCCTTTTTTGATAAACGGTGGCAAGGTGGCATGCAATATAACGGCGGCAACATTTTTGGGTTTAAGTTTTACCCCCGGCGGTGTCACGATGCCTAATTGTGACAACATGTTTTTTAGACTTTGCTCGGTAAAAGACACCTGGTTAACTTTGTCACCGCTACCATCAAGACCAACGACCAGACCGTAACCGATTAACTGGTTGTCGCGCATGCCCTGCACCGAAGATAAATCCTTGATGCGCTCTGCATGCAATGATGCAACAGGAGATAACAACATAAATAAAAAAAGCAATTTAAATATGTTGTGTTGTGGTTTTAAACCTTTCATTAGAATGGCATCCATTTGCTATTAAAGAATTTTGTTAACCAGCCGGGTTCATTTGAATCAGCAAAGGTACCCTGGCCGCTGTATTCGATTTGTGCATTTGCTACCCGCTCGGATGAGATGGTGTTGTCAGGATTAATATCACTGGCGCGAACGATGCCTCGTAAACGAATATATTCATCGCCCTGGTTGATGTTTATCCATTTTTCGCCCTGCACTACCAGGTTGCCGTTGGCCAGGACATCAACCACGGTGACTGTCACGCTGCCGGTAAGTGAGTTGCTTTGATCACTGTCGGATTCACCTTTAAAGTCATAGGTGGATGCAAGTTTGGTGGCGAGTATTTCACGATCTCTGGCAGTAATCGGTGCACCCAGAAGGGTCGCTGAAGCAATTGCCAGGTCGGTTTCTTTTTTCGTTTCTGTGTTGGCAGTTTTGGTTGCGTCGGTTCTTTCCTGCAGGGTTACGGTCAACATATCACCGATGTGTCGCGGTTTTATATCTTCAAGTAAAAACCATGTGGATGTGGTCTGGTAGATTGAATCAGAGGCTTCGTTCTGGGTCATTTGTCTAACAGGCATGGCCGGTGCATATTCCGGATCACCACGTTTTGGTGAGGCACAGGCAGCCAGCATTAAAACAGACATTAATAAAAGTGAGTACTTGATGATTTTCATAGTGATCTTTGTTTTATGATTACATGTTGTTGGTGGCGTACTGCAACATCTGGTCGGCTGTCGAAATTGCTTTGGAATTCATTTCGTAAGCACGTTGTGTTTCGATCATGTTGACCAGTTCTTCAACGGTGTTGACGTTGGAACCTTCCAGTGAAGACTGGATGAGTGTGCCAAGTCCTGTCAGTCCCGGGGTGCCGGTAATGGGTGAACCACTGGCACCTGATTCAAGGAACAGGTTGTTACCTATGGCCTGTAATCCGGTCGGGCTGACAAAATCTGCCAGCTGAATACTGCCCACCTGTGTTGGTGATGCCTGCCCCTGTGTGACCACGGAAACGATACCGTCTGAACTGATGGAAACACTCAGGGCATCGTCTGGAATACTGATGCTTGGATCAAGCATGTAACCGGTGGAAGTTACCAGTTCGCCGGTCGGGCCTTTTTGTAGGGCACCATCACGGGTGTAAGCCAGTGAACCATCGGGCATCAGTATCTGTAAAAAGCCCCTGCCCTGAATGGCAACATCCAGGGTATTACCTGTTTGTACAATATTGCCCTGGGTGAACAGTTTTTCGGTGGCGACGGTACGTACACCGGTGCCGATGTTTAAACCGGATGGGTTGACGGTATCCTGTGAGGACTGTGCGCCGACCTGTACCACGTTCTGGTAAATTAAATCTGCGAACACAGCGCGGTCACGTTTGAAACCGGTGGTGCTGGCGTTGGCAAGGTTGTTGGAAATCGTTGCCATGCGTGTCTGTTGTGCTTCAAGACCGGTTTTTGCAATCCATAATGCTGAACTCATAATATTTCTCCACGAACTTTTTTAATAACGTAATTTAATTAATCTTTGATTAACTCATTTTTACAATTTGTGCGGCGGCTCTGTCTGTATCCTCGGCACTCTTCATTAATTTGATATTGGTTTCGTACTGGCGTGCCAGTTCGATCATTCTTACCAGTGTGCTGACGGTGTTGACGTTGCTTGATTCAAGCGAGCCGGAAACAACTTTAACGCTGGCATCGGCAATACCTTTGCCGTCATTTCTTATGTGCATCAAACCATCAGGGCCTTTTTCCAGCTGATCTTTTGGCGGGTTAATTAATTTGATGCGATCAATAACTGCCAGTGAATTAACCTGCTGACCGATGGGGCGAATGGAGATGGTGCCGTCCGAACCGATTTCCAGTTTTTCATTTGCCGGTATTGATATTGGACCGCCCTCACCTAATATGGTGTGGCCGGCACCGTTGGTCAGGCGACCCAGGTTATCAATTTTTAAATCACCCGCCCGGGTATAGGCTTCGCTGCCGTCTGCTGCCTGTACGGCAATCCAGCCTTCGCCGTCGACTGAGATATCCAGTTCACGGCCAGTTGTTACAATGCTGCCCTGTGTCTGATCGACCCCGGCATTTTCGACCGTGGCATAAACACGACTGGGTAGACCGGGGCCATAGACCTGCTGGCTCAGGCTGTTCTGGAAGTCTGCCTTGAAACCAGTGGTGTTGGCGTTGGCCAGATTACTGGAGTTGATAGCCTGTGCATTCATGGTTTGCTTGGCAGCATTCATGGCTATAAAAAGCATGCGATCCATAATAATTACCCGTTCAGTCGTTCTTTGTTAACTATCGATTTAACGAAGGTTAATAATGGTTTGTGTAATGGTATCTTCGGCCTGAATAGTCTGTGCATTGGCCTGGAAGTTACGTTGTGCCTCGATCATGCGAACCAGTTGTTCGGTGAGGTCAACATTTGAATCTTCCAGTGCGTTTGACTGCACCAGACCAAGACCGGCAGTACCGGGCTCACTGACTACCGGTGAACCTGATGAAAATGTTTCTACCCAGGAAGAATCACCGACAGGTTTCAAACCCTGTTTATTGGCGAAGTTTGCCAGCACCACCTGAGCGCTTACCTGTGACTGACCATTGCTGTAACGCGCGAACACTACGCCGGTATCATCAACATCAACACCCAGTAACTGCCCTGCGGTGTAACCGTCCTGGCTCAGGCTGTTTACTGCAAAGTTACTGCCGTATTGTGTGCTGTTGGAAAGGTCGATAGTAAAAGACTGTCCTGCTGTAGCACCACCGCCCGGGTTCCAGGTGATTGGAATAGAGGACGGTGAGTTAAATGAACCGTCACTGTTGAAAGTAACTGCGGTGGTATCCTGCAGTGTGCCATCAATAATGGTTCTTACATTCCATTCATTCGGGTTGGTGGCAGGATCAAGCTTGCTGAAATACATGGAAATTGTATGATCGTTACCCAGGCTATCGTAAATGGTTGTTGTGGTTGATGAGTTATAACCTGCTGTAGCAGGCACGCCGGCAACCAGAGACCAGCTTGAATCTGTTTCTGCTTCGCGGGCATCAAAGTTGATGCCGCCGTTTACCGCTGCTGTCGGATTGGCATCGAGATAGGCATTGTTTAATTGCAGTGGTGCTATGGCACCGGTGATGGCTCCATTGGTGTCAGCCTGTCTTGCCATTAATGAGTAACCTTCGTTATTTACAACGAAGCCATTTGCATCAAGCTTGAATGCACCGGAACGGCTGTAAATCTGTGAGCCATTGGCTTCCAGTTGAAAAAAACCTTCGCCACTGATCGCCATGTCCAGCGGATTATCTGTGAAATTGATGCCGCCCTGTGAAAACTGCTGCGCAGCGTTTTGCATGCGAACACCCTGTCCGACGGTGGTAGATGCCGCGCCGTTACTGGCAGCGTAAACATCGGCAAATTCAGCGCGTGATGATTTAAAACCGGTGGTAGCAGAGTTGGCAATGTTGTTGCCGATGACACCTAAATCGCTTGATGCTGCCTGGATGCCGCTTAATGCTGTGTTAAAACCCATGGTTTTCTCCTACTTGTTTCGTGTGATTTGTATGTTTTACTTTTTGTATAAATTCATTTTTTAACTGCCGGTGAATCTATCTAATCTGTTGTATATCGTTAAGTGATACTGACTGGCCACTGGCAAGGTTTAATAAAGTTCCGCCAGATGAGCCATCAATATTTTGGTTAATGGAAATACTGTCGATACGTGATTCGAGTGAGACTTCAATTGCCTGTTGATTACCATCGATAAGGGCATCAGCCGTAACCAGGTAATTACCCGGTGCTGCAACGCTGCCATCATCTTTAAAGCCATCCCACTTAAACAACATATCGCCAGCACCGTTAGCGCCCAGTGGTAATGTTCTTACCTGTTCACCGCTGCTGTTGAAGATATTGATAGTGACTTCACTTGTTGGTTTGGCAAGACTGATTTGACCGCTGATTGAATTGCCGGTTGTCAACAGGCCTTCACCACCGGGTAACAAGGCAGATTTGCCAACAAGTCCTGCGGCCTGTAGCGACTGGTCGGAGGTAAGTTTTGTTGATAGCGAATCAAAAGAAGTTTGCAGCTCGTCCAGACCATTCACAACAGAAGACTGGGTTAACTGGTTCATGAACTCACTTGAATCCATCGGTTCAGTTGGGTCCTGGTTTTTTATTTGTGCAACCAGAAGTTCAATGAAGTCTGCCTGTGTCAGTTCATCATTTGATTTTTCCTGTGTGGCATTATTCGATACCGGGTTTAGTGCGGAAAAACTGTTTTCTGTTGAAGTATTTATCATAATTGGTTCCTGTTAAAACGAATACGCCTAGCGACCCATGTTTAAAGTTTTAAGTAATAACTGTTTTGATGTATTGAACACCTCAACGTTGTTCTGGTATGAGCGTGAAGCTGCCATCATGTTTGCCATCTCCTCAATAGAGTTGACGTTTGATTTAAAGATGTAACCATCTTTGTTTGCCATTGGATGGTCCGGCTGAAATTCTTTTCTGGCAGATGCCGTGCTTTCGACGATGGCAGAAACACGAACTGAGGCAGATGCATTATTGGTGTTGTCGCCATTGAGTGAATTCATCACCGCAGAAAAAACCGGTTGCCGTGAGCGATACACATTTTTTTCATTGGTGTTGACTACATCGGCGTTGGCCAGATTACTGGCGACAGTGTTAAGTCGTACTGACTGTGCACTCATCGATGATCCTGCGATGTTAAATACGTTGTAAAGAGCCATAATTATTTCCTCTGTTATTCGCCTTTGATGGCAGCTTTCATGCCTTTGAATTTGCCACTAAGAAAGGTAAGGCTTGCCTGGTAGCGTAAAGCGTTTTCTGCAAAGGCGCTTTTTTCGAGCAACCCGTCTACAGTGTTGCCATCAAGCGAAGACTGATTCGGTGTGCGATAAAGCACTTCAGCATTATTGTTTATTGTGTTTATCTGTATGTGTTTTGGGTTGGTGCGTGCCAGCTCACCACTGGCGCGCGTATTGAGGCTTGCCATGGTGGATTTGAAATCAATGTCCCGTGCTTTGTATCCAGGTGTATCGGCATTGGCGATATTGGATGCAAGTATTTCTGCACGCTGCGATCTGAACGCAAGTGCTTTCTGGTGGATCCCCAGAGCGGAATCGAATGATATCGGCATGTCTTTCTCCAACTTTAACTTTATCTTGTTAGTTAAAATGCAATCGTTGTGCCAACTATCAAAAAAAGTAAAAATTGGGAATGAATTTCAGGCGAAAGCCTTATTGAATGGCGCTTGCTGCCTTTAAAATATTACAGGTGATAATATTTCAAAAGTTTTTTAATATAATGATATGACGGAAAAAATGTGATGCCGGCAATTTTTTTCCACCATGCGGCAAAAAACTGTCGTGTGAGTAAAATGGAGCGCTATGGGGATAGCGCTAATTTGGATTTTATCGGTGTATGGTATCAGGCAGCCTTGGCATCAATATCATCAGTTTTTTCAATAATCGGCAGGATAACCTTGACCAGTTCGTCAGCGCTGAATTTGGGCACGAAGCGGTTGGCACCGACTTTTTTCACCATGGTTTCATTAAATACGCCGCTTAATGATGAATGCAGCAGGACATAAAGGTCTTTTAAGCATGGGTCACGCCTGATTTCAGAAGTTAGTGTGTAACCATCCATTTCCGGCATTTCTATATCCGAGATGACCATTGCGATTCTGCTGTTGATTGGTATATCGCTCTTTGCCCAGGCCTGTAACTGTTCCAGCGCGAGAACGCCGTTGTTAAAAGTTGTGCATTCCACACCTATTTGTTTCAGTGCGCTGCTTATCTGGTTGCGTGCTACTTTGGAATCATCAACCACCAGGATGTGTCTTACCTGATCTTCTTCAATGTTTATGGCTTCAGTGATACTGCTGGACACCATTTCCGGTGTGCCGACAACCTCCGTCAACACCTGTTCAACGTCAATCAGCTGTACCAGTTTGCCGTTAATGGTGGTGACGGCATTGATATAGCTGTCTACATCTGTACCGGCAGGCGGTAATCGAATATCTTCCCACTTCAGGTTAACGATGTGTTCAACAGAAGAAACCATGAAGCCCTGAATGCTGCGATTGAATTCGGTAATAATGACGTAACTTTCGTCTTCTTCATTAACGGCCGGGCCTTTGATAGCCAGCCCCAGATCCATAACAGAAAGCGTGTGATTGCGTACGTTGGCAACGCCGCGTACTACTGTGTGTGAAGAATGTACTGTGGTTAGTTTTGGGCAGCGGATAACCTCACGAACCTTGAATACGTTAATGCCGTATAACTCACCATCGCCAAGGCGAAACATGAGTAGTTCCAGACGGTTTTTGCCAACAAGTTGTGTACGTTGATTAATACCATCAAGTATATTGCTCATATTATTTTCCAGCCTGCAAAGTTAATCTATGATTAATTTATCGGCAGAAAATAAAATTTCTTGATGCTGTTTTGAATTAAATTTTCAGGTAAAGAGAGGTCTTGCTGAAAAATGGTTTAAAGAAAGAAAAAGGATGATTCAGACCTGTACCAGAGATCGTTTGTTGGCTGATCTCGTTGCCTGCCCGGTGTTGTCGTATAGTTCTGACATGGATGATGTGTTAGGCAGGATGCCCTGTAATATGTCCAGTGCATGACGTGACTGTCTTGAAACCAGTTCAACAATGCTGCCGTTAACGCGGTTTTTGTCGCGACATTTTTCTGCGATATCAACCAGTTCATTCCATAAACTGTTCAACTGAGCGTTGTTACCAAACTGGTACTGGTGGTGCACCTGTTCATCGTCCCCGGTAACCGGTGTTTTGAATGGAGCAAGTAATTTTTCTCTCTGCCTTGAGATCAGCTCAAGCTGATTGATTCTTTCCTGTTTTTCACGCACGACTTCTTCCAGTGCATCGGCATGCTGTTTTGCCAGTGCGTCGTATTCCAGCTCCAGTGACTGTAGCAGCAAGCGTGCACAGTCTATTTCCTGCTGGAACACCTGTTTGATTTCTAGCTGTTGTGCGTTTTCTATAGACATGTTGATTTATACTCTATAATGTTATTTTGCTAGTTATTATCATGCGTGTTATTTGTGTTTTTGTCGTCTGCTTATCTTTCAGACTTCAGAATGCTTTCAAATTGCGTCACTCTGTCGGCAATTTTTTCAGCATTTACTTCATAGGTGCCATTTTCAATGGCCTGTTTGATCTGTTCGACGCGTTTGGCATCAACAACTGGTGCTGAGATGGCGACAGCCACATTATCAAGTTTGCCAAGTTGTACTGCATTGTCAGACAGGCTGACAGTATCCGCTGTGGATGACTGACCTGTCTCGGTTTTGTTCTGTAGTTGTTCAGTAGACTGTTTAAGCTGGCTATCATCTGTTGTTGGTGCCTGTACCTTTGGCATTGATAACCCATTGATATCTATTGTCATAATTTTGCTCCTGACGCTTTTTTATTTGCTCTCATATACGTTAACGGCCACTGCCGGGGAAACTTTAGTACTCAGTAATATTTATATATCAACTTTTACCTCTCCGCCTGGTGTGATGATGCCTTCCAGTTTTTTTCTGGATTTTGTGTTTATTACCTTGATGCGGTCGCCGATTGCGCCGCTACCCAGTGCTTTTCCCTTCATTCGCACCAGCATGCTTCCTGACTGTGCCATTATTGTGATTTTTTGCCCACGTGCGACCTTTTGAGGCTTTTTTAACATGGATGGTGTCAGAACTGCACCGGCAGAAACACGCCTTTTGAGTTTCATGCCAATTCCACTTTGCAGGTCTTCATAATAGCCGAATGACAGGTTTGCCAGGTTATATTTTCTTAGTTTAATATCTGCGGCCGTCAGAATGCTGCCTTTTTGCAGCTGGCGTGATGATACCAGAACTTTTCCGTACAGGTTGATGGTTACCGGGACATGTATAGACCAGGATTTTTTACCGTTGCATTTAATACCGACGGTTGTTTTTCCGGTGTCACGACTGCCTCTGGGCAGGAAAGCCTGTAATTTTTTACTGCATTTTTTAAGTTTTAAGCGTGAATCCAACTTGCCTATTTTAATTTCTGGGCGCTGGTTGTGCAGTGATACAACATGATCACGAATAAAAACCTTTGCTGTTTGGTAAATGCTTTTATGGCTCTGATAGCTTGCAGCAGACACTAGTGGTGCGTATAACAATGCGCATACACAACTATAGCTGATTAATGTTTTTAACAGATGGGGTTTTAATTTCATGATAAGAGTTCTCAGCTTTTTCTTATGCGGCTGCCTTTCATGCCGTATTTCTCACCGGCTTTGCGTATAAATGATTCTGCTTCGCCTCGGTCAAAAAATCCGCTAACGCTTAATCTGTAGACACGCTCGCCCCTGACGATAGCTTGCTGCATATTCGGTACCAGCCCTTCGGCATATAGTTGTTCTATGATTTTTTCAGCTTTGCTTTTATTGGTGAGCGATGCCAGCATTACGGTTAAGCCGTTACTGGCGGCTGTTTTTATGACCGGGCTGTTTTCGGGTTTGATTGTTTTCAGCTTGCTTTTTACAGCCTGTAATTCAGTTTTTAGCGATAAAATCTCATTTTTAAAGACATTGACATCATCCTGTAAAGCAGCATTGTTTTTTGTTTTTGCTGCGGCTTTGTTTTGTGCCAGGGCGACATATTTCTTGTCCAGTGCTGAGTAATCCTTTTTTATAGCTTGTAGTTCATTTTGTAAAGATAACAGTGTTGCTTTGATTTTTGTTGTGCCATCGGATGACAGGCTCTTTTGTAAATTGACACTTTCCTGTATTTTCTCCTCAATGCTCTCATCATAAATGCTTAATGAGCTTTCAATGTCATTGCTTTGAGCATCCAGTTTGAATAATGTTGATGCCAGTAATGCAGCTGAAATTAATAACAGCAGTAACTGCAGCCAGATACCAGGAGTGATTTCCTTTTTTGTTTGAGCTGTGTTTGATGAGCGGCTCTGTGGCTTTTTCTGTGCCCCGTCAGATGAAATTGATACGGTGTCATCACCGTATAATGTATCGCTCGGCTGATTGCAGCTTGCCGCATTATAGTTTTCCACACCTTGAGGAGGCGTATTTTGTGTGCTTCTGGTTTTTGCTGATTCCGGATAGGCAGGGCCGTTATCCTGTATCTGTGATAGCACACTGCTCAGGTTGTGGTTGGCGATGGAATTATAATTGTCTGCTGTCATGTTCATTAATTTATCTCCTATAAGCTGCATCGTTGGACTTTGTTTTACTCTGCTGATTGAGTAACGGCCTGCCTGGCCGGTTTGCGTCTTATAAAATCATTCTGGTAATATTGCGATTAGATAAAGCAACAACTGTGCCAAAAAATAATACCCATTAATAACAATGGCTTACAGGCAGTTTTTTCAAGGGTGGCGGATTTTTGTCACGATTGGCGATGCAGGTGGCAGGACTGGCGTGAGCTAAAAGACGGATTATTGACGTAATAACCCGGTTTAGTAATTTTATTTATTCGCTATTAAAGAAGGCTGACGGTTGGTTTAAGTGGCAGTGTGAATGTAAAGACTGCGCCGCCATTATCGGCCGCATTGCCGGCTTTGATCACACCGCCATGGCGTTTGATGATTTCCTTGCTGATAGATAAGCCCAGGCCTGTTCCCCCCGCACCGTGTTCTGTTTTACTGGATTGCACAAATTCATCAAACACTATTTCCAGCTCGTCTTCAGGAATGCCGGTGCCCTGATCCCAGATAGAGACAGAAACAGCGGGGATTTCACTGGAAGAAGATTCACTGCCATCAATATTCAGTGTTGCCTCGGCAAAATGTACCATCACGCTTCGGCCTTCGGGGGAAAATTTTATGGCGTTTGAAAGCAGATTTCTCACAACCTGCGATATTTTTTCGTCATCATATATAGCAACGGTGTTAATACTGGCTGGTTCTATGTCGATGGTTAGTAACCGGTCTTTAAATAAGGGCCTTAGTTCTTCAACAATGTTGGCGACCGTTGCCTGCAAATCGTTTTCTGAAAATTCAAAATTCATTCGACCGGCTTCTAATTTGGACAGATCCAGCAGGTCATTCAACAGAACCAGTAGACGCTGACCGCTTTCATTGATACGTGAAAAATAACTGGCAATTTTTTCACTGCTGGCGGTTTCAACTTTGCTTGATCCCAGACTGGAAAAGCCCAGAATGGCATGCATCGGGGTGCGTAGTTCGTGTGACATGTTCGCCAGGAATTCCGATTTTGTACGATTAGATTGCTCGGCTTTTTCACGTTGTACTAACAGCTCATGTTCGCGCTCATGTGAACGAGCCTGTAGCAGCAACATGTTTTTACAACTGCTATAAAAAACTTCAGCATTTTTCAATAAAAAAAGCATGAGTATCAGCAGCATTAGTTCAAGTGACAGTAGATGATAACCAACGATATATGTTTGCATTGGTAAACATAACAATAAAGGAACAATGACGAGTATGACGAATATAAACGAAAGCTGATAGTGGTAGGATAATGTAGTGGTCGAGCTTGTGGCTAAAGCCGTTAACGTAACAACGACCAGTAGAGCGCTTGGGCCATCAACAGTAGGAATCAGAATGATAGCGATACTGCCCCAGCATAAACCGGAAAGAATTGTGCCCAGAAAAAGAAATTGACTGGCTCGTTTATAATTTACACGGTTGTTTTTTTTAGCAAGACTATACGAGATGGTCGCAAACATACGAAAAGCATCGACGGCCAGTATAGTGGTTACCCAGAACAGCAGTGTTGAATCTTTTATCTGTGGATTGAAGATGATATATAAAATTGTCGCTGCCAGTGACATAACTGCTATTGAATAAATCCGGTTGTTATTTATGAGATCAATTTGTGATTTTTCGATATATGTCATGGGGTTTGCCCCGCCCTCATTGTTATAATTTTATAGCTGACTGGTTCGAAATGTATGTGACTTCTTCTGAGATCCTTTTTATTTTAAATCAATAGCTTATCTTTTTTCCAGGTGCTGAGCCGATAATGTTTTATGGTTAAGCCGTTACCCGGTTTCAAGCACGGGCACAGCATAGAAAAACTAAAGTTTCTCCTGTAACGGCCGAACAACAGGTTAACTAATTATAATTTCTATTCGGCTAAATTGTGATGATGCTCGTAGTGTCAGTAAATAAAATACAAATTGCTTCAATGTTACAACGGTTGTACCGGGTGATGGTACATAATGAAGATAACAAGGCAGTTAAACTATCCCTGGAACGATTAACAGGGGTGGTCAAGTACTTTTTTTACAAACCTGCTGGTAGCATTGCACCTCACATTTCTACCGCCAATATAATAACACCTGAAGGTGCTAATAAATACGGATATGGAAAATCATCACTGATTATGGACAGCCATGGATATGCAATGGTGGGAAATGGCGCGGGTTTAAATTATGGCGGATAAAAAAATAGCAGAGCTGCAACTGGAAATTGCCCGCTTGAAAAAAATCAACGACAGTTTGTCAAAACGGCTTGATGGTTTAGAGTCGGGCAATGCTGGCGTTGCCGGTTCTGGTGGATCTCCCCGTCGTTCTGAGTCATTCAAAGATAATAATGTCAGGCAGTTAAAAACATTTGAACCTGCATCTCAGCCGGCAACGATAGATGCTAGCGAATGCACATCCATGAATGGTGTGATGAGTATGCTGGAATCAATGCTAGATTCACCTGTTGATGAAGGCTCTGAGCAGTTAATGGAGGACGTTCATAGCTCTGAAGCTTCTTTGCTTGGTGTCATTAGTGATATCCTTGATTTTTCAAAAATCAAATCCGGCAAGCTCAGTTTGCATGAAGAAGCTTTTAACCTGCATGATTTGCTTGTTGATGCCGTTGAACAGATTGCTGGTGAAGCACAGAAAAAAAACCTGCAATTGATAACTCACCTTCCAGAAGATGTTGAATATGAGGTGGTTGGTGACCCTGCCCGTTTACGTCAGGCTATCGTTAATATTCTCAGCAATGCTGTCAAATTTACCGAACGGGGTGAAATCAAACTGACCGCTGATGTTGAAATTATTGATGAACTTATTCACCTGAATGTTGCGATACAGGATACCGGTAAAGGTATCGATCCTGCGTACCAGCTGACCATTTTTGAACCTTTCGAACAGGAAGGTGACGTGAATGCGATAAGAGACTTTTCCGGCACGGGCCTGGGGCTTTCTATCACGCGTGATCTGATACAGCTTATGGGCGGTGAAATATCGTTGCAGAGCACACCGGGCAAAGGCAGTATTTTTAGTTTCAGTGTTGAGCTGGCCATGGGTAATAAAGCGGGCACCGTGGTAGATGATCATGAAACCCGTATCTTGCTGGCTGAAGATACTCTGGCAAATCAGGAAATCATGTATGAACAGATGGATTTGCTGGGATACAAGATTGAGATCGTTGAAAATGGTCTGCAGGCACTTGAAGCAATCAGCCAGAATAATTATGCACTGATTTTTATGGATATACATATGCCCTACATGGATGGCTTTGCTGCCACTGAAGCCATTCGTGCGGTGGAGAAGGAGCAGAACCGTAAACCGGTGCCGATTATTGCGGTAACCGCTGACTTGTCACATAATGTACAGGCACGTTGTGAACAGGTCGGCATGAATGCTTATTTAAGTAAACCCTTTTCTATCAGTGACATAGAGGGTATTCTTGAGACATGGGTTAGCAATAATCCTGCCACGGAATCACCGCCTGGCAGCATCAATAAAACACCGATTTTAAGCTCGCCAAAAGACTTGAGTCGCGCAGTTATCGAGCAGTTACGCGCCTTAAGCGACAATGGGGATCATGATACACTGGGTAATGCGGTTAATCATCTTAACCTTGCTTACACCATTCTCTTTACCCTGCAGAAAACACGCAATGCAAATGCGCTCTGGCAACATCAGCAATTACTGGAGGCTGCCGAGCATACTGCACAGGTAAGCCACTGGTCATGGGAACCGAATAAGCAACATATACAGTTTTCGCGTCATTTGCAGCGGTATTTCAATCATTCATTAAGCAACATTAAAACGCTGGATGATTTTGTCAGAAGCATTGGTGATGATGGTATGGATGCCGCGATTCAATCGTGCCTCAGCAGTGGTCAGGATAGCAGCTGGGAACAGGAAATTATTCACTCACATTCGGATGAGCCACGCTACCTGCTGCACCGTTTTCGTCTTGTCAGCAGTGATGATAAAAACCCCATGTTGATCGGTACTGTTCAGGAGATCTCCTCTATCCGGCGTGCTGAACAACGTATTATGGAACTGGCGTTTTATGATTCATTAACAAAACTGAGCAGTCGCTCCAGCTTTAACAAACAGCTGCAGGAATTAATTGTCAGTAGCCAGCGCCGTTCGGAAAAATTTGCCGTGCTGTATCTGGATCTGGATGACTTCAAGAATATCAACGACAGCTTTGGTCATGATGTTGGCGACAAACTGCTTATCGAAGTTGCCAATCGTCTGCGTAACCTCTTGCGTGAATCAGACTTTGCCAGCCGTTTAGGAGGCGATGAATTCTGCATGTTGATCAATGATGTCAAAGATAATCATTCAGCAGAAAATGTTGCGCGGCGTTGCCTGGAGCTGCTCTCTCAGCCTTTTATTCTGGCTGGCAGAGAAATTATTCCTCACGCAAGTATCGGGATTGCCATTTATCCTCAGGATGGTAGTGATGCAAGCGTGCTGATCAAGGCGGCGGACACCGCCATGTATGAAGCCAAAAAAGCCGGCAAAAAACAATACATGTTATACGATGCGGCAATGACTGCTGCAGCACAGCATCGTTTGACCATTGAAGATGATCTGCGAACCGCACTCAAAGAACAGCAGTTTGAATTATATTATCAGCCGAAAATTTCACTTTCTAGCGGGAAAACGGTCAGCGTTGAAGCGCTTATTCGCTGGAACCATCCGGAAAATGGCCTGCGCGCACCGGATAGTTTTATTCCCGATGCTGAGCGTTTGGGGTTGATTACTGAACTGGGTGAATGGGTTGTCGGCGAGGCCTGTTGCCAGATTAAAAAATGGCAGCAGCATGGCCTGGAAAATATTGCTATCGCTGTCAATATCTCACCGCAGCATTTTGAAGAAATACAGTTTGCCAGGGATGTGGCAAAAATTGTCAATGATTCAGGAGTGTCGCCCTCACTTATCGAGATCGAAATTACTGAAAGCACCTCGCGCAATCAGCGGGTATTTTTAAAGACCTGCCAGCAGCTGCGTAAACTGGGATTTCGAACCGCTATCGATGATTTCGGCACCGGGTATTCATCCTTGTCAGTACTCAAGGATGCGACCGTTGACGTGTTGAAGATAGACAGGGAATTTATCCGGCACCTGCCAAACGACTCGCAGGCATCCATACTTATCGGTACCATTCTGGGCATGAGCAAAGCGCTGGGGCTTAAAGTTGTTGCTGAAGGGGTGGAAACTGAGGCACAGTTAAAACTTCTGGTAAGCATGGGCTGCCATATGGCGCAGGGCTATTACTTTAGCCGCCCGGTACAGGCGGATAAAATACCGGCATTAACAGAACTGTGTTTTCGTCGACCGAAAGAGAACCAGGTAGCCTGACGATGGAATGCCATCAATTACTTCGTAGGGAAATGGAGCAGGATCAGGGTTTTCCTGTATTACCACCTGATATTCCAAGTTTGTTAAAAATATTGAACAATGATGATATCGGCTATACCCGTCTGGCTGAAGAACTTGAAAAGTTTCCATCAATTGTAATAAAAATTGTGTCAACGGCTAATTCTGCCTGGGCATCGCCGGTCAGACCGATTACCACGCTGCGAGATTCCTGTGCAAGGATCGGCGTTCAGGCCGTTCGCAGTATTTCTATTGCACTATCCATTGCAGAGGTTTTTGACCCCTCTCGCTGCCCACCTTTTGATTCAAAAATTTTCTGGGTAAGTGCCTTGCTCACAGCCGAATCTGCACATATCTGTGCAAGAAAAAATGCTGATGTTTGCGCTGATACCGCACGGCTTGCCGGCTTGCTGCATAATATGGGGCTGCTGTGGCTGGCAACTCAAAGGCCTGAAGAGACCGCTCGCGTTATTGCTTTGAGACAGAAAAATGAAATTGAATCGATTTCTGCAGGATTAACTGATCAGCTGGGTATGAATTTATATACCGCTGGCAGTTACCTTGCTTCATATATCGACCTGCCGGATGTTATCGTCGAAGCTATCGCCAGCCCAACGGTTGATGCATCTGATGATAAACCACTGGTACATAATCACCGGAATGCCCAAAAACTGGCATCTGCTGTTTTACTGGCAGCAGATCCGGCTCATGAATATGAACCTGAATATGAAGACGAAGCATGTTTCGAACAACTTTCTGAAAAGTTACCGGGCGTTCAGGCATTGGCAAAGTCATTATTTTTCAGATAAATATTGATGTTTCTGGCCAGATGTAGCGGCCCTTTCAAAAAAGTTTTTGGTGACGGTTTCTGGTGAGCAGTTAGTTATGTTCATGTATTACTGGATACGGTTACGCGTACTTTATTTCCTGTTCCAAGGTATTTTATTTTGTTTAAACTGATTGAATTGGCCATGGCGATACCTCGACCATGACTGTCGAATGCCCGCTTGGGGCTGACTTCCATATATTGCTGCCAGTCGAATCCCTTACCCTGATCGGTGATAAGAAAAGTTATTTCATCAGCATTACGGGTGAATTTGATGGTTACCTGCTTGTCCCTGTTTTCCGGTAATGTCAGGCGGTGTAATACTTCGCCTTCCCATTTTTCTTCGCTGATCAAACGGGATTTTTCCTTATAACTAATGCCCAGGTTGCCATGTTCGACAGCATTCACCATCAGTTCGGTTAATATGAAAACCACGCTGTCTGATTCAGGGCAGGCTCTGGCCAGCAAGGCAGAAAGACACCTGGCTTCATCGAGTGACTTAAAACTGAACTCACCCTGTTCCATCAGTTTTAGGGTCTGGGCCGATTGCTCCAGGTTCTCCTGTATGTCTTTGTAGCGTTGGTAATCACGTATAGCTGTCGAGATGATAGCCAGCAGAGTCTGCTGATCGTAAGGTTTCGACAGATAGTAGTGGGCACCGGCGTTAAGACCTTCCAGCATATTATGCTTGCCGGATTTTGCTGTCTGCATGATGACGGGGAGATGGCAGGTGTTTTCATCGGCTTTTATTTTTTTCAGTACTTCGATGCCATCAATGCCGGGCATCATTCTGTCGAGTAGTACCGCGCTGAACCGTTGTGGCGAATTTTTCAGAACAATTAATGCCTGTTCACCTGATTCAACACAGACTGTTTCTATGTTTATTGCTGACAGGTATTCCCTGATTATTTCAAGATTGAACTGCTCATCATCAACGGCTAAAACAGCAGGTTTATTATCCATAGTAATTCACCAGATTATCGTGTTCGAAAATAATGGCTTCGAGTCGATTTCCTGAGTTTTTATTTCTGGTTAATTTGTTCAGTTCAAATACCAGTGGATATTCATTATCATGTGAATCTGTGGTTTTGTTTTCCTGGTGGTCTAGTGAACTCAGTAAGGCATCCTGAGTAAATTGTTTGCCGCTATCCTCCATGTGTACCAGTAGTGCGGGTATGCCATTATGATATATTCTTTTAATTCCTATTCGGATAAAAACATTATTGCTTTCATCACCGTTCTCTCTGGCCCTGTGGATACTGGCAAGCTGTGAGGCATCAGCCGGATCACTATGCTGTATAACATTGTGATACAGCATGCTCATAATATCTGACAGTTTATCTGTGCTAAGGGATTGGCCTGAAAGTCTGTGCACTTCTTCAATAACGTTTTGCACCGGGTTGATTTCATGCAGGCTTGAGCCACCGAGTTCCATATACCAGTGCCAGCGATTATCCTCGCTGCAGGCGATATGCATGCTTTTGCCTGCGTCTATGTTGTTTTCATGCATGAGTTCATCGCTGCATGGAATGCAGGCAAGTGTGACATCATCCATTGCAACAACATCGCCACGAAATTCATCAAAGGTGCTTATCAGCGCATTAAAAACAGATTTTTTCTGACGGTTTGTTCGCAGGCATTCTTCCAGGCGGTGCTCGCCAAACATGTCACCGTCTTTATTTAAAGATTCGGTGAGGCCATCAGTAAATAATATGAACTGATCACCGGGAGTTAGTTCAATATCCTGCATGTCGTACTGATTGGATACCGTTTCGGTAATACCCAGTGGCACACTCGATGACTGTAATTTACATTGTATATTGCCGGTTTCACCGCCTCTGACATAGATATCTGGCATGCCACCGTTCCAGACCTTCGCATGCTTCAGGTCATTGGAAATATTGACCACGCTGCAGGCCATAAACATGCTGGTTGGCAATAGCGTATGTAATTTGTTATTGATGTTTTCGAGGATATAACCAAGCTCGAAACCCTTTTCAGTCATGGTACTGAAAACATCGGCAACGGGTAAAGAGCCGATAGTGGATGGCAGGCCGTGACCGGTAAAGTCGGCCATCATAATATTTAAACTACCATCAGGGTGTCGTGCTGTTAAAAACAGGTCGCCACTGAAAATTTCTTTGGATCTGTTTAACAGTTCAATTTCCTTGAACTTAAGGCATCGTTCATTCATCGCATTGGTCATGATCCGTTTAGCGACAATTTGCTCTTTTAAAGAAGCTTTATACAATTGTTTGAGTTCGCGTGTTTTTTCAAAAGAAGATAATCGCGAGTTGAGTGCCAGTGCGGTAAAAGGTTTGAATAAAATATCGTCACAACCGGCAGATATGCAATAGGATAATTGAGCCTCATCTTCTATTGTGGCAAGGATGATTATTGGTACATAGTCAGCGCCGATAACCATTCGAAGAGCACGGATGAATTTATTGCATGGTGTTTCCGACAGGCCGGATTCAATTAATATGCAGGAGAATTTCTGATTTTCCAGCAGAGAGAATACCTCTCCCTCGGTGTTTGCCTGTTCAACAGAAATGCCGGCCGGAGCCAGCATTTTTTTTATCGATAAAATAGTTTTATTTGAGCGACTGACAACCAGTGCACAGCTGGTTTTTTGCATTGTTTGGGCATTGATAGAAAGGCCATTCAATGCTCGGCCCCTGCACTCTCTCCGGCGTAAGATGTGATTGGGCAGGTGTAGTTGATAGTAAACAGTTGCTCAAAGTTTGCAACCTTCAGGATATTATCAATTTGCTTGCTGGGGCGCTCAATAAAAACTGAGCCGCCGCGACACTTTGCGTGCTCACGCAGTAACAGCAACATGCCGAGTGCGGAGCTGTCCATATATACCGCATCACTTAAATCGACATAATAAGAGACACACTCCTGCCCCGGGATACGTCGGTAGCTATCTCGAAATGCCTGAGATACCTTATAATCAAAACGCCCACTGATATTGATATATACCTTCTTACCGTCTTTAGAAACTTCCTGATTTACTGACATAAACTTGCCCACCAAATATTCAATGTAAAAACTTACTAATAAATGTATCGACAGATGAACGGTAATATTTAGGGTGTGTGGTTAAAATATGATGTTTATTTGATCGTTTAATGTGGAGGCCGGTTGGCAAGCCTGAATATATTAATGCCGCCATTAAAATGGTTGTATTTAAACGGCTGTCAACGGAAGGTGGTAATGGCTTTTTTATAGATTTTATTGCAGAAATCCATGCAGATAGCAGCAATTTTACGATGATACGTTACATTTCGGGACCTCATGATTCTGTTGACCATACCCTGCGGTAAGCGGCCCTCATATATCTCATTATACTTTGCCATTGATACTCCCTCGCCTGGTGCCATCATTGTCTGTGTGCCGTACCCATACATTGCCTGAGCTGGTATCGAAAACAATTCGTCTGTGACCAAATTCACCAACATGTGCAACCAGGATATTTACATTTTCTTTCATCAGCAAAGTCATCGCTGCCGTGGCATTTTTTGTGCCGATAGAGTCTTCAGTGTTCTGCCCTTTCGATTTCATCATATTGCCACCACCGAAAATCTTGGCTTCGTATTCGGTGAGTTTTGTCCGGTGTTTTAATGCTTCACGCTGAAACATAAACATCACATCATCAGCATAACGACCGTCTCTTTTTCTGTCCTCGCTACGTACACCGGGGTATCTTGGCAGGGTGAAGTGGCACATGCCGCCAATATGCAGCTTGGGGTGCCACAATGTGATTGAGATACATGAGCCAAGCAAGGTATGTATATGTGATTGTTGGCTGGTAAAGCAGAACTCACCGGGGTGAAGAAAAATCTTGTTATTCGAATGTTGCAATTTAATTGACCCCGGAGACTATTTTTAGTGATTGGACGCTATGGCCCGCTTTACTCATCTTTTTTAATAAAGTGGTAAATTCTTCTGATGGCACCGGCTTGCTGAAATAATATCCCTGAATATATTCACAATTTTCTTTTATCAGAAAATCGAGCTGCCCCTTGCTTTCCACACCCTCTGAAACAACAGACATGCCAAGACTTCTCGCCATGGCGATAACGGCCTTGACCAGTTTTTCATCCTGTTTGGAAATTAATATGTTACTGATATAGCTACGGTCAATTTTTACTGAATCAAAATTATATCGTTGCAGATATGAAAGTGAGGCGTAACCGGTACCGAAATCATCAATTAACAGTTTGATACCCATCTCATCAAGTTGTGCCATGCTTTTCTGACTGCAATCCGTTTCTTTCATTAACACGCCCTCGGTTAATTCAAGTTGAATAGCATCTGATGGTAAATCATTTTCCTTGAGAGCTTTTTTTATGGTTTCAACCAGTTGTGAGTTTGCCTGAAACTGGCGAGCAGAGACGTTGATGGTGATACACATATCAGGCCAGCCGGAATCACGCCATTGTTTTGCCTGCTTGCAGGCAGTTTTGATGACCCACGCGCCGATTGGAACAATCAGGCCGGTTTCTTCAGCAATGGGAATAAAACAGTCAGGCGTAATCATGCCCAGCTTGTCGCAATCCCACCGTAACAGGGCTTCTGCTTTGACAATATGCCCGGTCTTTGAATTGACGATGGGTTGATAATGCAGGGTGAACTCTTTATTTTCGATAGCCTGTCGAAGCTCTGACTCAACATTCATTCGCATGATGGCTTTTGCCGACATTTCCGGCGAATAAAAGCAGAAGGTGTTTTTACCTTCATTTTTAGAACGATACATAGCGACATCTGCATGACGCATTAATTTGTTGCTGTCATCGCCATCTTTTGGATAAATGGCAAAACCCAGGCTGGCGGTAACGTTCAGCTCATGGCCTTCAATGATGAATGGTTTGGAAAAATTCTCGATGATGCGTTCGCCAATATGCCTGATCCCGGTTTCACGCTGTTGCTCCTTGTTTGTTCTGTCGTCTTCAAGAATAAGTAAAAACTCATCACCACCCAGGCGGGCAACGGTATCACTCTCACGCGCGCACTCGGTCAGGCGTCGTGAAGCTTCACGCAGTAATTCATCACCGGCGGCATGGCCAAAAGTATCGTTAATGTATTTAAAGTTATCCAGGTCGAGAAAAGCCAGGCAGGGTTGCAGGTTATGCCGCTTGGATTTTAATAAGGTTTGGTATAAGCGGTCGGTGGCCAGACTGCGGTTGGGAAGACCGGTTAATTCATCATAATTTGCCTGTTTCTGTAACTGGTCTTCGGCAAGCAGTCTGACTTCGATTTCTTCTTTCAGCTGCTTATTACTGTTATTTAATTCAGCGGTTCGCTGTTTAATCTGTTTTTCAAGATTGCTCTGTGCCAGGCGGAGATATTCTGCTGTTTGTTTTTGCATTAGCTGGTTGCTTACCCTCGCCCACAGCACATCAAAATCTACAGGCTTGGTAACATAATCACTGGCACCAAAGTCGAGTGCCTGAACGATCTCACTTGATGAACCCAGAGAGGTCACCAGAATGACCGGCAGTTGCATTTTTGAGTAGGATTTACGTAATGTTCTCAATACAGAAATGCCATCCATGCCGGGCATGACAACATCCAGCAGCACCAGGTCAGGTGTGTTGTTGTACACCAGTTCAAGTGCGTCTTTACCGTTGCTGGCCTCTGTTACCTGTATGTTTCCCAGTTCCAGAATTTCTCTAATTGCCGAGCGGATGACTTTGCTGTCATCAACAATAAGAACATTTAATATCCTTCCTGATGAAATCACTTCCTGTATTTCTGAAGCTACTTTTATATCAGTCATTAGCATACTCTGTCACCGTTAGCCTATTGCTGCCTTGCGTTGCTGGTCTGAATATTCACTATCGACCAGTTCAGCAGCGATCTGATTTAAGGGTAAAATTTTATCGACACCACCCTGCTTTACTGCTGCTGCAGGCATGCCATAAACCACGCTGGTTTTTTCATCCTGGGCAATGGTGTAAGCGCCGGTATCATGCATTTCTTTCATGCCTGCTGCGCCATCATCCCCCATGCCGGTGAGAATAGCGGCAACAGCATTGCTGCCGGCGTAACGTGCTGAGGAGCGGAATAATACGTCAACTGACGGACGATGCCGTGCAACCAGCGGGCCATCGCGTACTTCAACAAAATATCGTGCGCCGCTTCGCTTAAGTAGCGTGTGGCAGTTGCCGGGGGCGATCAGTGCATGGCCGCGCAGAACTGAATCGCCGTCTTTTGCTTCTTTTACATTGATTTTGCAAAGATCATTCAGTCTGTTTGCAAACGATGCGGTAAATCCCTGCGGCATGTGTTGCACGATGACAATGCCAGGGGCATCATGAGGCATGGCCTCCAGTACACTTCGTACCGCTTCGGTACCACCGGTTGATGCACCGATGACAATAATTTTTTCCGTGGTTTTTGACATGGCTTTACCACTGACACCTGATAACACCGCATCGGCGGTTAATTTGGGTGCAATCTGCCGTGTTCGTGTGGTTAGTTTTCGAACGTTTACTTTTGCTGCGGCTTTTACTGCATCGGTGAGTAAAACAGTGGCTTCTTCAAGGAATTTTTTAGTGCCGATTGTCGGCTTCTGGATAATATCAACAGCCCCGTATTCCAGTGCCTTTAGTGTTGTGTCCGCGCCCTTTTCAACCAGCGTTGAACAAATAATGACCGGGATAGGATTTTGTGACATGATTTTCTGCAGAAATGTAATGCCGTCCATGCGTGGCATTTCCACATCAAGCACGATTACATCAGGTATTACATTACGAAGTTTTTTTGCGGCGATGTAAGGATCCTGGCAGGCATCAATTACTTCGATCTCCGGATCTGAATTCAGTACTTTGGTAATAGTCTGTCGTACCACGGCAGAATCATCGACCAGCATAACTTTAACGGTATTTTTTGATGCAGATTTCATGAGGGTTTCCTGCGTGTTAGTGAAATACTGAACAATGTTTTCCGGTAGTAACTATGTCGCTTTGCATCTCGTCAGAAAAGTTGATTAGCAGACCTTTTGTATAACCGTTATTCTCAAGATCAAACATGATTTTTTTGTGATAGTGCGCATGTATTTTGTTTTCGACAATACATTCGATGATCAGGGATTCATTAACGATCAGTAATTCCCGTCTGCTCTCCTGTTTTACGGCAAGATTCAGTGCCGACATTTCTGTTTGCAGTTGAAAACCTTTTTTTAACAGATCGTTATATAACTTTAGCTGGTAAACACATTTTGGCAGTCCCGGCTTTAATATGGCGTGGATGTTTTTTGCAGCATTGATAACATCAAAAATCAGCTCATAGTTATCTGCTGATGAATAACGCCATACAGCATTTTTTTTATCAGAATTTATATGTAGAATATTATTCATTATTATTTTTCTCACTAAATCTATTTTTTTTGATAAACCATCGGTGCGACCTGTTCAAGTGTTGTTTTGATGCCGTTCAGTGATTCGGAATGACCAACAAATAAATAACCGCCTTTTACCAGGTGACTTTCAAATCTTTTGACCAGACCTTCACGTAATTCATTATTAAAATAAATCATTACATTCCGGCAAAAAATAACATCCATATTTTTTGGCGCATCAAAGCGCTCATCCATCAAATTAAGGCTTTTAAATTTAATTCTCTGGCGAAGCTGTGGCCCCATCTGTACCAGTGCTTCATCACTGTTCCGGCTGCGTAATAAATATTTTTTTCTAAGCTCAAGAGGAATGGATTCAGCCTGTCTTTCGGTATAAACGCCACGACTGGCTTTGCTTAAACAGCTGTGTGAAATATCGGTTGCCAGAATATTGAATGGAAGCTTGTTATGTGCAGTGGACATTTCGTTTAGTTCGATACTGAGTGTGTATGATTCTTCACCGGTCGAACAGCCTGCACACCAGACCTTGATTTCCTGCCGGTTGTTGCCGTTTTTTTTCACAATCGCCGGAACCGCGTGGTTGACCAGGTAATCAAAATGATCAGGTTCACGGTAGAAACTTGTTTTGTTGGTTGTCAGTACATCGATAAGCTGCAGCTTTTCAAGGGCACCATCAGCAGTTTCAAGCGTGTGATCCAGATAGGACTTGAAATCGTTAAAGCCGAGTATGCGCAATCGCTTGCTTAACCGACTCTCAACCAGTGTGCGTTTTGCCATCGGTAATTGAATGCCTACTTCATTGCCGATAAAGTCAGAAACACGTTTTAATTCATGTTCACTTAACACGATTAAATGCTGTTGAGATCTGCCAGTCGTTTTTTCCCTGTGTTGTAGGTTTTGCATTAAATAATACCAGTTGTTTTTAGTTAGTTGTAAGCCACGCTCTTTTATCGGCATCTGGCACGATAACTATAGAATGCAGTGACAAATATCCGTCATTGATCAGAGGTAAAGCAGAATTCATGCCAATTAAACATGCAAAGCTTTTTTCGGTATTTCGAAACAAAAAGATGTTTGTTGTAAACTGTTGTTTAGCTTAAGTTTTTTGTGGGCAGGTAGTGACTTTTAGCCGTTTTTGAAGGTGCTGAAAAAAATCTTAAGTTGTGTTTTTTAGTGCTGCTTGCCGGAAATTTGTGGCCGTGATACCGGCTTCATAAATAACGTTTGCGGCGCTGGCTTAGCAGCCTTTTACATTCTTCAGTACATCTTTTAGTGCCTGATCGACTTTGGAATAATCCTGGTAAATCTGATTGAGCAAGATTTCATCAATCCTGCCTTTGCTGCATGTTTTCTCAACACTTCGGCATAGTTCTGCCAGTGCCAGTGCACCAACATTTATGCTGGATGACTTCAGTGTGTGGGTGATTAACCTGACCGATTCGATATCTTTTTTTCCGGCTGCTGCTGTTAAATCTGCAAGCAGATCAGATGATTGATCGATATAAATATTGATGATGTTACTTACGAAATTTGAGCCGTCTTTTTTCTGTTTGATATAAAATTTGTTAATTGTTTCATAGTCGAGTACTTTCCAGTCGCTTTCGATCTCATCAATATTGGCAGAGTGTGTAATATCTGTTTTTCGTTGCCGCTGTATCAGAACATCCATAACCTGTATTTCCAGCCATTTTGTCAGTATCGATTTTAAATCAGACATGCTAAATGGTTTACCGAGGAAGTCATCCATGCCGGTGGCGATACATTTTTCTTTGGTGGTGGCCATAACATGTGCCGTCAGTGCAATTATTGGTATTGGCTCATGTGATGTTGAAGTTCTGCGCAGCTTGTTTTCCCGCGCCCTGATCTGCCTTGTTGCAGAGTAGCCGTCCATCACCGGCATTTCGCAATCCATCAGAATTAATTTGTATTGATTATTGTCGTAAAGGTCAAGTGCCTGTCGCCCGTTATTAGCAACATCGACATTAATACCTATGGTTTCCAGCATGTCGATTGCGACTTCACAATTCACAAGGTTATCTTCAACCAGTAATATCTTTTCACTGTCTGTTATTTTAAATTGCAATTTTCTTATCCAGTAAATTAATAATGGTGCATCCCGTTGTTTTTTGAAAAAACATAGGCTTCATGATGTAATAGCATTACAAAAAGTAATGGTTCGCTATGATGCGTTATCTTCCCGAATTCTTCAAGAGTTTTTATGTGACGTTTTTATTTTATGTTCATGAATTAATAACAGGTTTAAGAAATTTTATATGCTGTGGCTTATGTAAGAAAAAAATATCTTGGTGACGATGGATTTTTTTAATTAAGCTGAAAAATAATGATAAGCCACACTGTGGCTAGACCTGTTCTTACAACAGTAAGTATATTTTTTTCCAGTTAGTTACTGGCATCAACCTACCCGCAGGTGAATGAATCAATCTGGCAGGGCAGCTTGCCGGTTAGCAGGAAACTGCATGCTTTATGTTGTCAGCATTGCCAGAAACTTGTTTGCCAAGTCAGATATATTCCAGCCGGCACCTCTGTTCAGGCTGTACACATAAGCCCTGTTTCAGCAGAAGAATTCTGTGTACAATCAGTTATTATGTTTTGTTTATAACCCACGCAGGGATTACACGTGCAGAGTGATAACGACAGCCTACAGAAGCCGAAAATATTAATTGTTGATGACGACGCAACCAGCCGCCTGTTGATGAAGGATGCATTGACCGACTGTCATTATGATATTAATGAATTTAATAATGGCATTGATGCGCTTGAATATCTGGCGCATCATCAAACTGATCTGGTTTTGCTTGATGTAAACATGCCGGGCATGAGCGGTTTTGAGGTATGTACAAACATCCGCAAACTTTCTGGCGGTTCTGATGTTTCAATTGTTATGGTTACCGCACTGGAAGATGCAGAATCTATCGCAAAATCCTATGATCTGGGGGCAACTGACTTTATCAGCAAGCCTATAAACTGGGATACCTTCCCCTACCGTATCCAGTATCTGATCAAGGCCAGAAATGCAATCGTTGAAATCAAACACCATAAATTACATCTTGAGTATATGGAACATATCTCACGCATCATCACGCAAAATAAAAACATCGAAGTGATTATGCAGGAAACCATGTCCAGTATGCTGGAAATATTTTCCGCGGACAGAGCACTTCTCATTAAACCCGATGACAATATTGAAGGTGGCTATGTGATTGATAGCGAGACAGCCAGTGATTCCATGAATAGCTCGGTTAATCTTTCTTCACCGGTTATTGACACTCTCGAACATAATATATTACAGCGCGTAAATAATTCAGAACACCCGATTATTTCTCATTACAATTCGGAAAATCCCGCGCCGCGTTCAAATAGTTCGCTGAAACAACAGATGTTGAGCGCGCTACACCTTGAGCACACAAAAAACTGGTACCTGATTATTCAGCAAAATACCCCGCAGGCAAACTGGATGCCGCTGGATGAAGAAACTTTCTACAAGATCAGCCTGCGTATAACAAATATGCTGTCTCGTTATCTTTTGACGGAGAAGCTCAGTCGAAGCGAGAACCTGTTGAAGCAGGCGCAAAAAATCGGCCACCTGGGAAACTGGAGCTGGAACGCCATAACCAAAAAACTGAGTTGGTCTGATGAGGTCTATCAGATTTACAAATGTGACCGGCATAGTTATACGCCGGATTTTAATAAATACTTTGAAATCGACTTTGATGAAGATGTTAACCGCTTAAATTTGTTCAAGGAAATACAGAACCATATCAGCCAGTCATATCAGATTATTCATCGCATACGCACCATGGATAACAGCATCAGATGGGTGCACGAACAATGTATCGGTGTTTATGATAAAGCAGGTGAATTGCTGGAAATAAACGGTATCGTTCAGGATATTACCGAGGCACACAACAAAAAAGAGCAGGAGGTGCACAACAATAAGATGGATGCCATCGGCCAGCTCACCAGTGGCGTGGCGCATGATTTTGGCAACTTTATGACCGTGGCCAGAGGCAATCTTGAATTACTCGGTGATATTTTAATAAAGCAGCACAACATCAAGGCTGATGATATGGAATTGCTGGAAGATGCTTATTCAGCGGTTAACGACAGCGTTGAATTAACCCGCCAGCTTCTTGCCTTCTCACGCAAAAAATCAATTGCACCGGTTTATGTCAATGTGCAGCAGATTATTCATGAATTTAAAAACCTGTTCAAGAATACGCTGGGCGACACCATCAAGATGTCACTGAATATCGAAGACAACCTGTTCGATATTCTGGTTGATCCCGCGCAATTTGAAAGTACCCTGCTGAATATTATTATCAATGCCCGAAATGCCATGCCGGATGGTGGTGAAGTGGTGATTAATGCGGAGATAAGAACAACAGAACATTCTGAGGATGTTATTCATAATGAAGACCACGACCTGGGTGATAAATGTGTCTGTATTTACATCAAGGACAACGGTATCGGCATGAGTAATGATGTTTTAAAGCATGCGATTGAACCGTTTTATACCACACAGACTAACAAGGGCACCGGCCTTGGCTTAAGCATGGTTTATGGTTTTATCAAACAGTCACGGGGCGAGTTAATCATACGCAGTCATCCGGGAAAAGGCACCACGGTTTATATGCAGTTTCCAATTTATTATGGCAGCGCTACTGAGCAGGCCAAAAAAGTGACGGGGAATTCTCTGAGTGATGTGCGGGCAACGATTCTTATTGTTGAAGACAGAGAATCAGTAAGAAAATTTGCTGCACGTTGTTTAAATGATTCCGGAATGGATATTCTGGAAGCTGAAGATGCCAGTGTTGCCCAGGAGTTATTAAACACAAACAGGATCGATCTGTTATTTACCGATATTTTAATGCCCGGTGATATGGATGGCTATGAGCTGGCCAACTGGACACATAAAAAATTTCCGGATATAAAAATATTGCTGACCACTGCAATGGAAAATGAAAGTAACCGTCTGTACGCAAGCAAACATAGTTTTCCGTTGTTGCAAAAACCCTATAGTAAAGATGAACTCACTGATATGATTTCCGGTTTTCTTGTCTGTTGATCACACACTTCTCTGCTTTGTCATGTGAAAAAATCGTTATTATTTTTACATAAGTTTACAATTACAATACTTTACATATTAACTTTATTCGAATCGCCAATTTTTTGTCATACTGGCTATTATCAAGTCTACAAATTTGACACAAGAGAAACGAGGAGTTGTAAAGATGTTATTCAAATTGAAAACAGACACTCTTCAAATTTTATTATTTATCAGTATTTAAAATAAAATTTTCGGGGATATCGTTATGAAAAGCACACTGTTTAGAAGTTTGATTGGTAAAAGTCCTGTCATGCAAAAAGTACATAAGGAAATACGCCAGGTAGCAAGCAGCGATGCAAACGTTCTCGTTCTCGGTGATTCGGGCACCGGTAAAGAAGTTGTTGCCCGTAACATTCATTATTTCTCCAATCGCAGTAACAAGGCTTTTGTTCCTGTTAACTGCGGTGCTATCCCGCCTGAACTGCTGGAATCTGAATTATTTGGTCATGAAAAAGGCGCTTTCACCGGTGCCATTACTTCTCGCCAGGGCCGCTTTTCCATGGCAGAAGGTGGAACCCTGTTTCTTGATGAGATTGGTGAAATGACCATGGCCATGCAGGTGAAACTGCTACGTGTACTTGAAGAGCGTGTGTTTGAACGTGTTGGTGGCACCGCTACTATTCAGTCAGATGTACGTATTATTGCAGCCACCAATCGCAACCTTGAAGAAATGGTGCAACAGGGCAAGTTCAGAGAAGATCTGTATTTCAGACTGGATGTTTTCCCTATTAACCTGCCTGCCCTGCGTGAGCGCATTGAAGATCTGCCTCTATTAATTAAAGAACTGGTCACACGGCTGGAGTCCAAAAATCAGAATTCTGTTCGTTTTACACAGGATGCAGTGGTTGCCATGTCCAGGTATGATTGGCCGGGTAATGTGCGTGAATTAGCAAACCAGATAGAAAGAATGTCAATACAGCACCCCAACGGTGTGGTGGAAGAATGTGATCTGCCTGGCCGGATTAGAGCAAGTGCTGCCTCAAGCAATAAGGGGCTGGAACTTCATGAGATTGATGACAGCAATGTTAATTCATATTATAACCGCCCTTCTGAAACGGATATGCCACAGTTTAATTTCCCCAGTGAAGGCTTTGATCTTAAATCGTATATTTCCAATCTGGAAATAAAAATTATTCAGGATGCACTGGATAATACCGGCGGTGTTGTTGCTCATGCAGCAAAAACGCTAGGCCTGCGTCGCACCACGCTTGCTGAAAAAATGCGTAAGCATCATATCGAAAGAAATTCAGAAAATTCCGGCTGCGGTGTTTGTTAAATCCTGATTTACGGCACCTGATCATCAAGGCTTATTTTCTGCAAGGGTTTCGCTAACCGGCTCCAGATTCTGCATGCTAGTGTTGTCATCCTTCTTTCTGGGTGTCGTTGTGCTCGCTTTTGAATAGTCCATCATTATTTCTACGCGTCTGTTTTTAGCACGGCCTTTTGCTGTCGCGTTAGAATCAATCGGCTGTGTGTCGGCGTAAGCTGCAACTTCAAATCTTTTGCTTTTTAATATTCTATCCTTGACCAGTTCGTGAATAACACTAACCGCACGCGATGAGGATAACTCCCAGTTGGAACGAAAGCGATAGGTTTTTATGGGGATATTATCGGTGTGTCCCGAGACAATAATGACACCGTCAAACTCACTGAAGACTTCACTGATTTTACTGACGATATTTTTAAATGGTTCGATAATGTCGGCACTACCGGAAGGAAATGAACCTTTCTCTCTTACCATGAGAATAATCCGTTGATCAGTGACTTCCATATCGATCAGGCCCTGCTCTATTTCTTCATCCAGTGCTTCTCGCAGTGCTTCACTGTCCTGTTTTATGCGGTTGATCATTGCCAGGTCTTCTTCACTGATGTTGGCATTGCCGGCTGATTCGCTTTCTTCGCGCATGGCGTTGAATGATTTTTCATCAACATTTTCTGACTTCATACTCTGGTTTTCCTGACCTTCTTTTGATGCATCAGTAAATACCGCAAACATTTTACTTTCATTGGTAGTCATCTGCCGTACTTCATTGTGCACAGTGGGTTTGGGTCGACCAGGGCTGAATTCGCGGGCGATAATGTTGATGCCCCTGGGTGTTTCTTTTACCTTGATTTCTCGCTGCACACCAAAGGCATCTTTCAGAGAGCCGGCAAGTTCCTTGTAGACATTTTTATCCATCTCGGAAAAGGAAAATAAAAGAACAAAGAATGCCAGCAATAATGACATCAGGTCGGCGAAGGTCATTACCCAGGCGGGAATTCCCTCTTCACATTTGGTTTCAACGCATTCGCAATTACTCATGATTTATATGCCGGTGAAGTGCTACGCGGCTTCGCTCTCGGTTTTGCTTTTCTGGCTTTCAGGCAGGTAAACATTAAGCAAACCTTCTATCATGCGTGGGTTCAGGCCTTCCTGTATGGCGCTGATGCTTTCCAGAATCATTGATTTACTAAGACGTTCTTCATTGCTGCGATGTGCCAGTTTGTCAGCAATGGGCAGTGCAAAAACGTTGGCGATAACCGCGCCGTATAACGTAGTAAGCAGCGCCACCGCCATCGCCGGGCCAATTGATTTGGGGTCACTCATATTTGACATCATCTGCACCAGGCCGATCAGGGTTCCGATCATGCCCATGGCCGGTGCGACATCGCCGATGGCTTTAAAGATGCTCAGGCCAATTTCATTGCGCTCGATAGAAAGTGCGATCTCTTTTGAAAGAATCTTGCTTACCAGTTCCGGCGGGTTGCCATCGACCACCATGGTAATGCCTTTGGCGAGAAATTCATTTTCAACTTCAACACTTTCCAGACCAAGCAGGCCGTCTTTGCGTGCAACGTTTGCCAGCTCAACACTCTGCTCAATGATTTCACTTGGCTGCTGGCTTTTGTGGATGAAAGCTTTGGCGGCAATTTTGAAGGCACCAAGCATGTTGCTGAGGGGGAATTTCATTAATACTACGGCCAGGGTACCTGCAATAACGATCATTACACTGGGGCCGTTCACAAACATTCCCATTTCACCGCCCATCAAAATGGCGACAATAATACAACCGACTGCCCCTAATACACCTATAAGCGTTGCTAAATCCACAATTCCACCTTTATATAATTTAGTTTTATAATCACGAAATGTTATGGTTGCCGGGGGGTCACTCCGGTACCATTACTTCATGTCTTTGCTACTTATTTAATCGGTCATGAGCGTGAAATCTTTAGCTGGAATCACAGCTGAACTGTCAATTACATAATGTCTGGTAAAATACTTTTATGGACACAGCTAATACATACAAAGCCTTGTCAAATGGACATGTTTTTGTTATATACGTAATTCACAGCCTTTGATATAATTACTTTTATTAACAAATACTTATATAATTTTTTCTGAGGCAATTTATTTTTATACAAGGATTATGAATAACACTAAAATTCTGTTTATTGATGATGACCAGCGCATATGCCGGTTAGTTAAAAGATATCTTGATGGTAATGGTTTTGAAGTGGTATTTGCGCATGATGCGGCAGCTGCAAATAGTCTTCTACCGGATGATTCTATCGCTTTAATCCTGCTTGATATCATGCTGCCTGATAAAGATGGCCTGACATTGGCGCAGGAAATTCGAAGTACATCAGACACCCCCATTATTTTTCTCACCGCAAAAGCGGAGATCGAAGACAAGGTAACGGGGCTCGAAATTGGCGCGGATGATTACATTACCAAGCCTTTTGAAGAAAAAGAGCTTATTGCCCGAATTCAGTCTGTATTGCGCCGCACACAAGCACAAACCACAAATAACAATCAAACAAACAGAACCCAGGCCAACTTTGCTGGCTGGTGTCTCAACATGCTTAACCATACCCTGCATTCCCCCGAGGGTGTTGCGGTCGACATTACCAGCACCGAATACCGTTTACTGTTGAAGCTGGTTAGTCATTCTAATAACACAATAAAACGTGAAGAAATATTACAGATATTGTCCGACCGTGAATGGTCACCGCTGGACCGCTCGGCTGATATGGCTATTTCTAAATTGCGCAAGAAAATTGAAAAAAATCCTCGCAAGCCGGAGATTATCAAAACAGTGAGAAATATTGGTTACCAGTTAACGACAGCTGTTGACTTTGTTGAAGCATAACCAGTCGCTAATTATAAAAGGCTGCCCGGTAACGAGTAGCCTGTAGCGTTATGTGCAGATTTCCAGGTAACTGTCGGTTCGTTTTGCTGAAAAACGATCAACCAGCGTTTTTTCTTTCCAGATAAATCCCGAGTCTTTCGGTATTTTATAGCGAACCTCATAGACTTCCACGTCATCACAGCCACCTGTGTAATTTAGATTCAGCCTGGCCTGTTTCATGATATGAACAAACTCAGAATCTGTTTCTGTGGTATAGGATTCGAGCACGGCATTGCGATAGTTATTATCGAGAGTAAACATCCACAGGTATTCGATAATAAGTTTTATATCTGCTGCGGTTGGATTTGGCAGGGTAATGCGCCCTTTGTAACTGGCGCTTTCATCATTGCGATCAACACCATTACGGTCCAGTACACTGGCTTTAAATACACGGTGCAGATTGGCGAATTGCGGTGATGCCGGGTCAAAGCGTGTAAACTGGAAATACAGCATGGTCTCGGTATTTGCGGCTAATTGCTGATATGACTGCTGGTATTCTGCCGCCTTGTTTGACCAGGTCATTGCTTCGACAAAATCATTGCTGGCCAGCTCATGAACAGTCAGTCCGGTACGGTCAACAAGCGGTAACAGGCTGGTATTTTTTACGTGACTGACGCTGTAAAACGCCTCATCCTGAAAATCTTCTCTGTAAAAATCGGCAGGCGTACGCTTGTCGAAATATAGCGCGCTGGCGATGACCATATCTGTTGATTCAGCGGTATTCGTGCTGTCAGAGCTGTCGCCACAGGCAGATAATGTCAGCGCAATGACACCGCACAGCAAAACCCGGAAAAGCTGTAAGGCCCGGGGCTGAAGACTGTATTTGCTCTCTTTTTTCATGCCAGATAATGGTTTGTGAGGTTTCATCACTCCATATATCGGCCGTTCTGCATAAATCTTTATAGATTATCTTAAATTGGTTTCATCCCTGATACCATGCCAGAAAGAACCTGGCTATTTAAGCCGCCAGCGATTGTCTGGCACCATCAAGCATTTCCTGATTTTCTTCAATATGAACTACATCAACTTCAGGATCAACACCAAGTTTTGCAAATGCCGGGATTGTTGACCAGTCCTGTGGTGCTCGATCATCAGGAATAAAACCACCCTGCAACAGGGTAAACTGCACCAGGTCAACCAGGTTGGCATCGCCTTCATGATCGTAAGTAAAGTTGTGACTCTGTGTGACAACACTGATCAGGTCGTTTGAAAAATTCCAGGTTTTCAAAATCATTGCACCGACACGGCCCTGCAAGTCATATACCAGATTATTTAATGCCTCTTCGTCATTAAACAGGTCATCGTGGTTTTCAGCAACCAGCAATATCGGTAGTGACCCTATGTTATGAATCAGCCCTGCCAGCAATGCCTGCTCTTTACGGATGTCTTTGACAACAGTCATTGCCATCATCTGACAGATTGCTGCGGCTTCAACCGAAGCTCCCCAGGCTGCCCTGAACTGCGCATCCATTACTGCGGAAGTAGGCTGGTACATTTGTTTCATGGCAAGGTTCATTACCAGGTCGCGAACCTGCCGTATGCCCATGCGGGTGACAGCCATATGCAGGTCATCGATGACAATTCGTGATGGATAAAGTGGACTGTTGACCACTTGCAACAGCCTTGCAGACATGGATGCATCCTGACTTAATATGTCAACAACCTGTTGTGTGGTGGCGTTTTCATCTTCTGCAACATCACGCACTTTTAGCGCTACTTCAGGTAATGAGGGTAATAACAAGGTGTCATTCTCAATTGCTTCATTTAATTCATTAAATATCTCATCAGAGGTAATGCTCATAAATTTTTCCTTAAAAAAAGTGGTAGGCAAGATTTTGTAGAATATTTGGAAGACAATTTAAAGCAACAAAGCTATCGACAGTGGATGCAATTACTTTACCGGTACATCATAAAAAAACTTAAAAATACTTTGTGTTTGATATGGTGATATTTTGCTGGCAATATTGCCCGCTTAACTTCCTGAAGCAGACAAAACCTTATATATTGCAGTGTTTTTCTATGGCTTAAGTGTATCAAGTGTTGACTAAAGCAAGGCATTGCAGTCAGGGTGTTTCAGCAATGGCAGGCAACCGAGGCAGCAATGAACAAAACCACAGAACAACAGGCGCATGAAAGAATTGAGCAAAGCTATGAACGGCGGCAACATGCCATACTGGATTCACTCCCCGTTATTATTTTTCTGCTGAATGAAGACGGCAAATATCTTGAAATTATTGCCGGTGAGCAGAACCAGCTTTATCGCACAAAAGATGAACTTTTAGGCAAGCATCTGCATGATGTGTTTGACAAAGACACTGCCGATATATTTCTCAGGGCGATTCGTAATACACTTGAACAGAACAAAGTCAGCAAACTGGAATATGAGCTTGATGTTATAAAAGGCCACGCCTATTTTTCCGGCAGGCTTTCGCCGATGGGTTATACGGTTGATGGTAAACGTGTTGTGTTGTTTCTTGCTATTGATGTAACCGAGCAGAAGAACAAGGATATCCAGCTACAGCACAGCATGAAAATGGAAGCTATCGGTCAGCTTACCGGTGGCATTGCACACGACTTCAATAACCTGTTGTCGATCATTATCGGCAATCTTGATTACCTTAAATCCCTGACTCAGCATGATGCGCAGTCGCAAACACTTATTGATAAAGCACTGACAGCCTCCACCCGGGGCAGTAAGCTAATCAGGCAGCTTCTGATGTTTTCCCATCATCAACAGGGTGAAGTAATGCTGGTTGATGTCAACAGTATCATCAGTATGATGGATGCTCTGATCGTCCGCTCCATGACCCCCGGTATCAAGGTGCAACATGAGCTGCATGATGGTCTATGGCAGACAAAAATGGATCCCGGTGAATTTGAAAACGTTCTGCTGAACATCATTATCAATGCACATGATGCCATGCCTGAAGGCGGAACCCTGACGATAAAAACCAGCAATGTCGTTCTTGATAAAGCCGGTATCCACAATAAAAATGAATGCACTGGCGGTGACTATGTGTCAGTCTGTATTTCGGATACAGGTTATGGCATGTTGCCCGAAATAAGAGAAAAAGCGCTGGAGCCCTTTTTTACCACCAAAGAGCTGGGCAAAGGCAAAGGCCTGGGATTAAGCATCGTTTACGGCTTCATGCGCTCGGTGGAAGGCTGTATCGATATTGAAAGTGAGTCCGGCAAAGGCACTGTGGTAAAGTTATACCTGCCGCGAATATCAAACGCTGCTGATACTACCGAAGACAGGGAACCTTCAATGCAAACTAAAAATACGCAAGAAAATAAAAACACAATTCTGGTTGTTGATGATGAAGTCGTGTTACTGGCACTGGCGCAGGAACAGATAGAGGACCTTGGCTACAGGGTTTATGCTGCCAGCAGCAGCGCCCAGGCATTGCAGTTACTGGCCGAACATGAGGACATTGATCTGCTGTTTACTGATGTCATTATGCCTGATGACATCAGCGGCTACGAACTGGCTATCAAAGCCACGGAACTTCGTCCTGGCCTCAAAATATTGCTGGCATCGGGCTTTACCTCCAATGCAATGAAACAGAAGGGTGTTGCCCTGTTTGATGCAAAGGTTTTGCATAAACCCTACCGATATGAAGAATTATCCAGCAAATTGCGTGAAATACTCGATGCCTGATACGGTATATCTCTGACCGGAAAACGGTCACTCATCAGCCTTCATAACGCAAATAGCCTGAATTAAGTTTTCGGGCAAGTTCGCCCGTTTCTTTTTTGTTATTAAAAACACAGCCTTAGTGACGATTTTTTTACCGAAGTATTGCTGTGTATTTTATATTATGGCGAAAATTAAAGCAGTTATTTTCAGTAAGCTTATGATAACCCCCTCTTTTTTTGTCGTGTTTATTTAAAACAAGTCGCTTAAAAATCGCAATAACCAGCCCGCCCCCCTTGTATAAATAGAATATAAAAACCAGGATGCTCAGCATTGCTTTCGAGTAAAACCATCGTTAAACAAGCATTAACGAACCCGGCAGCAAGGCTAGATTTAAAAAAATACTATGAAAATCAGGAGGGAACATGAGCGTAGCAATTCGTGTTGTCAGCCTCATGCTTGCCAGCATGCAGTCTTGGGCTGAGTATCAGCTGGACCTTCGTCCAGGTGTCACTTCATTTAGCCAGGGTGCGTATGGTATACATACTTTGGTTATGTGGATCTGTGTCGTAATCGGCATCATCGTTTTCAGTGCAATGATCTACTCGATTATCATACACCGCAAATCCCGTGGTGTAGAAGCGGCTAAATTTGATGATAACCTCACGGTTGAAATTATCTGGACGGTAGTACCATTTATCATTCTGGCTTTTATGGCCGTGCCTGCAACCAGGGTGCTGCTGGCGATGGAGGATGTATCAAATTCTGATATGTCTATCAAAGTCACTGCTTATCAATGGAAATGGCATTACGACTATAACGTTGGTGAAAATGCACAGGACATTAGTTTTTTTAGCAATCTGTCCACCCCCATCGAAGAAATCCAGAACAGGGCCACCAAAAACAAAAACTACCTGCTGGAAGTGGATAACAGAATTGTTATTCCTGCCAATAAAAAAGTTCACCTGCTGTTTACCTCCAATGATGTTATCCACGCCTGGTGGGTTCCTGCATTTGGTATAAAGAAAGATGCCATACCCGGTTACATTAATGAAAGCTGGGTAAAGACCGACAAGATCGGCACCTACCGTGGCCAGTGTGCAGAATTATGTGGCACCAATCATGGCTTCATGCCCATTGTAGTTGATGTGGTTTCACAGTCCGACTACGGCACATGGGTTGCCAGCAAGAAAGAATCAGCCGCCGCTGCTGAAGACAGTTCGAATAAAACATGGACAAAAGCGGAACTCATGGGGCGTGGTAAATCTGCCTACGTCACCAGTTGCGCTGCCTGTCATCAGGTGGGTGGTGAAGGCATTGCTAATGTTCTTCCCTGCCCTCAAAGGTAGCGCAATTGCTGTCGGTGATATTGCTGAACATATTGATGTTGTCGTACACGGCAAACCCGGTACTGCGATGCAGGCCTTTGATCCGCAGCTTAATGATGCGGATCTTGCGGCACTGGTGACCTATGAGCGAAACGCCTGGGGTAATGACACCGGTGATGTTGTGCAACCAGCAGACATCAGGGCCGCAACAAGGTAAAGCTACTCACCACTAGCTTTAATCATAAATAATTAAATTTTCCTTACAGGCATGCCGGTAGCAACCGGGGTGAAAGTCTTTAACTGGGTGAGCACCATGTGGCGAGGCTCGTTGAGCTTTGAAACGCCGATGCTTTTTTCTATTGCATTCACCTTCCTGTTTACCATTGGTGGCTTTACCGGTTTGATACTGTCCACTGTGCCGGCTGATTTTTAGTATCACGACACCTATTTCGTGGTCGCTCATTTTCACTATATATTAGTGACAGGCGCACTGTACGGTATTTTTGCAGCGGTATATTTCTGGCTACCCAAGTGAACCGGCAATATGTACGATGAAACTTTAGGTAAATGGCATTTCTGGGTTTCAACAATTTCGGTGAACGCTCTGTTCTTCCCCATGCACTTTGTTGGACTGGCGCAACCGTTGTGCTGAGCTGTATTTTCCTTGTATTACAGGCTGAAGAGTATATTCACGCCTGTACCGAGTTAGGGCTGACCATGAACTCGGGAATCTATGGCAGTACCTTTTTTCTGCTGACCGGTTTTCACGGTTTTCATGTCACCATGGGTACCATGATGCTGGCTGTTATTTTATTGCGCGTCATCAAGGGACACTTCACTGCCGATAAATATTTTGCTTTTGAAGCGATGGCCTGGTACTGGCACTTTGTTGATGTGGTCTGGCTGGGGCTGTTTATTTTTGTGTACTGGTTATAGTCATCCAGCCATCTACCCCAGGCCATGAGGAGCAATAAGCCCTGTGGCCTGGCCTATTAACAGCAGAATAAAAATGGCAACAGACAGGCCGATACGCCAGATTAATGATTTAAGCATGCGGTCAGACCTGTCGCCTCTTGCCATGGCAACCAGCGCAGCACCAAGGCTTATGATAACAACCGCCAGCAAGGTAAGAATAACAACTTTAAAAATCATGAATTTTCCGTATTACTTTCATTTAAATAAATTGCCTGTTTGAAAAAATGCGTTTAATCAAAAAAAATCAGACAGTATCATTTTGTTTCGCTACACATCGCCTCTTATCATTTTAACCCCGGCATATTCAGCACACTGCTGACAGCGGCACTGTTATACACCATGATGTCGCTTGCATTCTGCTAGCAGCAACGTGCCGAATACAAAGATACTTTACAACAAAAAATTACCGAACGTAAAAAATTATCCGCCGTAGACATTACAGAACTACCGGACAAATATTACTGACCTGTTGATCAATGAATAATCTGTAGACAAGCGGCAAGGATGTGCCCGTAAAGTTTGCAGCACTCATCAAAGACTGATCGTTATGAGCTTGATCACAGTGCAGCGCTGCTACGGTTCAACCCGGAAGGAAAGCTGGCAGCCTTTTTCAGTCCGCCGCAGGAGTCGAAAAAACCGTGTGAAAGATTTTTACACCGTTGTTAATTCAGGTAAGCAAGGCATAAATCACGTCGCCCCGCCTTTTACTGCATTAACGGCTGCCAGCCAGATATTGCTGCTGAGGTTTTTACAGAACACTAGGGTGCGTCGTCGACAATCTCTTCTTTTGCGACAATCAGAAAATCCTGTTTATGAATATTCATCACCATCAAGGTGCTGCTTGCGATATAGATAGATGAATAAGTACCAATCACTACACCAACGATCAACGCTGTGGCGAAGCCGTGGATGATCTCACCACCGAAATAAAACAGCGCAAACAAAACCAGCAGCGTGGTCAGCGATGTCACCAGAGTACGTGACAAGGTCTGGTTGATTGACATGTTCAAGATGTCTTCCGGCGAGGTCTTGCGAACGCTTCTGAAGGTCTCTCGAATACGGTCGAGCACCACCACTGTATCGTTCAGCGAATAACCGATCACCGCCAGGATCGATGCCAGCACTGTCAGGTCAAATTCCAGTTGCAACAGCGAGAACACACCGACAGTGATGACAACATCGTGTACCAGTGCCAGAATTGCGCCGACCGCAGACTTCAGCTGGAAACGCATACTGATATAAATAAGAATACCGCCAAGCGCAACCAGCAGTGCAATACCGCCATCATCACGCAGTTCATCACCAACCTGCGGGCCGACAAATTCGACGCGGCGCATGGTGACTTTCTGGTCGGAAGTTTCAAGCAGCACTTCCAGAACATTGTCACCGATGGTGGCCTTGTTGATGTCGGTACGGGGTGCAATGCGCACGATAATATCTTTTGAAGTGCCAAAGTTCTGTACTTTTACATCGTGAAAATCGTGATCGGCAAGTGCTGCTCGAACCTTGTCAAGATCGACATCTTCCTGATAACCGGCCTCGATCAGGTAACCACCGGTAAAGTCGATGCCAAGATTCAGGCCTTTTGTTGCCAGGCTGCCAATAGAAACAATGATTAAGAATAACGAGAAAACCATCGCTATTTTTCTTTTACCCATAAAATTAATCATGGTTCTGCTGCTTGTCTGTATTTGTGACATATTGTCTATCCGGTGTCTTTGTAATGATGTTTTTTAATTATTATATTGAAAGTTTTTTGATTTCACGGTTACCGTAAAGCAGGTTAACTACAGCACGCGTACCAACGATAGCGGTAAACATGGAAGTTAAAATACCGATACTTAATGTGATCGCAAAACCTTTTACCGGCCCGGTTCCCAGCGTGAACAACACAATGGCGGCCAGCAATGTGGTCACGTTGGCATCGGTGATGGTGCTGAAAGCTTTTTCATAACCAGCGTGAATACTTGCCTGCGGCGAGTTACCGTTTCGTATCTCTTCCTTGATCCGTTCAAAAATGAGCACATTAGCATCGACCGCCATACCTACGGTCAATACGATACCCGCGATACCCGGCAAAGTTAATGTTGCCTGCAACATGGAGAGCACAGCGATGATGATGATCAGATTGGCCGTCAGCGCCACGTTGGCGATAACACCAAAGCCCCTGTAGTAAACCGTCATGAATACCAGCACCAGGCAGAAGCCGATAATAACCGACCTGAAACCTTTTTCGATATTGTCTCTACCCAGGCTCGGGCCGACTGTGCGTTCTTCGATGATTTCAACCGGCGCACGTAATGAACCGGCGCGTAACAGCAACGCAAGGTCACGTGCTTCCTGTGATTCCAGACCCGTGATCTGGAAACGTGAACTGAACTGTCCCTGAATGGTGGCGACGTTGATGACTTCTTTGGTGGTGGTGCGATGCTTGGTGATGGTGTCGCCGACTTTCTTGGTTTCGATCTTGTTCTCGATAAACACCACGCCCATCGGGTTGCCGATGTTTTCGCGGGTGGTCTCCCCCATCTTGTTCGCGCCCTTGCCGTTCAGTCGCACGGTGACCGCTGGTGTGCCTTTCTGGCTGTCAAAGGTCGAAGCGGCATCGACGATCTGGTCGCCGGTGACGATAACACGGCGGTTCAGCAATACCGGGCTGCCGTCACGTTCGTGATAAAGAATGGAATTAAGCGGTGCACGACCGGTTCTTTCTGCTTCCAGCCAGTCGGCGCGTGTGCCTGAAGCCAGTCTGAATTCAAGTGTTGCGGTTGCGCCAAGAATTTTTTTCGCACCGGCCGTGTCCTGAATACCCGGCAGTTGTACTACGATGCGCGAGCTGCCCTGCTGCTGAATAACCGGTTCAGCAACCCCCAGTTCGTTGACGCGGTTACGCAAGGTAATGATGTTCTGTTGCAGTGCAGATTTCTTTTCGTTTCTGACAGCATCTTCGGTAAGTTTTGCATTGATTATCAGCTTGTCTTCATCTTCCGTAAATTCCAGCTCACGGTAGATGCGTGGCAACTTTTCTGCGGCCTGTTGCAGATTATCCAGATCACGGAAGCTGATGTGCAGACCGTGATCATCACGGCGTACACCGCGATAACGAATTTTTTCATCACGTAATGTGGTGCGCATGTCGGACAACAAACTTTCTTCCAGACGTTTGATAGCGGCCACCATATCGACTTCCATCAGAAAGTGAACACCACCACGCAGGTCAAGACCCAGATACATCGGTGCGGCATTCAGGGCACGCAACCATTCCGGTGTTGCCGGTGCCAGGTTGAGTGCGATCAAATACTGTTTGCCCAGCGCCTGTTTCAGCGCTTCGGCTGCAATCAATTGTGACTCGGTATCGTTGAAACGTGCCAGCACATGTCCCTGTGAAAGTTCAGCCGACTTTAACTCCAGATTTTTTGCCTGAATTGTTTGCTCGATAACAAGCTTGTCTTCTGCCGTCAATGACTTGGTGCGATGACCAATCTGCACCGCCGGATCCTCGCCATAAAGGTTAGGCAGGGCATAGATGCTGGATACCAGCAACACGACGATAAGTAAGATGTATTTCCACAATGGATATTGATTCAGCATGGCTGAGTGTTCCCAGTATTATTTTTATGATGAATTATTGTTTTTCGGCTTTTACTTTGATATTCCGAAAGGCTTTTTATAGCAGACTTTTAGCTGTTTAGTTCCTTGATCGTGCCTTTAGGCATAACCGTTTGAACAGCACTTTTCTGTACGTGCAGCGAAATATCTTTGGCAATTTCCAGGGTGATGAAATTTTCATCAACTTTGGTGATCTTGCCGAGGATGCCGCCAGAAGTTAACACTTCTTCACCTTTTTGCAGTTCGCTGACCATCTGCTTGTGCTCTTTCTGGCGTTTGCTCTGAGGCCGAATCAGAAAGAAATAAAACAGTACGACCAGACCAATTGGCAGGATCAGTGATGCTAGTGGATCGGGGGATTGTGCGGCTGTATTTGCTGCTGTGGCACCGGCATCTGCAATGGCATCAGATATGAAAAAGCTCATGTGTAACCTCTATTTTTAAAAATTCGTATTTTTAACGGGAAAGAAAGGCGTTTAATTCTGCCTTTTAATGGCGCGGTATTATGCCACAAATAGAGGTGTTACTGGGGTTTTTATTAGTGATTCCAGCCGGCTGTTTATCTTGGGGGGAAGCTGGCAGTTTGCAGCAGGCAGTTAGTAGTAAAAGCAAAAGCTTATTCACCACAGAGGCACAGAGAAAAGCCTTTTTTATTGCTTATGCGCCGCAGGCGCAGCAAACAAAAGAAAACTCTGTGCTCTCTGTGGTGAAATCATTTTTAAAGTTTTTTGTTTTTAACTGCTAACTGCCTACTGCCAACTTCTCTCAATAACCGCAAGCAGTCATTTCCCATCACTCAAATTTTCATAAAAATTCCTGGCAAATGCTTCAAAACAGTCATCTTCAATGGCGCGGCGAATATCACGCATGAGTTGCTGATAATAATACAGGTTATGAATAGTGTTCAGCCGTGAACCAAGAATCTCGCCGCATTTGTCCAGGTGGCGCAGGTATGAACGTGAATAATTCTGGCAGGTATAACACTGGCAGTTTTCGTCGATTGGGCGCGTATCATCCTGATAACGACTGTTTCTGATCTTCAAAATACCGCTGCTGGTATAGAGAAAACCGGTGCGTGCGTGACGTGTCGGAATTACGCAGTCGAACATATCGATGCCGCGCCTGACTGCTTCAATAATATCTTCAGGACGACCAAGGCCCATCAAATAGCGCGGCTTGTCGGCGGGTAATTCTGGTACGGTGAAATCGAGTACCGCATTGCGCTCTTCCATCGGCTCGCCCACCGACAGGCCGCCGATGGCGTAACCGTCGAAGCCCAGTTTTGTCAGGCCTGCGGCTGATTCATGACGCAACTCCCGGTACATGCCGCCCTGAACAATACCGAACAGGGCTGAAGGATTGCCCTCGTGCGCGGTTTTGCAGCGTTCGGCCCAGCGCAGAGACAGTCGCATAGAGTCACTGGCCTCCTGCTCGGTGGCCGGATAAGGTGTGCATTCGTCGAAAATCATGACGATGTCCGAGCCCAGTGCTTTTTGAATTTGCATGGAATATTCCGGTGTCAGCTCGATTTTGCGACCATCCACCGGTGAATTGAATAACACGCCCTGCTCGGTGATTTTGCGCATCTTCGCCAGGCTGTAAACCTGAAAACCGCCGGAGTCGGTCAGAATGGGTTTTTGCCAGTGCATAAAGTCATGCAGATCACCGTGTTTGCGAATGATTTCCGTGCCCGGGCGCAGCATCAGGTGAAAGGTATTGCCAAGAATAATCTCGGCTCCCATGCCGGTCAGCTCCTCGGGTGTCATCGCTTTCACCGTGCCATAGGTGCCCACGGGCATGAATGCCGGAGTTTCGATGGTGCCGCGATCAAATCTCAATTGACCTCGCCGGGCATTACCGCTGACATTACTTAATTCAAATAAATTCATATAGATAACATCATTACTTAAAGTTTTTTATACTTATTGATTTGTTCACGAAATGAACATGGCATCGCCATAACTAAAAAAGCGATACTCCTGCGCCACCGCCTCAGCATAACAGGACATCATCTCATCTTTTCCGGCAAAGGCGCTAATCAGCATCAACAGGGTGGATTCGGGCAGATGGAAATTGGTGATCAGAACATCGACACTTTTGAATGAGTAACCGGGATAGATAAAAATATCGGTCTCACCGGCGTAACTTTGCAGCTGACCGCCAAGTGAGGCCGTTTCCAGTGAGCGCACAGTGGTGGTACCAACAGCGATAATACGCCCGCCACTGGCGCGTGTTTGCAGGCATTGTTCGACTGTTTCCTGCGGCACCACAAGGTATTCAAAATGCATGTCGTGGTCTTCGATGCGCTCACAACGCACTGGCTGAAAAGTGCCGGCACCCACGTGCAGGGTAACAAAGGCGGAATTCACGCCCCTGTCTTTCAGCTGTGCCAGCAAGTCTTCATCAAAATGCAGACCGGCGGTGGGTGCAGCCACCGCGCCCGGGTTGTTGGCATACACTGTCTGGTAACGGGAAAAATCTTCTTCGGTATCTTCACGGCTGATATAGGGC
>WFOC01000122.1 GCA_015488295.1 Gammaproteobacteria bacterium
GCCCTTGACGGCAGCAATAGCTACCTTGGCTTTAAAACCTGGTTTATGATTCCTGCGTTTTCTTCTCATCTTCTGCTCCTGTCTTTCGACAATTATTGCAGAAGTCACTTAAACTGTCCTTAATCCTGTCCGGCTAATGGGGTCCACTTCTTACCGCGCAATTTATGAAATTATCGGAAATAAGGTCATCGTTCATTTGTGTGTGGATGGCCGTAGAGACATGAAAACGCTTCTGGAGAGAAGGCTGATACGATAGTGAAAAATGCCCCTAACACCACATTTCAGACCTTGGCAGGTTTTCGCGAAAAGAAGGAAAATTCGTTCAAAGGAGACATTCAAAATACAAGCAATCTGGAGTGATTGTATATAACCAAGTTGACAAACCTTCGTTACCAATCTATCATTTTCGTAAATATCGAAATGACATTTTATGAAAAATACTGCCACACTAAAAAAACAACAGGATACTTGTACTGTTCCCTGTTTTGACCACGATAAAGTTAATGCCATTCGTGCCACGCTGGATAAGGAACAGGATCGCTTGCCCGAGCTGGCAGATTTTTACAAATTACTGGGTAATGCCACACGACTAAAAATTCTGTTTGCACTGGCTGAGGGTGAGTTGTGTGTCTGTGACCTGGCACATGTGCTTGAACTCAGCACGGCAGCTACATCACACCAGTTAAAGTTATTACGGGACAAGGGCTGGTTGCGTAAAAGGGATGACGGCAAGATGGTGTACTACCGTTTGCACAGTGCTGACCTGCTTAAAGCGTTGAAAGGTGATCTGGTCATGTTGGAGACAAGGTTAGGATGAATTTTTTTTGCGGCTCAATCATTTCGTTATTATCGAAAATGTTTAATTGTCAGGTGCAGGCATGATTAAAACCTGGGGTTTACTTGGTCTTGCTGTCTGCCTGGAAATTTCAGGTGCTATAGGTCTACGTTTTAGCGAAGGCTTTACTTTGATGGTACCGACCACTATTGCATTGCTGTCATTCACGCTTGCGCTATTCCTGGTTAGTCGAGTAATGAAAAAATTACCTGTGAGTGTTGCTTACCCGGTATGGGCAGGTGGTGGTACTGCAGGAGTCGCATTGCTGGGTATTTTTGCACTTAACGAAAATATAAACATGATGAAAATTATCGGCATTTTGTTCGTCATATCCGGTGTCATTATTATCAATATAACATCTGAGAAAAAATCAGGATGTTGAGCAACGGTTACGTATCACTATGGATTTGTTGAAATGAATATATCCTGGCTTCTGGTTGGCTTTGCTGTAGTTGCAGAAATTGCAGCGGCATTATCGCTACGATATAGCGATGGCTTCAGTAAACCATTACCTACTGTGCTTGCATTGCTGAGTTTTTCCTGCGCCTTTTATCTAGTCAGTATTGCCCTGGTGAAACTGCCCGTCAGTATTGTGTATCCGGTATGGGCAGGCGGCGGTACAGCAGGTGTTGCTTTTATTGGTATTGTTGTTTTAAAAGAGCAGAAAAACATCTGGAAATTGATCGGAGTCACCTTTGTTATAGCCGGTATCATTATTTTGAATATGGCTTCAACCGGCAGCGGTGTGTAATGAGGTATTTCAATGTCAGATAAAGCCAAACAACTACAGCTGACCGAAAATGAACTTCGCTCTGCTATGGCAGCAAAAAAATGCTGGCGTTGCGGCTGCTTTCAGGACACGGTTAACACCTTAAAAGACTTTAGTGCGATAACCGAAACGCTTGGTGAGTTATTAAGTGAAGCACAGAATCTGTTTGAGACAATCCGTTATGACTGTCTTGGCTGTGACGTGTGCTGGCCTGCGGTGGCGCAAAATCTAGCAGCTGAAGTTGATCCGGCTATTGCTGAAGGTGGGCACTGTGCAACACAGGAGCCGGAATCCCGTGATGGCTGGCCGCCGCTGCCGGGTGATTATCAGGTACTGCGTTTTCAGGCACCGGTTGCGGTGTGCACGTTAAATTCTGATCACCTGATCGATGAAATAAAAAATAGTCAGATCGAAGGCTTGTCAATTGTCGGCAGTTTACATACAGAAAATCTGGGTATCGAGCACCTTATCCGTAATGTACTGGCGAACCCGCATATTCGTTACTTGATCGTCTGTGGTGAGGACACTCAAAAAGCAATCGGGCATCTGCCCGGTCAATCGCTGGTCGCGCTCAGTGAACATGGCGTGAATGAAAACATGCGTATCATTGAAGCAAAAGGCAAACGCCCGATGTTGAAAAATATTCCGCTAGAATACGTCGAATCATTTCGAAATCAGGTACAGGTCATCAATCAAATTGGCGAAGTTGATGCCGCACTATTGCAGGATTTGATCATCAGTACAGTGAGTAATGACCCTGGTCCGTTTGCCGATGCACTGAAGGAAATTATTTCTGTGCCGGTCGAACAGGCCGACGAGCCAGACAGGCTGAAACTTGACCCCGCAGGTTATTTTGTCGTGATACCAGATCGCGCACAACAACAACTGATGGTGGAACACTACAGTAACAAAGGTGTACTGAATAGGATATTTACCGCCGGCAACGCCGCCGCTTTATATACACATATCATAAAACTTGAACTTATCAGTCGACTGGATCATGCCGCTTATCTGGGGCGCGAACTGGCACGTGCTGAGCAAGCACTATTAAGCGATGAAAATTATATACAGGACCGTGCGCCGGGCGAACTGGATGAGGTTGCTAGTAATAGTCAATCGCAACAATCAACCGCCTGCGGGTGTAACAATAAAAAAGGTGAATCATGCAATTAAAAAAAGTCAGTCTAGGGTTGTTTATCGTTATTATCGGAGCAACGGTAGGCTGGAAGCTGTGGCAAAAATCAACCATAAGTGATGAGCAAGTAATCTCAAAGGTTGAAGGCCCTGCGGTTATTTTATTCAAGGGAGATTACAGTGCTGATTGCAGAGCGATATACAAAATTGTTAATGATGCCAAACTCAGGAACGGTGACAAAATCAGCTTTATAGATACCGATTGGTCAGAAGGTAATCCATTGATAAAAAAATACCAGATCCGTTTTTTACCGACAGTTGTTTTTGTTGATCAAAATAACACAGAGGTAGAGCGCATCGTTGGAGAAGGCGAGGCTATTGAGAAAAAACTGGAGCAGAGGTTAAGTCAGGTAGAAAACCTGTCAGAGCATTAAGAGATGGATGCTTTTGCGCTATGGTTAACACCTTTTTTAAGTGGTGGTTCATTACTGGCTATACCACTGGTTGTTCTCGGTGGACTGATCACAGCATTTAATCCCTGTTGTTTACCGATGTATCCGGCTGTTTTCGGTTTTATTGGTGGTGCATGTTGCAACAAAAACGAGCCATCTTTAAATGAAAATTTAAGGAATAGCCCAAAACCACTGACCAGTATTACCATGCTGTTTGTGCTGGGGATGGCAACAGCTACTAGCATCATGGGTATATTAACTGCGGCGCTCGGTTGGGTGTTCGGGCGTTTTGATTCGTTGTTTCTTATGATGCTCGCTGCCATACCATTATTGATGGGATTAAATTTACTCGGTCTTCTACCATTTAAAATACCTGTCTGGCACATCAAACATCTACCTGTTGAAACTGAAGAAACGTTTAAACATAGAATCACGGCATTTTCTGCGGGTATAGTTTTTTCACTGGCCATAGCACCATGCGCTACACCTATTTTGTTGGGCATTCTTACGCTCGTTGCCATGCAGGGAGATTTATTTTATGGCGGGGTATTGATGTTCGTTTATGGTCTTGGCGCAGGGTTGCCATTACTTTTTATTGGCCACGGCTTTAGCCGGTTTCAGGGAAAGCTGATTGCAAACAATTATCAGATCTGGTTACGGCGCGTATCTGGACTGCTCTTAATTGGTGTTGCTATGTATATTTTATTAATGGTGTAATTGATTGATAATTAGCACATTAATCGTTGAACTTCCTGACAATGCTCCAACCCGATCAGGGCTTCTAACAGTTGAAAGCTAACCTGTAGTGATGTGCCAGGACCTTGACTGCTTATAATACGATCATCAACAGCTGTAGGTGTGTCCATAACGATAGCGCCAAGTTCCTGCAAACGTTCAGGATTATTGTGATGTTGACTGTATGGATAAGTCACGGCCTGCTTGTCTTTTAACAAACCGGCTTCAGCAACCGGTAGAACACCCACACAGAAAGTGGCTAACCAGCCACCTTGTTGGTGAATGTCACGTGCCAGGTTTCTCAGCCTGTCATCGTAAGCTTCATCAAAGCCATGACTGTGAAAGCCGCCGGGAATTGCCAGCGCGTCATAGTCTGATGGTTGAATTTTATCGAAGGAAATATCGGGGCTGATCTTTAGCCCAAAACGGCTTTTTATCTCAGGGCGAAAGCCTGTCGTCACGACTTCAACTGTTGGTACCCATTCACGGTATTCTGTCCAACCCATTATATCGAGAACAGAAACGGCTTCGAGGTCTTCAAAACCTTCTGCTAAAAATAGCAGGACCTTCATTCGTTATCGTGTCCAAGCGCCTTTTTCATTTCTTCATATTCGTCTTTGTTTATTTCACCTTTGGCAAAACGTTTATCTAAAATTTCACGGGCACTTTCCTTGTGTGTTGTACTGTCACCATGAGAGCCACAGCCCATGGTGCCCCGGCCAAACATACCGCGCATAAAAAATAGAAAAACAATAAAAAGCAGTAGTGGAAAAATCCACATAAATGTAAAACCCTCTCCGCCCCAATAACCTGGTCCCATCTCTTTTCTCCGGTTAAATTTTATGTCATAAAATTTTTATTACTGAGCTGCTTTCTTTTTTCCCGTAATTGTTTCATTACTGCTGCCGTGATTTTCCATCCAGTCACTAAAGTCTTTAAGCAGTCGGAGTAGTTCAGGATCAGGCAGGCAATAGTAAATAAATGCACCCTTGCGTTCGGGATGTACCAGTTCAGATTCTCGTAATGCGCGTAAATGGAAAGAGACATTGGTCTGGCTCAACCCCGTATCTTCAATGATATCGCTCACTGGTCGGCATTCCAGACCTAGGCTACATAATATCTTCAGACGATTAGGTTCTGATAGCAATTTAAATAATTCACTAAGGCGCTTGACAGATCCGCAGTTATATGTGTTAATACTCATATGTGTTATCGCTCATATGTGGTTTGACTCATAAGTATATATTCAACGATTACGGTGTGAATGTCAATGATTATGGCTCGCTATTAAATGAGCAGACGCTACAACTAGCCGGGTATCAGGTGGAGCATCCACCGCCCGACATCTTAATAAACAATAGCCGAGGGCTTAGTCATGATGAATATGTGTAAAGAAATGATGGGAAATATGGGTATGGAAGGTATGATGCAGAAAGGCATGGGAATGGCGCAAAACTGCATGGGATCGATGGGTGGAAGTGGTGAGGATGCACCTGAAGAAACCCCATCTAAAGATGCTGCTGAATCAGAAAAAACTGAAACAAAAGTATCTGCTAAAACCAAGTAATACTCTAAATGGTCCGGTTAATCAGCAAGAAAATGGCTGATTAACCGGTTTTATATTGCGGATAGGTATACCCATGACTCAAAAAACCAACCAACACCATAAACTGTTAATTATCGGATCTGGACCAGCGGGTTACTCAGCAGCTATCTATGCTGCACGCGCCGGTTTAAAGCCCGTTATCATCACCGGCTTGCAACAGGGCGGACAATTAACCACGACAACCGATGTCGAAAACTGGCCTGGGGGGCGTGAAGGTTTGCAAGGACAGGAATTGATGGATGATTTGTTATCGCATGCACAACGTCTGGATACCGAGATTATCTTTGATTATATTCAGCGTTCAGATCTGGGTGTGAGGCCCTTCAAACTGCATGGCGAAAAAGCAGATTACACTTGTGATGCACTGATCATTGCCACCGGTTCGTCAGCACAGTATCTGGGTCTGCCTTCGGAAGAAAAATTCAAAGGGCGGGGTGTTTCTGCATGCGCTACCTGTGATGGATTTTTCTATAAAGATAAAGAGGTTGCTGTTATTGGTGGTGGTAATACCGCTGTTGAAGAAGCGCTGTATCTGTCGAATATTGCCTCACATGTCACTTTGGTGCATAGAAGGCATGAGCTTCGTGCTGAAAAAATGCTGCAGGATAAATTATTCGAGCGAGTCAAACAGGGTGCAATCACGATTAAATGGAACCATGTTCTTGATGAAGTACTGGGCGAAGAGACGAAATCGGTCAACAAATCATTTATCAGTGTTGATACTGAATCAACATCTCCAGCGTGTAACAAAGTATCGGAATCGGGGGTGAATGCGATACGTATTGAGGACGATAATACTGGAATGACCGAGGTTATACCTGTTTCCGGTGTCTTTATCGCCATCGGGCATAAACCCAATACCGATATGTTTGCCGGGCAAATGGATTTATCCAATGGTTATATAAAAGTTAATGCTGGCAGTGAAGGTAAAGCTACAGCAACCAGTGTTCCCGGTGTGTTTGCCGCCGGTGATGTGGGTGATAGTATTTATCAGCAGGCTATTACTTCAGCGGCATCAGGTTGTATGGCTGCGCTTGATGCAAAGCAGTATATATCTGATCTGCATTAAACGACGAGTATCATGCGTGTTCTACATCACCTTCAACAAAAGGCTTGTATGCCTCTATGTAGAATTCATCATCACATTGGTTCGCTTTGACCGATGGGCGCTCACGCATGGCGGCTAGCCAACGATGTATGTGTTTATGTTCTGCCGGAATATCAAACTGGCGGTAATGCGACAACACGGGGGCATGTTCAAAAAACGGGTAATAGGTGAGATCAACCAGGCTAAGCTGTTCGCCTAACCAGTAAGGGCCAGGCGCTGTTTTCGCCAGACCTTCATCGATATATTTCAGACTGTCATGCAGTATTGTGCGAATGTCTTCATGTTTGCTTTCATCCAGCTCAAATACAAGTCCGCAATAATTAGGCTGGAAAGTTGTATTGCAATAGTCGATCCAGATGCGAGCGTGTGCTCGTTCTACAGGGCTCTCAGGTAGTAAAGGAACGGTCGGATAAGCGTCTTCAAGATATTCATTAATGATGGTGCTTTCCCAGACAATATCATCATCATTTTTTATTAGTGGCACATTGCCTGTCGGGGAGATTTTGTAATACCAGTCTGGGATGTTGAGTAAATCAATGGTATGTGATTCATGTGCGATGGCTTTTTCAGCCAGTGTCAGACGCACTCGATAGGCGAAAGGGCATACATCATTACTGTAAAACTGTAATTTATTCATAAAAGGTTACCTGGTTTGGCTTATCCGAAATACCGCCGAGATTATACCGCTTGACTAGTCAGATACTATATGCGTATACTCGCACATGTGTAATAACACATATATTTACTGATTAACAGACACTTGTCAACCGGGAACACTAAATATGAACAATGACGCGCTTTTTCCAGCAACAATAATGCCAGATGCCGACTGGTGGCAGGCTTTGTGGCCAGACCCTGAAGCAGTATTACGTAAGGTCGGCATCACGCCTGATATGCAGGTTGTTGATCTGTGTTGTGGTGATGGTCATTTCACTAAACCCATGTGCCAATTGGTGCATCCGGGAAAAACATGGGCGCTTGACCTGGATGCTGATCTGCTTGGACAGGCAGAACGGGGCTGTGAAGATAATCCAAATTTCCACGCTATTCTCGGCGATGCTCGGGAGTTACCAAAACAGATAACAGAACCGGTTGATTTTGTTTTTATTGCGAATACCTTTCATGGTGTACCGGATAAAACAGAACTGTCGCAGGCAGTACACGAGGTGCTTAAACCCGGTGGTCGGTTTGCCGTGATTAACTGGCATAAACGCCCGCGAGAAGAAACGCCTGTTCTTGATTTACCCAGGGGACCTGATACAGAGTTACGTATGACACCAGAAGATGTACAGCGCTATGTAGAGCCAGCGGGTTTTAAACTGGATGAAGTCGTCGAAGTTGGCTCTTACCATTATGGCGCGGTATTTCAGAAAATTTAAGTCTATTTAAGAATCGGGGTGAGCGTTATGAAAGAAACAATGCAAAAAGTAATGGAAAAGATGATGTCGGGCATGATGAAGCCCGAGGATATGCCGCACATGATGGAAACCATGATGGATAGTGTATTCAAAGAAATGTCGGCAGAAGATCGTATGGCTTTTATGCAGAATATGATGCCTCGCTGCATGTCGATGATGTTTTCTGAACTGGAGCCCGATGCTCGTAAAGATCTAGCCGGCTCTATGCTAAAGGGTATGAGCGAAGAACTAAAATCTCAACTTGAAGAATAAACGAGGAGGTTAGTATGGATAAGCCAGGTATGGGTCCCCAGATGGGGATGGATATGATGAAAAAAATGATGGGCGGCGGTGATAGTGAAAGCGGCGGGCCTATGCAGATGTGTAAAGACATGATGTCTTCTGTTAAAAAAACGGCTTCTATGGCTGCATTTGCTACCCCCGAGCTACAAACATTATTCGGCGAATGGTTAGAAGATAAAGAAAAGGACGTACTTAAAACAATTGCAAAGACTGGTAAACACGATCTTGCAAATATTGCGAAAATGTTGAAATTAACAACTGAGAGTACCGCCTATTTGTTAGCGCGATTGGCGACAGAAGAAAAACTGACACTTGAAGTAAAAGCTAAAAGCAAACCCGCCGTAAAGAAGAAAGAAAAAAAACCTGCTAAGGCACCCGCGAAGAAAAAAGTTGTTAAAAAGAAAGCATCTAGAAAGAAGGCTACGAAGAGGGCTTGAATTTAAGGGAGTGGAGAGATTTAAATAGCTAATCCTGAAGGTCCGTTAATGCGAGGATTTTCGTTGCTAGAAAAAGCCGCTCAATGTCGCTTATGTGTTGTTATCAGAAGTTTAAGATAAATGCATTTTATTGATATTTAGCGGTCGATATTTTTATCATCCAATGTTTATGAATATCTGTTTATATTGATTACTGCCAGCCGGAAACCACGCCATAACTAAACCGTATGTCCTTATAATCAAAGATTGCACCGTCCGGGGTAATCTCGTGAAGGGTCAGACCATCCAGAACATATTCACCTTCTTCCAGAAAATTATTGTTGATGACAATGCTGCGTTGCATCGGGTTGGTGGAATAGACGTGTGCAGAAATGATGATTGATGGCAGGTCCTGCTTTATCGACTCGGGCAGTTCATAAAATTCCAGAATTTTTGTTTGTTGCTTTATGGCCGGTTCTTCGGTTTTGATGGCAACGGGTTCGGGTTTTTCTGCCGGCTGTATTTCTGTTTTTATTGTTTTGGCTTTAGGTTTTTCGATAGCGCTGTTCTGGCTTTCGCTACGGGTAGCGATGACAGCCTGTGTTATGGTTTCGGTTTTTTCCGGTGCAACTTCAGTTTGTGTTGCTATGCTGGTTTGCGGTGCGGTGGCTTTGGTATTTTCGACAGCTTGTTTATCAACAATAAAATAAATAATTGCCAGCAGGTTTAATATAACGGCAGCAATAAGGATGTAAGGCCAGTATGCCTTTTTTTCAGTGCGGTAGTTCAGGCTGGAAGAATGCACGGTCTGCACATCGGGAATATTGCCGTGGCCGCGTTCCTGTTCTGATTTTTTTAGTGCGTCGAGAATATAGGACATATCAGTTCTGCTTTGTCAGTGTCGGTACGTTCATGTCCGATTCGGTATTTAGATGGATGATGGTGACCGGGCCGACGATGCCATCGGCAACCAGACCGTGCTGCGCCTGAAATTTTTTCACCTGTTTTACCAGATCGTCATCATAAACATCGTTGTTGGCAGTTGTTTGTTCGTCGGAAAAGTGTGTGCGTAACCAGCCGACGATGTTGCCGCGACTACCGGGGGTGATCGCCGAAGAATAAAATTCGGGTTTGTGCCACAGCAAAATAAACTGGCTGTACCAGTATTTGTCCAGCTCGCTGAGTTTGATGGTGTACTCACGGTTGTTTGAAGTCACACTGGCCAGGCCGTTTTGTATTGCGGTGATGGTGACATAACGCGGCGTGCCCTGCTTGTCGATCAGGGTTAATACCGCCGGGCGGTTATGGATTTTGAGGCTGTTCAGGTTGCCCTGTTTGTGCAGGCAGCGCAGGGAAAATGCTTCGGCCTGTTTGCAGGCGGTGGTGGCGGTTTTGTTATTGTATTCCAGTTCCCATGTCTTGAACAATGCCTGGTAGGCGGCTATCGGGTTGCGGTTGTTATCGCTGAGGATGTCCTCGATGCTGTTTGTCAGAGCTGTTGTTTCAGTGCTGCTGCTTGTGGTTGCGGCGGTGTTTTCATCCGTGGTGGTTTCTGTTGCCGTTGCTTCTCTGGCTGTGATGTTTTTTTTGTCGATCACTTCTGTTGCTGGCGTGATGATTTGTTCGACGTTCTGCGGCGAGGGTGAATTGTCCGTTAAGTTATTTTCTGTCTGCGCTTCGGCTGTGGCCGTTAATGGTGGTGACAAAACATTTTTGCTGTCCTCGACGGGGGGCAGTGTCAGATAAAGAAAAACAGCAATGGCAAAAATTGTTATGCCGGTCAGCGCTGCAATCGGATACAACCACTGCCGGTTTTTCTGTTGTTTCTCAACATTTTTCAGTTCGCCAAAAACTTCCTTTGCCGCTTTTTTGATAATCGGTGGATGCACCGCGTACTGGCCTTCGACATAAGCGCCGAGCAATGCGCGGTCGCATAAAATATTGATCAGACGCGGTACGCCGTTGCTGAGCTTGTATAACAGCTTGATGCTTTTTTCGGGGAATATCTGAATGTTCTGCCCGGCGATGGCAAGGCGATGGCTGACGTAGGCTTTTACTTCCATCCGGGTCAGCGGTTGCAGATGAAAGCGGGCGGTGATGCGCTGTGCCAGCTGGCGCATTTCACTGCGGGCGAGAATATCCAGCAGCTCCGGCTGGCCGAGAATGATGATCTGCAGCAATTTTCGCTGATTGGTTTCCAGGTTGGTCAGCAGGCGTAACTGTTCCAGCACAGCGCTGTTCAGGTTTTGCGCTTCGTCGATGATCAGGACGATTTTTTCATTTCGACGATTGCTTTCAATCAGAAACTGGTAGATGCGGTCGGTATAGGTTTTCAGGCTGTTGTCTGCATCTGGGTAATCGATGTGCAATTCATCGCAGATGGTTTCCAGCAGTTCGACTTCGCTGACCTTGGGGTTGAGTACCAGCGCCACTTTTGCCTGCTCGGGAATCTGTTCCAGCAGGCAGCGACAGATGGTGGTCTTGCCGGTGCCGACTTCGCCGGTGAGCAGAATGCAGCCGCCCTCACTGTTCAGGCCGTAGACAAGATGTGCCAGCGCCTCGCGATGTTGCGCTGTCATATAAAGATAACGTGGATCGGGCGCGATGGAGAAAGGCGCTTCCTTGAATCCGAAATACTCGTTATACATGTGTTTTTGGGGTGAGGGTAAAACACGTACTATAGCGAAGGCGATAGCGAGAGACAACCAAGATGGAAGATAAGTTGGCAGTTATCAGTTTGCAGTTTAAAGTCAAAAAACATGTCTCTGTGATTTTCAGTTTTTTTCTGCCAACTGATAACTGCCAACTTTTATCCCCCTGCCTTCTGCGTTATGCTTGCCGGGTTATTTGTGGCATTAACCGGAGCTTTTTTAATCGATGAATTCTAGCGACACCAGCAATAACAGGTCCTGCTTCCGTTTTTTGATGAAGCCGCTGGACCTGGGTTTTACGCAATTGAGAAATCGCTGCATCATGGGTTCGATGCACACCGGTCTGGAAGAACAGTGGTTTCGTTTCAGCAGGCTGGCGAAGTTTTATGAAGAGCGCGCCAGTGCCGGGGTGGCGTTGATTGTTACCGGTGGTATTTCACCGACCTTCAGTGGTCGTCTGTCGCCATTTGCTTCGCAGTTTAACTGTCTGTTGCAGGTTGGCAAGCATCGTAAGCTGGTGCAGGCAGTACATAAACATGAGGCAAAAATCTGTTTGCAGATTCTGCATGCCGGGCGTTATGCCTATCATCCATTTGCTGTCGCGCCCTCGGCCATCAAGTCGCCGATTTCACCGTATACGCCCAAGGCGCTCAGTGATAAACAGATTCGCAAGCTGATCAAGGCCTATGCAAAAACCGCCAGCCTGGCGAAACGTGCCGGTTATGACGGTGTTGAAATCATGGGTTCGGAAGGTTATCTGATTAATGAGTTTGTCTGCAGCAATACCAACCAGCGACAGGATGCATGGGGCGGTTCGTTTGAAAATCGTATTCGTTTTTCGCTGGAAATTATTCAGGCGGTGCGCCGTGCAGTGGGTGAGGATTTTATTATCATCTATCGTTTGTCGATGCTTGACCTGCACAGGGATGGCAGCAGCTGGCCGGAGGTCGTGCAGCATGCCAGGGCGGTGGAGCAGGCCGGTGCTACTATTATCAACACCGGTATCGGCTGGCATGAAGTGCGCATTCCAACCATTGCCTCGGTGGTGCCGGAAGCCGCGTTTACCTGGGTGACAAATAAACTCAGGCAGATGGTGAGCATTCCGCTGATTACTTCCAATCGCATCAACAGCCCTGAAATAGCTGAGCACTGTTTGCAAAATGGCGATGCCGATCTGGTGTCGATGGCGCGACCGTTTCTTGCTGACAGCCAGTTTGTCGAAAAGGCCGGGAACAATCAGTCGCATCTTATCAACAAATGCATCGCCTGCAATCAGGGCTGCCTGGATCGTGTATTCAAGGGCAAGCGTGCTACCTGTATGGTCAACCCACGCGCCGGTTACGAAGAGGATTTTCCCCTGACTCGCGTAGCGTATGCCAAAACCATTATCGTGGTTGGCCTGGGTGTGGCCGGGCTTGCCTGCGCCTATCATGCGGCCTTGCGTGGCCATCATGTGATTGCCTATGATGAAAGTGATCCTGGTGGCCAGTTCAATCTGGCGAGCAAGATTCCCGGCAAGGAAGTTTATCAGGATACGGTGCGTTATTATGAAGCGCAGCTTGCCCGGCTTGATGTTGAAGTGCATCGTAATGAAAAAGTTGGTTTTGAAGACCTGCGTGAAGTCTATGCCGATGCCATTGTGCTTGCTACCGGTGTGCATCCGCGCAGACCGGCCATCGAAGGCATCGATCATTTTTCGGTGATGGATTATGAAACCGCGATAAAAAACCGGGCAGACCTGAAAGAGCGTGTTGCCATCATCGGTGCCGGTGGCATTGGTTTTGATGTGGCGGAGATGCTGATACATAAAAACAATGCGGCTGACAGCGAAGACTGGTTCAGTGTCTGGGGCGTGGATAAACAATACAGGCATCGTGGCGCGCTTCTTGAACATGAAGCAGAAATAAAAAGTGACCGCGTGGTTTATTTATTGCAGCGAAAAAACGAGAAGCATGGTAAACATCTTGCCCGAACCACCGGCTGGATACGGCGGCTGACCTTGCGCAAGGCCGGGGTGAAAATGTTGAATGACCTCAGTTATGAACGAATTGATGATTACGGTTTGCACATTATTCATCACGGCAAAAAAGAAATACTGGCGGTTGATCACGTAATTATCTGTGCCGGTCAGGAATCTGAAAACAGCCTGTATAAAAAGCTCAGTGGCCTTGGGCAAACGGTGCACATTATTGGCGGCGCTAAAAAAGCAGCAGAACTTGATGCCGAGACAGCTATCAGAGAAGGTATGACGCTGGCTTACAGTTTTTAGCTGCTCGACTTCATAATGAAAATTATTTTACTTTTGCTGTTGTAGCTTTTTATGTTGCAGCCGGTGCTTGCTGGCAGTTGAACATGAAAGCACTGTATTGCAGTAAAATACGCCTATGTTTGCAAGAGAATTATCCATCGCGCCGATGATGGGCTGGACTGACCGCCACGCGCGCTATTTTTTACGCCTGATTACAACGCGTTCCCTGCTGTATACCGAGATGGTGAACACTGGTGCGCTGTTGCATAACCGGCAGAAAGTCGGTTCACAAAAACGCCTGCTGGCCTATCATGCATCGGAACATCCGGTGGCTTTGCAGCTTGGCGGCAGCGATCCGCAGGCGCTGGCGGTGTGTGCGGTGATGGTTGAAGAGGCCGGCTTTGATGAAGTGAATCTGAACGTGGGTTGTCCCAGTGATCGCGTCAAGTCCGGTAATTTCGGTGCCTGCCTGATGGCACAGCCCGAGCTGGTCGCCGACAGTGTGGCGGCGATGCAGGCGAAGGTAAAAATTCCGGTGACGGTCAAATGCCGTATCGGCATTGATGATATGGAAGAATATTCGGCGCTGGAGCATTTTATCGATGTGGTTGCACAGGGCGGCTGCCAGCGCTTTATCATACACGCCAGAAAAGCCTGGCTGAAAGGTCTGAGCCCGAAACAGAACCGTGAAATTCCACCGCTGAAATATGACTATGTTTATCGTCTAAAAAAAGAAAAGCCGGAATTAAACATCATCATCAATGGTGGTATTAAAACCATGGCATCGGCGTTGCAGCAACTGGTGCATGTTGATGGCGTGATGATCGGGCGTGAGGCTTACAATAATCCTTATATGCTGGTGGAGGCTGATCAGCAGGTTTATCAGGATGCGGCAGCCGTGATAAAAAGCCGTGAAGAAATTGTTTTGCAGTTTTGTGAATATATCGATGAAGAAGTGGCGCGCGGTACCCGGCTGCATTCCATGACGCGGCATATTCTGGGTTTGTATCAGGGGGTTCGTGGCGCGAAAGCGTGGCGGCGTTATCTCAGTGAAAATGCACATGCTGAGGGTGCCGACAGCGCGGTGGTCAAGGCCGCTTTACGTTGTGTTGTCGATCAGCAGCCGCTGGTATAACTGCGCCAGCTGAAAAGCAGGCTGGCATCGGGTGAAGCTTCGACCTTGATGTCTTCGCTGAAGGCAATATCGAGCTGGTTGCACTGGTTGATTTTGATGCTGCCGCCAAAACTCAAAATATAAACATTGCCCAGAACGTTTAGCTGGCTTTGCTGGTAATAACTGCTGTGCCCCTGTAGCTGCACTTTCAGATTGATATTTTCACTGGCAGCCAGTCCCAGCATGATGTGACCATAAAGCACGTAGTCGGCCAGCGGCATGTTTTTGTAGTTGTTCGCGCCCGGCATCATTGCGCCGCCGTTCAGGTTGATCACCCCGTTTTCTGACAGTCGCTGATTTACCGCCAGCCATGCAGCAACATCTGTTGCGCCGTTGCCGGTCAGTTTGTCTTCATTGCCGGTAGGCAGTTTCAGGCTGCCCCACAGGCTGATTGTGGTGTCGTTGTTTTCTACCAGTGAGCGCGCAACGGCAATCTGGATATCGCCCAGCGTTGTACTGGCTTCGTCGAGCCTGATCGCTGTTTGCGAGTTATTGCTGTATTGCACGTTATACTGGTCGCTTGCCACAAGCGGGCGCTTGCCATCGGGCAGGCCGAAAAAGCCGTGCCATTCATCAATGGCTGTGTCGAAGATGCCGCCGCTCTGGTAGATCAATGGCACATCCAGCTTCAGATCCCAGTTATCATTCAGGCCATACTGGTAGGAAAGGTTGAAGCGGTAAGCCTCGTAATCGAGGTAGATGCTTTCGCTGGCAGTGGACTCGATATTGATGGTGTTGGTGATGGCCAGGCTGCTCGACCAGCGTGCCTGTGATTTTCTATTGAGCTGTGCGCTGGTCGGCAATGGCTGACCGTGGATCAGGCTGAACAGGTTCTGGTCACGGGTTTCAAATGGCTGGAAGTCGGTCTGGTTGTTGCTGGCAAAAAGCTGGGGTGATATAAACAGACATAAACACACGGCTGTTCTGGTTTTTTGTGACATGCGGCCTGCCCATGGCTGTAAATGTGGACGTAAAAAAACGCCGGTGGCTAAATAGCTACCGGCGTTTTTTATCAAGCTGTAATATTGTTTTGGAATATTACTTCATGCCCGCGTAATAAGCAGCAATGTTAGCCATGTCTGCATCGCTTAAAGGCGCAACCATTGCATTCATTGTAGGATCTTTACGGCTTTTATCTTTAAACGCTTTTAACTGTTTAACGAGGTAAGCTTCTTTCTGACCAGCCAGGTTAGGGTATAAAGGCATAGCGCTGATACCCTGGGCACCGTGACAGCCTGCACAAGAGGCAGCTTTTGCTTTACCGGCAGCAGCATCGCCACCTGCAATTGCAATGTTCGAACTAGCAGCAAGGATTAAAGCAGATGCAGTGGCTAAAATTTGACGTTTCATAGGGAACTCCGAAGTTGTATTGAGTTGATGCCAAGTAAATGTATTTGGCAAAGTAGTTTTAATTAATAAAAAATCGTAATAAATCCTTTTGGAATCAGCTATTTAAGTACATGTATCGGCTAGCTGTTCTTCACAAGTGGCAGATATTACCTTAAAAATTTTCAATATTCTATATTACTTTCGACAATGTTTTATAGATAACGTCCTGCACTTGCAACAATAATTACAAAAATACCGATTAATATATTGATACCAACCATCTGCCTGATCTGGTTAAGGTGTGTGGCAGCCAGAGGATAATCCTGTACGACAACGGCCCGTTTCAGGCGTTGATAGGGTGAAAAAAACACATACAGATAGATTGCTACCATCACCAGGCCCGCGCCATGCATGATGTGAATGTGCGTACCGGCACCGGCAAACCCGCCAAAATAGCTGAACAGCATCCAGTAGCCGGTGGCGAGGATGGCTGCGACGCTGATCCACACCAGCATAAAAAAACGGCGGAAGACCTGTACCCATAGCTCCAGGCGCAGTGGCGGTTCCAGCACCATAACGGCGGCAGGGCGCAGTGAGTTGTGGGCGAAGATCATGCCGCCAACCCAGACGACGGCGGCAAGCAGGTGCAGAGCAATACTGAATGACATGGTTTTTACTCGATGACTAAAAAAAGAAGGTGCATGATAATCGTGTGGCTAGAGGTCTGTAAAGGGGGCTGGCAATCATTGGTGGAGTCGTCAGCAGCAATAGGGTAAAATGCGCGACCTTTTTATACGGTAACTCCAAGAGGATCGACCATGGCAGATTTTAAAATAGCACCATCTATACTTTCCGCAGATTTTGCGATGTTAGGTCCTGAGGTGGATAACGTACTAGCATCCGGCGCGGATATTGTTCACTTCGATGTGATGGATAATCATTACGTACCGAATCTGACCATCGGTCCACTGGTCTGTGAAGCCCTGCGTAACCACGGCGTGACTGCAGACATCGACGTACACCTGATGGTAAAACCGGTTGATCGCATCATCCCTGATTTTGCCAAAGCCGGTGCAAGCTACATTACATTCCACCCGGAAGCCAGCGAGCATATTGACCGCAGCCTGCAGCTGATTCGTGAGTCCGGCTGTAAATCCGGCCTGGTATTCAACCCTGCAACACCATTGAGCTACCTCGACTACGTCATGGACAAAGTCGACATGATCCTGCTGATGTCTGTGAACCCGGGTTTTGGTGGTCAGTCATTTATTCCTTCAACCCTGCCGAAGCTGCGTGAAGCACGCAAGATGATCGATGAGTCCGGTCTGGATATTCGTCTCGAAGTAGACGGTGGCGTAAAAGTCGACAATATCTGTGAGATCGCACAGGCCGGTGCGGATACTTTTGTTGCCGGTTCTGCCATCTTTGGTGCCAAAGGCGAAAACGACGCGAATGATTACGACACCGTTATTGCTGCAATGCGTGCTGAGTTGGCAAAAGCTTAAGAACTCTACGTAGGGTGGGCAGGTTTTTTGCCCACGCTGAAAATCACATTGTATCCGCGTGGGCAAAAAACCTGCCCACCCTACTTGTTTGAAATTAAATTACTGGATAGTTATGTTAAAACGCCCCGAGATGGTATTAATTGATGTCGACGGTACACTGGTAGACAGCGTGCCCGACCTGGCATTTTGTGTTGATGAAATGCTGAAACAACTGGGTATGCCAACACGTGGCGAAGCGGCTGTGCGTCACTGGGTGGGCAACGGTGTCGAACGTCTGGTCAAGCGTGGTCTGATCAACGAGCTGAACGGCGAGCCGGATGAGGCGCTGTACAACAAAGCCCTGCCAATTTTTCGCGACTTGTATGCCGAAAACACCTCAGTGCGCAGCTGTCTGTATGACGGTGTGCCGGAAGCGCTGGAATTTCTCAAAAGCACCGGCGTGAAAATCGGCTGTGTCACCAACAAGGCCAGCGAGTTCACCCTGCCTATCCTGAAAGATCTGGGTATCAGCGATTACTTTGAAACAGTATTGTGCGGCGACATGGTCGAGCGCAAGAAGCCCGATCCGCTGCCACTGCTGATGTCGGCTGAAAAGCTGGGTGTCTCACCGCAGAATTCGATGATGCTGGGCGATTCCATGAGTGATGTTAAAGCGGCGCGTGCGGCTGAGTTCTCCATCATCTGCATGTCCTACGGTTACAACCATGGTGAAGATATCCGTGACTACAATCCGGACGCGGTGGTCGACTCCATGGCTGAAATCAGGGACATTGTCGCCTGGTGATTTGACCCGGCAGGCCGACAGGTCTTTTATATTTTTTCCACATGCTCTAATATCAGGACATGAAAATTTTTTCCAGACAAGCAGAGACAAATAAACACTGGCGATGGTAAAGCGCAATGCTTTTACCTGAACTAGCTGTACCGTCTTCAATACTTATGTCTGGAATAAATAATGTCTGCTGAAAAACTGTCAAAAGCCAAACTTTCTGAACTCAAACAACAGGGGTTCAACCGCGTGCCGCTGGTGCGCGAAGTGCTGGCCGACCTCGATACCCCGCTCAGTACCTATTTGAAACTGGCCAACGCGCCCTACAGCTACCTGTTCGAATCAGTGCAGGGCGGCGAGAAGTGGGGGCGTTATTCCATCATCGGCCTGCCCTGCAAAAAGGTCATCAAGATTTCCGGCTATGAAGTCTCGCAGTACGAAGATGATGTATTGATCAACAGCCAGACCGTGGCTGACCCGTTGCAATGGATCGATAATTATCAGTCGCAGTTCAGGGTTTTTGATGATAATGAATTGCCGCGTTTCACCGGCGGCCTGGTCGGTTACTTCGGTTACGAAACTATCGGCTACATCGAAAAGCGTCTGGCGAAATCCGACAAACCCGATCCGCTGCAAACTCCCGATATCCTGCTCATGGTGTCGGAAGAAGTGGTGGTGTTCGATAATTTATCGGGCAAGCTGTTCATCATCGTGCAGGTCGACACCGCCGATGACAATGCGCTGGAAAAAGGCGAGGCACGTTTGCAGCAGATTGCTGATGGTCTGGACAGGGCGCTGCCGGCAAAAAGCAGTCATGTGACGCAGACCGTCAACGAAGAAGATTTTGTCTCCGGTTTTACCGAGCAGGGTTATAAAGATGCCGTCGCCAAAGCCAGGCAGTACATCGTCGATGGCGATATCATGCAGGTGGTGCTGTCGCAGCGCCTGACCATTCCGTTCAACGCGCCGCCGCTGGATTTATACCGTGCGCTGCGCAGCCTCAACCCGTCGCCTTATATGTATTACCTCGATCTGGGCGATCATCACATTGTCGGCTCTTCGCCGGAAATTTTAGTGCGGCTGGAAGACGAGCAGGTTACCGTGCGGCCAATCGCTGGCACCCGGCCACGCGGCGTAGATGAAGCCGCTGACAAAGCGCTGGAAAAAGAATTGCTGGCCGACCCCAAAGAGCTGGCCGAACATTTGATGCTGATCGATTTAGGTCGCAACGATGCCGGCCGCGTCAGTAAAACCGCGACGGTGAAACTCACCGACAAAATGGTGGTCGAGCGTTATTCGCACGTCATGCACATCGTCTCCAACGTCACCGGCGAATTGCAGGATGGTCTGAGTGCGATGGATGTACTGCGCGCCACTTTCCCCGCCGGCACCGTTAGCGGCGCACCGAAAATTCGTGCCATGGAAATCATCGATGAATTCGAGCCGGTAAAACGCGGCATTTATTCCGGCGCGGTGGGTTATCTGTCATGGAACGGCAACATGGACACCGCCATCGCGATTCGCACCGCAGTGATCAAGGACAAGCACCTGTCGATACAGGCCGGTGCCGGCATCGTTTATGATTCTGTGCCGGAAAATGAATGGGCAGAAACCATGAACAAGGCGCGGGCGATTTTCCGTGCAGTATCGCTGGCGGAAGCCGGTCTGAATTCATAGACAGTTTTGAGCAGCAAGATTTTGTAATGAAACGGTTTTTGCCATGGCTGTGCGTGTTGCTGATGATTTCGGCTTCGAATGTGTCGGCAAAAATCGACGCGGCACAAGTGGCCATCGTGATCAACCTGAATGATGTAGACAGCCTGTTGACCGCTGAGTATTACCAGAGAAAACGTGGCATCGCCGAAACGAATTTAATCAAGATTCGTCTGCCGGTAGGCAAGGATGCTATCGATGAAAAAGAATTCAGAAAAGTTTATCAGCAGATAAAAAAACAAACGCCGGGCAGCGTGCAGTATTATGCGCTGGCGTGGAGCAGGCCTTACCGGGTCGCCTGCATGTCGATAACTTCGGCGGTGGCTTTTGGTTTTGATAAAAGTTATTGCGCCAAAGGTTGCAAGCCGACGCGACGCAGTGCGTATTATAATTCTGACAGCGAACAGCCGTATAATGATTTAAATATTCGGCCGGCGATGATGCTGGCAGGTAGTTCGTTAGAGCAGGTTTACGCCATGATTGACCGTGGCGTGGCTGCCGACGGCAGTATGACAGGTAGCAACAGGTCAAAAGCGACCGCGTATTTGATGAGCACCACGGACAAGGCAAGAAATGTGCGTTCACGCCGTTATAAAATTATTCAGGAAATGCTGGCAAAAAACATTAACATCGAACAGATCAATGGCAATGTTTTAAAAGATAAAAAGGATGTCATGTTTTATTTCACGGGGCGCTCAAAAGTGAATGCGATTGACAGCAACGAATATTTGCCCGGTGCGATCGCAGATCATCTAACGTCTTATGGCGGCCAGTTATTTGGTTCAGGTCAGATGAGTATCCTGCGCTGGCTGGATGCAGGTGCCACCGCCAGTTACGGCACCGTGGTGGAACCTTGCGCGTTTACCCAGAAGTTTCCCAATCCGGGTATCGTGATCGAGCGTTATACTAACGGCGAGTCATTGATTCAGGCTTACTGGAAAAGCGTCGCCTGGCCGGGGCAGGGCGTGTTCGTTGGCGAACTGATGGCTGCGCCTTACGCACAGAATAAATAATTAAAAACTAAACATTCAAAATTAAAAATTAAAAGTAGGTAGGGTGGGCAGGTTTTTTTGCCCACGCGGAAACAGTTTACAAGCAGGTGGGCAAAAAAATATGCCTGCTCTACAGAATTTGAACAGATAATTTAAAATACTGAACTCTACAGTTATGTTACTAATGATAGACAATTACGATTCGTTCACCTACAACCTGGTGCAATACCTGGGTGAGCTGGGTGCGGATGTGGAAGTGCATCGCAACGATGAGATCACCGTCGATGAAATCAAAGCGAAGCAGCCGGAACGTTTGATGATTTCACCGGGGCCATGCACGCCGGACGAAGCGGGTATTTCCATGCAGGCGATAAAAACCTTTGCCGGCGAAATCCCCATCCTCGGTGTGTGTCTGGGGCATCAGAGCATCGGTCAGGTGTTCGGCGGAAAAATTATTCATGCCAGGGAAATCATGCACGGCAAAACCTCGCGCATCTATCATAAAGATGGCCATGTGTTTTCCGGTCTGAGCAATCCTTATACCGCGACGCGTTATCATTCGCTGGTCATTGAAAAAGAATCACTGCCGGACTGTCTGGAAATCACCGCCTGGACCGAAACCGAAAAAGGCGAGATGGATGAGATCATGGGTGTGCGACATAAGACCATGAACGTCGAAGGTGTGCAGTTTCATCCTGAATCGATCCTCACCGAACACGGTCACGATTTATTAAATAATTTTTTGAAGTCAAAATGAATGTTTCCAGTGAAAGTTAACATAGCCTGTTACCGTTGCCTGTTATCCTGAGCGAAGCCGAAGGATCTTGCAGCAGCTATTATAGTTAGGTGTATAAGATCCTTCGGCTTCGCTCAGGATGACAGGTCTAGCTAGTTGAAAGAATCTAGCTTAATGAATCTAGTCGAAACAATAACGGCTTGATAATATAAATTAATGATGAGAGTGAGTATGACTACTTCTTTTACAATGCCAGAGGCGATCAAAGCCGTCACCGAAAAACGTGATTTAAGCGCCGATGAAATGAGCGCCACCATGCGCCTGATCATGACCGGCGAAGCCACCCCGGCACAGGTCGGTGGATTTTTGATCGGCCTGCGCATGAAAGGCGAAACCATCGATGAGATCGCGGCGGCTGCCGGTGTTATGCGCGAACTGGCGAGCAAGGTCGAAGTCGATAAAAATCATCTGGTCGATACCTGCGGCACCGGCGGCGATGCTTCCGGCAGTTTTAATATTTCCACTGCCAGTGCCATCGTGGTGGCAGCAGCGGGTGGCAAGGTAGCGAAACATGGCAACCGTTCCATCAGCAGCAAATCCGGCAGCGCCGATGTGCTGGAAACTGCCGGTGTGAACTTAGAAATTAGCCCTGAGCAGGTAGCCGAATGCGTCAACGAGATTGGTGTCGGTTTTATGTTCGCACCACTGCATCACAGCGCGATGAAACACGCCATCGGCCCGCGCCGCGAGATGGCGGTGCGCACCATTTTTAATGTGCTCGGCCCGCTGACCAATCCGGCCGGTGCGCCCAATCAGGTAAT
>WFOC01000123.1 GCA_015488295.1 Gammaproteobacteria bacterium
GACATCAACACCATGGTGCTCGGCGGCCATGGCGACACCATGGTGCCGATGCTGCGTTATTGCACCATCGCCGGCATTCCGGTGGAAAAATTCATCCCCGCAGATCGCATGGAGGCCATTGTTGAACGCACCCGCAACGGCGGCGCAGAAATTCTGGCACTGAGGCAGAACAGCAGCGCCTACGATGCCCCCGCCGCCTCCGTCACCGAAATGGTCGATGCTATCGTACATAACCGCAACCGCATTCTGCCAACAGTATGTTTGCTGGAAGGTGAATACGGCCATGAAGATATCGCCATCGGTGTGCCCGCCATGCTAGGGCAAAAAGGCGTGGCTGACATCATCGAGCTGGACATGAATGAGGCCGAAAAAACCATGTTTGATAATTCAGCAAGTCTGGTGCGAAAAGACCTGGCACTGCTCAAAGCCATGTGAAACAGCTTCACCAATAAAACAGGAACAACACACGAACACACAACAGCGGCATCAGCATCTTTTTATTACATAAAATTACTGGCGAAAACATCAATAACGTATTAAATTGCACCACTATAATTTTTGCCGGATACCGGGCTTTACAGAATGACAGACATATCCGATGTTGACCTGTTGCGCGCCAACATCAATAACGAAACCTCGCAGATAAAATGGCACGAGCTACAACGTTTTTTTGCCGGCGGCTGGCTGATCTACGTTAGCGGCCAGTCCAACCTGCTGGACGTGGCGGTGGCTTTTTCGCTGGACAATAAAGACGAAGTCAGTCGATGGCTAACCTCCGGCGAGGTCGCAAAAGTCAGCGACCAGCAGGCAAAAAAATGGCACCAGGAAGATGCACTATTCTGGTCAACGGTGGTCAAACCCTGGGTATTAATCCAGCCCGTCGCCGAAACACCATCCGATAACAACATCCACTAAAAAAAACCAACAGGCAAACACAGACCATGAAGTTTATCGAAGAGTTTATTAAAAAAGAATCTTCAGCTGGCGTTTTACTCATCATCGTCACCGTCCTTGCGCTGCTGTTAAAAAACTCCTCGTTCAGCGAATACTATGCGGCATTTTTAAGCACGCCGGTCGAAGTTCGTTTTGCCGAACTGCACATCGCCAAACCCCTGTTACTGTGGATCAACGATGGCCTGATGGCGATCTTCTTTTTGCTGATCGGCCTTGAAGTAAAACGCGAATTTCTCGAAGGCCAGCTTTCCACACCGAGCCAGGTCGCCCTGCCCGGCATCGCAGCCATCGGCGGCATGGCGGTACCCGCCGCATTTTACATTTTCATCAATATCGGCGATGAAACTGCCATGCGCGGCTGGGCCATCCCCACCGCCACCGACATCGCATTTGCTCTGGGCGTACTGGCCTTGCTTGGCAAACGTGTGCCGCTCTCACTGAAAGTTTTTTTGATGGCGCTGGCCATCATCGATGACCTTGGTGCCATCGTCATCATCGCACTGTTCTACACCGTTGAACTGTCAACCCTGTCGATTACCATCGCCGCCACCTCACTGGCAATTCTGGTCATCATGAACCGTCTCGGGGTCACCAAAAAAGCCGCTTACATCATTGTCGGCGTGGTGCTGTGGGTCAGCGTTTTGAAATCCGGGGTACACGCTACCCTCGCCGGAGTTGCGCTGGCATTCACTATTCCGCTTAATTCTATAAATGCCAAAGGCGAAAAATTCTCACTGTCGAAGGAAATGGAGCATGACCTGCACTACTGGGTCGCCTTCTTCATCCTGCCGCTGTTCGCCTTTGTTAATGCCGGTGTCGATCTGCGCAACGTATCACTGGATCAAATGACCACCGGCGTACCGCTCGGCATCATGGCCGGCCTGTTCCTGGGCAAGCAGATCGGTGTCTTTGGCTTCAGCTGGGTCGCCATTAAACTGGGTATCGCAAAAATGCCGGTCAACAGTACCTGGTTACAGCTCTACGGCGTTTCCATCCTGACCGGCATCGGCTTCACCATGAGTTTGTTTGTCGACTCGCTGGCCTTTACCGATGGCAACCTATATCAGCAGGCAGACAAGCTTGCTGTCCTGATTGCTTCTTTTGCAGCAGGTGTTGTCGGCTATCTGATACTGCGCACGGCAAAATATACTAAATAAGACAGCGCAGTATTGATACAATGCGCGCTTGAAAACACCTCATGTGTTTAAAACCAGCCAGGGCATTACTATGGACTTATGGACACCATTATTTGGTAAGCGACGGCTACCACTCCCTTTATTACTGACCACGGTTTTTTTCCTCAGCGCCTGCGACCAGCCGGAGCCGACCTATGCTCCTGTTTCGCGCCCCGTCAAAACCATCGTTATTGGTGGCGAACACAGCAATGATTCACGAAAATTTCCAGCCGTGGTTGATGCCATACAAAAGGCAGACATCTCCTTTCGTGTCAGCGGAAAAATTCAGAGAATTCTGGTCAAGGAAGGCAACCATGTAAAAAAAGGCCAGCTGCTGGCAGAGCTTGACCCAACTGACTTCGAAATCAGACTAAAAGATCGCCAGGCAAATTTTGATACTGCCAAAGCCAATTATGACCGCGCCAAAACACTGGTTGAAAAAGGTGTTATCTCGAAAGTCGACCATGACAAGATTCGCGCTGATTTTTATACCGCGCAGTCAGGCCTGGCCGAAGCAGAACAGGATTTACTCTACACCAAACTCAGGGCCAATTTTTCCGGACAGATCGCAAAACGTTATGTCGAAAACTTTGAAGAAGTGCAGGGTTCACAAAAAATATTTTCACTGGAAGACACCTCCGCCCTGAAACTGATCATTGATGTGCCTGAAAACCTGATGATCGCCATCGACAAATCTCACGGCAGGGATCGAAGCCTGTACGCCCAGTTCGATACCATTAAAAACCAGACCTTTCCGCTTAAATTTAGCGAGGCATCAACCAAGGCCGACCCCAACACCAAAACATTCAAAATCACCTTGAAAATGAAGGCACCGAAGGACTACAACATTTTGCCCGGCATGACAGCGACCGTTGTCGCTGAACTGTTTCCAACAGAAACCCATTCTGCTTCAGCGATTGCCGTACCTGTTTCTGCAGTGGTTGCTGACACAGAGAAAAAGCCAACAGTCTGGCTGGTCGATGAAAAAACCATGACCGTGTACCCAAAAAACGTCACCCCGGGACTGCTGGCAGGCGATGTAATGCAGGTAGAAGGTTTAACAGCGGGTGATCGTGTTGTTGTCGCTGGCGCTGCATTCCTGCGAAAAGGCATGAAAGTCACTCTGCTTGATACCGGCGAACAACCCGAATAGAACCGACGTAAGCCGCTTTATCAAAATACACAGGGATTGCATTGATGAACATAGCTGAATATTCTGTTACTAAAAAAGTAACCACCTGGCTGTTGATCATCCTGTTTCTGGCCGGTGGTTTTACCGCATTGCAGGAAATCAGCCGCCTGGAAGACCCGGAATTCACCATCAAACAGGCCAAGGTCTACACCGCCTACCCCGGCGCGACACCGCTTGAAGTTGAAAGAGAAGTAACCTACCACATTGAAAACGCCATTCAGCAACTGCAGCAGCTGAAACGTGTCGAGTCTATTTCGCAGGACGGCTTTTCAGAAGTGACCGTGGTCATCAAAGATAAATACAAAAAGCCGGACTTTCCGAATATATGGGATGAGCTGCGCCGCAAGATTCATGATGTGCAGGCAGAGCTGCCACCCGGTGCTTATCCATCCGTGGTATTCGATGATTTCGGTGATGTCTTCGGCCTGTTTTACGCGCTCACCGGCGAAGGCTACAGTTATCGCGAATTAAAAGATTATGCCGACATCCTGAAAGAACAGTTGTTGCTGGTGCCCGGCGTTCGCAAAATCACTATTGATGGCGTGCAAAATGAAGTCGTCTATCTGGAAGTATCGCATGCCAATATGGCAAAACTCGGCATTTCAAATGAACAGTTCAGCGCGGTTTTAAAATCACAGAATCTGGTTTCCAATTCCGGCAATGTGCGCGTTGGCGATGAGTACATTCGCATCAACCCCACCGGTCAGCTCAAGTCTGTGCAGGAGATTGGCGAACTGCTGGTCAGCGGTAATAATAATTCACTGGTACGTATCAAGGATATTGCCAACGTACGCCGCGCTTACGAAGAAGTGCCGACAAAGTATAATTATTTTAACGGCAAGCCGGCTTTAAACATCGGTATATCGATACTGCCCGGCGAGAATGTTGTTGCTGTTGGCCAGCGTCTTGATCAGCGCCTGGCTGAATTACAAACCGTCACGCCCATCGGCATGCAGCTGACGGCCATCTATAACCAGCCGGCCATCGTCGATGTTTCTGTACGTGGTTTTATCCTTAATGTGGTCGCCGCACTAGCCATTGTTATTGTGGTGCTGCTGTTTTTTATGGGGCTGCGCACCGGACTGATTATTGGCGCTATTCTTTTAATCACTGTTTCCGGCACCGTCTGGTTCATGAATGCCTACGGCATCGACCTGCAACGGATTTCACTGGGTGCTTTAATCATCGCGCTTGGCATGCTGGTCGACAACGCTATCGTAGTCGCAGAAGGCATGCTGATTCGCATTAAACGCGGGGAAGACGGGATAAAAGCTGCTCGCGAAGTTGTCGCTGCCACCATGTGGCCACTGCTCGGCGGCACCGTGGTTGGCATTCTGGCCTTTGCTGCCATCGGCCTGTCGCAAGATGCCACCGGTGAATTTGCCAATTCGCTGTTCTGGGTTATTTTTATCTCGCTGTTATTATCCTGGTTTACAGCCGTTACCATGACTCCGCTGTTATGTGTCCAGTTTCTGAAAGCTGATAAACCTGGTGAAGGCCAGAGCGATCCCTACGGCGGCTATGTCTTTACAAAATATCGTCATTTTCTCAGCGCCGCCATTCATGCACGCTGGCTAACGCTAACCATTGTGCTCACCATGTTTGCCGCTGCTCTTTTTGGCTTCGGTTTTGTCAAACAAAGCTTCTTTCCCGATTCCAACACACCGATGTTCTTTTTTGACCTGTGGGAAGTCGAAGGCACCGATATAAGAAGAACCCGGGATGACCTGCTCAAAATCGACAAATACCTGCGCGAGCTGGACGGTGTTGTCAGCACTGCGGCTTATGTCGGCTCCGGCGCAACACGATTCACCCTGGTTTACGACCCGGAGTCACCTTCCAGCGCTTACGGTCAGATCATCGTCACCGCAAAAACACTGGCCGATGTACAGCGCCTGCAAAAACAGGTGCTCGACTATGCGACAAAAAACTTCCCGGATACCGAAGCCAAAATCAAGCCACTGCGTATCGGCCCGGGGCGTGATGCTAAAATTGAAGCCCGCATCAATGGTTCTGACCCGGTGATATTGCGCCAGCTCTCCGAGCAGGTACAGCAAATCATGGCGGATGACGGCCTTGCCATCAATATCAAAGATGACTGGCGGCAGCCGGTTAAAGTCATCCGCCCGATCTATAACGAAAAGGCCGCACGCCAGCTCGGCATCACCCGCGAAAATGTCAGCAAAGCGATGCTCACCGCTTTCGACGGGCAACAGGTCGGCCTGTTCAAAGACGGTATTCGCCTGTTGCCGATTATCATGTTGCCGCCGGCTTTTGAGCGCAGTGATGTCAGCACCATTCGTGATATTTCCGTTTACAGCCCGGTTCTACGAGAGTCCGTACCAATAGGGCAGGCGGTCTCTGACTTTAAAGTCGAGTGGGCGGATGCGAAAATCAAAAAGCGCAATCGCATTTACACCATTACACCTTCCTGTGACCCGGCACAGGGGCTGGCCACCCCCCTGTTCGAGCGCCTCAGACCACAGATTGAATCGATGCCAATGCCACCAGGGTATTTTCTTGAATGGGGCGGCGAGTACGAAGATTCCCGGGATGCCAATGCCGCCATCGGCTCCACCTTGCCGGCAGGTTTCCTGGTCATGATTATTGTTGTCATCCTGTTATTCGGCAAGGTTCGCCAGCCGCTGATCATCTGGCTGACGGTACCACTGGCAATCATCGGCATCACCGCCGGTCTGCTTACCATGAATGTTGCTTTCGGCTTTATGGGACTGCTGGGCGCACTCAGCCTGGTCGGCCTGCTGATTAAAAACGCTATTGTGCTGATCGAAGAAATCGATATAAATATTGCGGCTGGTAAAGAGCCTTATAACGCCATACTGAATTCTGCCGTTTCCAGAATGCGCCCGGTGATGATGGCCGCCAGCACCACCATCCTCGGCATGGCTCCGCTGTTAAGCGATGTCTTCTTTCTGGACATGGCAGTTGTTATAATGTTCGGTCTGGGTTTTGCTTCCGTGCTGACACTGATTGTCGTGCCCGTACTCTATGCCATTTTCTTCAATATCAAACCTCAGACCTGATAGAGAATCATTATGAAACATTTATTTTTATTGCTTTCAGCCCTGCTGATAGCATCCTGCGTCACCCTGACCAACGACATCGAGGTAAAAACACAGGCCAGCCCAAACGCTGATTTCAGCGCTTACAAAACGTATGCCTGGGCCGGTAGTGCACAGATTGTGTTTGATCCAATCGGCCAGTGGGAACAACCAACGCTGGATACCGACGAAGAAGTTAAATTCAACATCAACCGCGAACTGCGCAGCCGGGGTTTATTCGAAGTGACCAGCGACCCGGATCTTCTGGTCGCCTTTGCCGCTGGCATCGATATGACCACGCTGGAACTAAAAGAAGACCCCAAAGCTCAAAAGCCGGTTTTAACCAATACACCCAAAGCTGCGCTAGTCGTCGCTCTGATTGATGCAAGCACGGGATATACCGTGTGGCTGGGTTATGCCGAAGGTCGGGTGCAGAAACAGCAGTCCATCGAAAACATACAAAAGCGCATTGATTACGCCATTCGCAAGATGTTTGAAGCTTATTAAAGAAACCGCGTTAGAGCCCGCCGGCACACGATGCTAACAGAACGTAGCAGGGTGTTTTATTCATATTTAATATCGTCTTTATTCCACCAGATATCACCGTCATTTAATTCACCGCTGATATCCGACTGACGGCGCGGCTGCCCCGTTCGACAATCATAACTAGTCGATCCTGAAATATACATAACCTGCTGATTTTTCATAAGTAATCATCGAAAGATGATAGAATAAACGTCCAGAAAAACCCCTAAAGCAAGAGAAAACTGGACGAATGAGAGGTGCTCAATGAGCAAGCCCAAGAGCCGTAATAACCA
>WFOC01000124.1 GCA_015488295.1 Gammaproteobacteria bacterium
AAACCGCGCTGTCGGCCCGCTGCATTCTGCTTTTTTTTCTGTGGGTTTTTTCGCCGCAGCGGCCGCTTTTTCTGCGGCGGCACGTCTGGCCTTTTCTTCTGCCTCACGCATCTTCAAACGTTCTTTTTCCTGCCACTCGAGCTGCAAACGGCGCGCCTCTTCCTGTTGTTTTAAACGCTTTTCTTCTTCCAGCCGAATCATCATAACCCGTCGCTGCTCTTCTAGCCTGGCCGCTTCACGTTTTGCCTGCCGCGCTTCTTCTTTGGCTTTTTCTGCCGCCAGCCTGGCTTCACGTTCACGCTGTCTGGCCGCTTCAACCCGTCGTTTTTCTTCCGCCTGGATTTTTTCAGCGGCAGCTTTCGCAGCGGCTGCCGCTTTGGCAGCCGCCAGTTCTTCAGCCTGAAGATTCAAGCGGCGCTCTTCTTCTGCTTTTGCGATAGCCGCATCACGTTCTTTTTTTAATCTCTCTGCTTCCTGCTGCAACTGCTTTAAACGCTGCACTTCCTGCTCATTCTGCAGCGTCATCTGCTGCTCGTCCGGTTCAACAGCAACATCTTTCGCCGGCCAGCCAGCCTCAAATTCCTCACCACCAAGCATCAGCGCCAGACCGATAAGCCCCGCCGCTACCACGACCGCAAGCGCACCATATTTAAGCAACGACTTTCCGGTTTCAGCATTGTTCCTGTCAGAAGGTATTCTGTTTTCCAGCTTGCCGGTAAAGACCACACTGTCATCACCCCGGGCGGCTGATGCAGACTCCTTGATAACTTCTGCTTTTTTATTTTTGTCTCCGGATTTAACTTCAGACTTCACTGCCTGTTTAACCGTTTTATCCACCACTGCCGGTTTTGCCGGCTCTTTGATAACCGTGCTTTTTTTATCCGACAGCTGATCAGCCGAGGAGAGATTTTCCTTTACCTTTAAACCTTCAGCACCACCTTCGGGACAAATCCAGGGAAAATCTTTTTCCAGCACTCTGCTGGCTTCTTTATTATCCTGCCGGGCAATGTCACGATTAACAAGCGGTACAACACTATCTTTCATGCGCTCCAGCACCATCTCGTCAACCAGTTCAACACCGATCATTTCCTGCTGATCGGCAAAACCATAAACCAGTACAGTCTCACACAACAGGTTGATAAGACGCGGTGTACCACCGCTGTAGTTATGAATTCGCTCGCAGGCGGCAGGAGTAAACACATCTTTTTGCGCACCGGCGACTACCAGCCGGTGCTGGATGTAGCCGCAGGTTTCTTCCAGGCTCAGGGCATCCAGGTGATAATCCACTGCGATACGCTGCGCAAACTGCATCAGATCCGGCAGCCGCAGCGTTTCTTTCAATGCCGGCTGCCCCGCCAGCACGACCTGCATCAACTGGTCTTTGGCGGTGTTTACATTGGATAACATGCGCAGTTCTTCGAGTGCATCCGGCTTCATGTTCTGCGCTTCATCAACGATCAACAACACGGTGCGACCATTGGCATATTCTTCAATCAGATAATCCATGAATATCTGATGCATTTCGACATGAGTCAGATTGGGGCGATGCAGATCGAATGCCGACAGCACCCAGTCAAGCAGACCACCAAAAGACTGGTGCGTATTAGTGATCAGGCCAACGGTGACATTGTCTTCGATACGTTCAAGCAAGGCTCGCAGAACAGTGGTTTTACCAGCACCTGCTTCACCGCTGATAACGCAAAAACCCACATGATTGAGCAGGCCATATTCCAGCAAGGTAAGCGCTGCCTGGTGTTTTTTGCTCAGATACAAAAACCCGGGGTCAGGCAACATGGAAAAAGGCTTTTCCTTGAAACCATAAAACGCTTCATACATAATATTTTCTTAACCAGTTATAAATAATGAAATCAATGAGTTATATTATAATTACAGATGTCGGATGATTTTATTTATGTAAATTTCATAATTTCGTCATGTCGTGTTGGGTATTATAGTCAATTTAAGCGATGGCCTGATGATATTCGGCAGATAATCCAGCCAATGACCCGGAACAGCCAATGACAGATCAAAGCAACACCGAAAAATCCTGCAACAGCGAAGAAGATGAGCGTCTTGAAGAACTGATTCTACAGGAAAGCATCGTCAGCGCAGCAGGGTTGAATTCAGAACAGGTACTCATCGGTATCAAGGGCGACCCGTCGCTGAGAGAAAGCGCACCACTGAGAAAACGTTATGACAGCAAGGTCGACAGCCTTTTTGACAAGCTTGAACCCAATCTGGAAGACATCATGCTGAACCGTGGTATCTACCGGATTTTTGTCGGTTTCAACAGCGGTGAAATTCGCACCAACTCGGTGTTTGATCCCCTGCGTCAGGAAATTCACGATGCCGAAAAAATTGCCGACAAGGACTACATAAACCGTCATTTTCCACAGACCAAATACGATGACAAGGTTGCGCTGATGCGTGAGTTATACGCAGCCTTGCGCGCCAGCGAACACTACAAAAACATTCCCGGTTACTGGCAGAAAATTCTTAACCGGCGCTCGCAAAACTGGAAACCACTGGAACCGGAAAACATCGCCAGAATTTTAACAACGGTAAGAAGACTGCGCGACATCGAAGAATATTATCTACGCAACATCACCATATGCATTGTGCAGGGCATTGTCAGAATGCAGTTTAACTGTGATGGCACGCAGATTATTGACGCGCATAATTTCAAACATTTTCTGGAAGAAAATATTTAATAGCGGCGGCCCGCCATGGCAGACATATTCAGGCTCGCGTTTTAAATCGCAACACACCGAACAGACCCAGCAAACCTGAACCAAACAACCAGGCAGCCGCCGGCGCTGGAACTACCACCGGTACGGCATCAATCGAAGTCACCAAGCCAAAAGCAAAGTTAATGTTGTAGATGTTTGAGTCTGGAGCCAGCTCAAACCAGGACAGCAGCTCAAACCAGTCAACGCCATCAGTGATAGCAAGAACAAAGCGGTCATTATCAAACAGCGTAATCGAATTATTCGTCACCAGACTGCTTGCGCTAAAGTTTGTTGCGCTGGCTGTAATCAAAATTGAGTCTGACGTAGTCGCCGCATTCAACAGAAGCGGTGCTGATCGCGAACCATCAAAATCACTGACATCAAACAGTGCCAGCGAATATCCCGGCGCAGTAGTATAAATATAATTTACATCAGTATCTGTCGGTTGCCACTCAAGCAGCGCAGCATGTACAGGAAAAAAAATCTGGCAGGTGAGTAACACAAACATCATTTTAAAAATTTTCATTTCATCATAACCTTTTCTCATAGCGGGTAGCATTGCCCACTGTGAGAGATTCTCACAAAGACAAATGACAGTCCGGTAAACGAACTGTGACAGTTATGTGAACATTCAAAGATAATAAAAAGAAAAGCTGGCAGTTATCCGTTTTCAGAAGGCAGCAAAAACAAAAACCACACTTCAAACTACAATCACGGTGCTTTCAGGTTCTTTTGTTTTTAAGTGATTGCCTACTGCCAACTTCTCTTCCAGAGAAAAAGAAACCCTATTTGATAATTTTATAACACGGCACATATTCCGTGCCCGGCAGCTTCATACGCTGCTGCTCGACAAACGCCGACAACAGCGCGTCCATCGGCTCCATAATTTCCTTATCACCATTTAATTCAAAGTGGCCGTATTTTTCGATAGCACGAATACCCTCAGCCTTCACGTTACCCGAAACCACGCCAGAGAATGCACGTCGTAAATTTGCTGCCAGCAGGTGGCCATCCTGATCTTTATGCAAAGCCAGGTTACGCATATTTTCATGTGTCGGATCAAATGGCTGCTGAAACTGCTCATCAATTTTCAGCGACCAGTTGTAATGAAAAGCATCACTATGTAACTCTCTATACTCGCGCACTTTTCGCATGCCGTCTTTCATTTCAATCGCAACCCGCGCCGGGTCATCAATAATAATTTTGTAACGCTGTTGCGCATCCAGCCCCAGGGTGTCCAGTAAAAAACGATTGACCTGCTTGAAATAATCTTCAGCACTTTTCGGCCCGGTAAAAATCAGCGGGAAAGGTACCGAGGCATTATCCGGATGCAACAGAATACCCAGAATATAAAGTATCTCTTCCGCCGTGCCGGCACCACCGGGAAACACCACAATGCCGTGGCCGGTACGCACAAAAGCTTCCAGCCGCTTTTCAATGTCCGGCATGATAATCAGTTTATTGACGATGGGGTTTGGTGACTCCGCCGCAATAATGCCCGGTTCGGTCAGGCCAATATAACGACCGATGCCGGTACGCTGTTTGGCGTGACCAATGGTGGCACCCTTCATTGGCCCTTTCATCGCCCCCGGGCCGCAGCCGGTACAGATATCCAGATTACGCAGACCCAGCTCATAACCAACTTCTTTGGTGTACTTGTATTCAGGCTGACTGATTGAATGTCCACCCCAGCAAACGACGAGGTTAGGCTCCAGGCCCGGAATAAAAACACGCGCATTACGCAGAATATGAAACACCGCATTGGTTACATCGATTGATTCACCCAGGTTGAATCGTGGTGAATTAACAATTTTATTGTGCACATAAATAACATCACGCAACACAGTAAACAGGTGCTCATTAATGCCGGCAATTAACTCGCCATCAACAAAGGCTATCGCCGGCGCACTTTTAAGCGCCAGCTTTATACCACGTTGCCGCTGGATCACTTCAATCGAAAAATTCGGGTAGCGCGCCAGCAGTTCCGAACCATCATCCAGCGCACTGCCGCAATTCAAAACCGCCAGCGAACAGTTACGAAAGACCTGCGCCAGCTCACCCTGACTGGTATTTAATATGCGACTTACTTCAAACTGCGACAGGGTTTCAAGCTGACCTTTCGGCGAGATAACAGCATCAACAACTCTAAAACTCATAATAAAAATCTTCTAAGGCCGGCTAAAAAAACAACACAACAGCCTCATTCATAAAACGAATAAAACTTTCGCGTCTCTCCTGAGAATAATAGATGCTGGCTGTGCGATGTAAACACTAATGACTTTATTGATTGCGCTTTATGCTGTTCGTCACAACTGAGTGACTGCGCATGTAGCAAGCCATCGGCAATGGAATAACATTTCACCTCAGAAGGATTGGACACACTTGTTTCCACCAGCCGGTTTTCACTCAACCAGCCAATTGTGCCGGCATCAAAATAATCGGCAAAATGCCGGTCATAAGACTGCACCGATTCAGGTTTTGGCAGGAACGATTCACCGGCGAATGATGGCGATGCCGGCAGGCCAAGAAGATCAAGCACGCTCGGTGAAAAATCTCGCTGCGAAACATAACAACTTACCTCGGCTTTCGGCACCAGATTTTCAGCATAGATAATGCCCGGAATAAAATAGCGTGCCGCCGTAGTCTTATGTGTGCCACCGGTATGATCCGACAATAATACAAAAACCGTATTTTTATAATAGGGCTTATCTTTGATCTTCTGGAAAAATTCCTGCATCGCCTGGTCAGCAAAACGCAGGATACTCTGGTGCTTCTGCTCACTGTTCTCGTCGCCAAAAAACGGTTCGACACCTTCAGGGACACGAATGTCATGCGTACTGTTGGTATTAATACCGATCATAAACGGCTGCGGCATGTCATCCAGTTTATCCAGCACAAAATCATAGATATCGGGGTCATGCGCGCCCCAGTAATTATGCTCAAAACGCCCCGCCGGCAGATCTTCCTTCGCATAACTTTCACTAAACCCCAGGCTCTGTGCAAACGCACCTGTGCCACTGGTCTCCTTATGCGACCCCTGGAAGAAGGCCGTATGCCAGCCCCACTGCTTCAAGATATAGGGCAAACAGCTGTAAGCATTATTTTGCAGACTGGTCTGCGCCACCGTTTTTCCCAGCGGATTTTGCTGTGAACAGAAAATCGCATAGATGCCTTCCGTTGTTCTAACACCACCGGAAATAACGCCCAGCGGTGCGGTGCTTTTTTCTTTCAGTGAAGCGTAAAACGGCGTGGTCGGCTTTTCATAACCATAAGCCGACATCATGTCCGCCGACCAGCCTTCCATAAGGATAAAAACCAGATTGTATTTTTTGACATCATTTGCCGGCGTGGAAAAATCCGGCAATACTGGATACAACGATGCCATGACAGCTTTCACATCCACATCCGTAGGCAAGTTAACCTCAACCCTGGTAATTTCCCTGTGACTGTTAATCGCGCCATAAACCACACTATAAGCACCGTTCATGCTGATGATTGCCTGTTGCGCATCGCCAATCTTGAACGCCGAGATCACACTCTGCGGCAAACCGCTAACACCGCCACGCACAAGAATAACCGCCAGCAACACCACAAGCAAAAGACCAGCCTCATACTTCAGTCTAAATTCTGGCAACAGCGGCATGCTACTGGCTAACCGCAAAAATTTCTTCGCCAGTTCCAGCAACACAAACGTTATCATCAGCGCCAGCACATAACTCAGTGCGATAAACCCACCATGCTTGGTGATTGCTGTCATGAACAGGCCCGAAGCGTCGATTAAAACGTTGCGCATTTCATAACTAACATGCCGCCCCGCCTCGATAAAATATACCGTGTCACCAATCTGCAACGACATCTGCAGCAACAGCATGAACCCCAGCAGAAACAGTGCCGGATCTTTGGCGGGCAATAAACGATAAAAAAACCAGAGCACAAAACAACTGAGCAGACTCAACAGCGCTGCCGAGGCAAGATCAAAACGCAGACCCCAGAACAGGGCATATACAATATCGGAGGATGGCAGCGCAGAAAATTTCGCTGCACCATAAAGAACAAAAACAACCTTGAACAAAAGGCCGGCAATCGTCAGTACCAGCAGGCTTGTAAAAAAATAGAACAGTAAAGATGCTTTATTTCTGTTGTCTCTCATTTTTCCCTGTTTGGCATTTCCATTTTTGATCCGTCCCCTGCAGAGACTCCCTTTCGAACTTTCAACAACAACTAAATCAAACAGCGCTGGCGCTGCCCCACGGGAGCACCACCTGCACCTGTTTTTACAACAATTTTAAACAGATTAAAACTTGTCTGTCACCGCGCCTTCCGATGCCGAGCTAACCAGACGGGCATATTTCGCCAGAATACCACGATTTTCTTTTGGCGGCGGTGCTGTCCACTGCGCCAGGCGAGCATCGATTTCTTCCTGCGGAATGTTCAGGTTCAGGGTGCGGGCTTCAGCATCGATGGTGATGCCGTCACCGTCCTTGATGATAGCAATCGGACCGCCGACAGCCGCTTCCGGGGTAACGTGACCAACCACAAAACCATGGCTGCCGCCGGAGAAACGACCATCTGTAATCAGCGCCACATCCTTGCCCATGCCCTTGCCCATGATAGCGCCGGTGGGGCTTAACATCTCACGCATGCCGGGACCACCGACCGGGCCTTCGTGGCGAATAACCACCACATCATTTTTCACCACAGTGCCGTCGAGGATGGCCTCCAGCGCCGATTCTTCAGATTCAAACACGCGCGCATTACCACTGAAGCTGAGACCTTCCTTGCCGGAAATTTTCGCCACCGCACCGGTCGGTGCCAGATTGCCGTACAGCACCACCAGGTGGCTGTCTTTCTTGATCGGATCTTCCAGTTTGCGAATGATGTCCTGGCCTTCAGGATACGGATTCACATCGGCCAGATTCTCCGCCATGGTTTTGCCGGTGACCGTCATGCAGTCGCCGTGCAATAAACCGACATCAAGCAGCACTTTCATCAAGGGCTGAATGCCGCCAATCTCAATCAGCTCGGACATCAGGTATTTGCCGCTGGGTTTTACATCTGCCAGCACTGGTACTTTTTTACCGATGCGGGTGAAATCATCCAGCTCAAGTTTAACGTTGGCAGCATGCGCCATAGCCAGCAGGTGCAGCACCGCATTGGTGGAACCACCGATAGCGATGACCACGGTGATGGCATTCTCAAATGATTTACGGCTCATGATGTCGCTGGGTTTGATGTCTTTCTCGATCAAATTCATCACCGCTTCACCGGCGCGCACACAGTCTTCTTCCTTGTCGTAAGACACCGCTTCCTGCGCCGAACTGTTGGGCAGACTCATGCCCAGCGCTTCAATCGCTGAAGCCATGGTGTTGGCGGTGTACATACCACCGCAAGAACCCGGCCCCGGAATCGCCGTGTCTTCCACTTCTTTCAGCTCGGCATCCGTCACCTTGCCGGCAGCGTGGCCGCCAACAGCTTCAAACACAGAAACAATGTCACGACGCTTGGCACCGGGTTTGATGGTGCCACCGTAAACAAAGATAGAAGGTCGATCCAGTCGTGACAGGCCGATCATGCAGCCGGGCATGTTCTTGTCACAGCCGCCGATAGCAACCACGCCATCAAAACCCTGCGCGCCGGTGACAGTTTCGATGGAATCTGCAATCACTTCACGCGACACCAGCGAATAACGCATGCCCGGTGTGCCCATGGAAATGCCGTCAGACACGGTAATGGTGTTGAAGATAATGCTCTTGCCGCCGGCAGAATCTGCACCACGCGCAGCATCGTCAGCCAGCTTGTTAATGTGCATGTTACAGGGTGTCACCATGCTCCATGTTGAGGCAATGCCGACCTGCGGTTTTTTGAAATCGTCGTCGCTGAAACCGACCGCATGCAGCATGGCACGGCTGGGAGCCTGCGCCACACCATCAACAATGAGTGATGAAAATTTACGTGTTTTGTCATTTGCCATTGGCTGAACCTTCTATACTCTTTAAATATACTTATTGGTTGAAGTGAAAACAGAATCGCGTATATTACAAGCTTAATACTCCTGAAAGTAGTGCCGAGATCAAGTTGGTGAGCAAAAAAATCAAAAATATCACACGTGTAGACTGGTTCCGGCAGTCCGCGCCATATATCCACGCCCACCGTGGCAGCACCTTTGTCATCCTGTTTGGTGGCGAAGCGGTGGATCAGGACAGCTTTGCCCACCTGATCCACGACATCGCCCTGCTGGAAAGTCTGGGCGTGCGCATCGTGCTGGTACATGGCGCACGACCACAGATCGAACAGCAGCTGTCGGCACTAAAAATCAAATCTGAATTTGCCGACAACATGCGCATCACCCTGCACGAAAACATGCCGGCGGTAGAACAGGCCGTCGGTCAGGTGCGCATGAGCATCGAAGCCAAGCTTTCCATGGGGCTGCCCAACACACCGATGGCCGGCGCAGCAATCCGCGTGGTTTCCGGAAACTTCATCACCGCACGGCCTTATGGCATCCGCAACGGCATTGATTACTGCCAGACCGGCAACGTACGCAACGTCGATGCCAGCGCCATCAAACAGCATCTGAAAAAACATAACGTGGTACTGATCTCACCCATCGGCTACTCACCATCGGGGGAAATATTCAACCTGCGCGCAGAAGATGTTGCCACCGAAGTGGCTATCGAACTGAAGGCCGACAAGCTGATTTTTGTCATGGAAAATAATGCTGTCACCGACAGGGACGGCAAGCTGTTACAACAGCTCAATCTGCCGCAGGCCGAGGGCTGGCTGAAAAAACACCGAGACAAAACCGCACAGGCCGAAAACCGTGACACCCAGACCCACCTGAACAACGCCGCCCACGCCTGTCGTAGCGGAGTCAAACGCGTGCACCTGCTTAGTCGCAAAACCGATGGCGCGCTGCTGCTGGAACTGTACACCCGTGACGGCGTTGGCACCCTGGTTACCGCAGAAAACTACGAAGGCCTGCGCACCGCCAGCATCGACGACATCGGTGGCATCATGGAGCTGATCTCACCACTGGAAGAACAGGGCGTACTGGTAAAACGTTCACGCGAACAGCTGGAGCTGGACATCAACAACTTCACCGTGATTGAGCGCGACGGCATGATCATCGCCTGCGCCGCCATGTTTTCCTTTGCCAAAACCGGAGCCGCCGAACTCGCCTGCCTCGCCGTGCATCAGGACTACCAGACCCAGGGACGCGGTGACGACCTGATGCAGCACATCGAATGGCAGGCCAGAAAAAAACACATGAAAAAACTGTTCACCCTGACCACACAGGCCATGCACTGGTTCATCGAGCGCGGCTTCAACGAATGCAGCGCCGATGACCTGCCGATGGAAAAAAAATCACTGTACAATTACCAGCGCAATTCAAAAATTCTGTGCAAGCCGTTAAACTAGTTTTTTCAGCAGCGCCATTTTTAAACCACGCCGTTTTAATCAAGCCCTTTTTTAGTCTATGAAGTTTTTACAGGTACCGCAGAGCGTCATCGAAGAAAATGTTTTTAACGCGCTCAGGGAAGATGTCGGCGATGGCGACATCACCGCTGAACTGATTCCGCACGACAACATCTCGCTGGCCACCGTCATCAGCCGTGAAGCCTGCGTATTCTGCGGCCTGGACTGGTTTGAAGAAACCTATCGCCAGATTGATGAAGACATCCTGATCGACTGGTGCGTCGATGACGGCGATCACATCGAAGCCGGTCAGATCATCTGCACCCTCAGCGGTTCCTCACAGCACATCGTCACCGGTGAGCGCACTGCGCTCAACTTCGTGCAAACCCTGTCGGCCACCGCCACTGTATCAGCGCGTTATGCCGCCAGAATTGCCGACACCAAAACCCGTGTGCTGGACACCCGCAAAACCATCCCCGGCCTGCGCATGGCGCAAAAATACGCGGTGTCCTGCGGCGGCTGCAAGAACCATCGCCTGGGCCTGTTCGATGCTTTCCTGATCAAAGAAAACCACATCAACGCCTGTAACGGCATCAGCAACGCCGTTACCGAAGCGCGCTTTCATAACCCGGAATTAAGCATTGAAGTGGAAGTGGAAAATCTGGATGAACTGCAACAGGCGCTCGATGCCGGCGCTGATCGCGTGCTGCTGGACAACTTTGATATCGACACCCTGAAACAGGCGGTACAAACCTGCAGGGGAAAAATTATCAGCGAAGCTTCCGGCAACATCACGCTGGACAGCATTCACGCAGTGGCCGAAACCGGTGTGGATTATATTTCCACCGGCGCGCTGACCAAAGACATCAAAGCTATCGACCTGTCGATGCGCTTTGACTGAACACAGCAACGGCAATAAAGCCCGACAATAAAAATGTTTCGGCCAATAAGCACTTTAAGAAAATTTTACCGAATCATCCTGCTCGGACTGTGGCTGCTGGTCGGCATTGTTCTCACCCTGATTTTTCTGCGCAACACCATTCCCACACACGGCCTGCAAAGCCGCATTGTTAAAAACTGGCTGGGACGCGCAGCCCGTATCTTCGGCGTAAGAATAAAATGCTACGGCACACCGCTGCCACAAAGAACCCTGTTTGTTGCCAACCATATTTCCTGGCTGGATATTCTGGTGCTCGGCAGCCTTGTACCCATCCATTTCCTGTCCAAGTATGAAGTCAAAACCATGCCGGTATTCGGCTGGCTGGCAACACGCGCCGGCACGCTTTATATACAGCGCGGCAATACACGCTCAGCCAGCGAATCCAGCAGCGAAATCACCGCCGTTCTGAACCAGCAACACAACAGTCTGGTCTTTGCCGAAGGCACCACCACCGACGGTCACATCAGAAAATTTCACAGCCGCATGATGCAAAGCGCCATCGACGCACACGCCATGGTGCAACCGGTTGCTATTTTCTATCCGGTAAAAAACCCGGACACCGGCAAAACAGAGCTCAACCCCGCCACATTATTTGTTGGCAACATGTCCACCGGCGAATCCTTTGACCGGGTAATACGCGCGGCACGCATCGATGTCGAAGTGCATTTTCTGGCACCGATTAACAGCACCGGAAAAACACGTGCAGAGATTGCGCAACATGCTTTTGATGAAGTAGTTGAAGCGGTTAATTTAATAAAAAACAGGCACGAAGACAGCCAGTAAAGCTCTGACCACGTCCGGGTCGAGCGGAATATTTTATATTGCAAGATGTCGATTCACGACTTATCCGGAGCTGCCCCGACGAACAAAGATACGCGACACAAAAAACAGCAGCGATGCCGACACCACAATCGCCGGCCCGGTCGGAAAATCCCAGACCAGCGATGAAACCAGCCCGAGCACCACCGCCGTCACCGCCATCAACACCGACACCAGCACCATCTGCCGGGGCGATTTTGAAAACAGCCGGGCGGTGGCCGCCGGGATAATCAGCAAGGCGGTAATCAGCAAAATACCCACCACTTTCAGCGCCACCGCAATTACCAGTGCCAGCAGGATCATAAAAACAAAGCGGATTTTTTCCACCGCCACGCCATCCACCCGCGCCAGCTCTTCATTGATCGAAATCGAGATCAAGGGCGAAAGAATCTGGCTGAACACCAGCAGGATAAGCACCACGCTGCCATACATCAGCATCAAGTCAGAAGTGTCAACCGCCAGCAGGTCGCCAAACAGGTACGACATTAAATTGATGTTAAAACCCTGTGCCTGAATCACCGACAGCACAATCAACCCCAGCGCCAGCGCGCTGTGTGAAAGAATGCCCAGCAGGGTATCGGTGGACAGGTCGCGCTGTTTTTCCAGCCAGAACAGCAGCACCGCAATCAGCACACCGATAAGACCGACCCCGGCCATGGGCAACTTGTCAGCAGCCACCGCCAGCGCCACACCCAGTAGCGCGGCGTGTGCCAGCGTGTCGCCAAAATAGGCCATGCGCCGCCACACCACCACGCTGCCCAGCGGGCCGACCACCAGCGCCAGCGCAATGCCCGCCGCCAGCGCATACAACACAAAACTTTCTGTCCACAACGCCAGCATTATTTCTGCCCCTTGTGATGCTCACAGCTGTGGCAATGTTCCGACTCAACAATATTGCCGCTGAGGTCGTGTTCATGATCATGATTATGCGAATACAGCGCCAGACCATCGATAGCATCGCCAAACAGTTTGATATATTCCGGATGCTCGGTGACATCATCAGGATGACCGGTACAGCAGATGTGCGCATTCAGGCAGATCACCCGATCCGTCGCCGCCATCACCAGATGCAAATCATGCGACACCATCAGAATGCCGCAATCGTGTTTGTCACGAATATGGCGAATGGTTTCGTACAGCGCCTGCTGGCCGATGATATCCATGCCCGAAGCCGGCTCATCCAGCACCAGCAACTGCGGTTTTTTCAGCAACGCACGGGCAAGCAGCACACGCTGCATTTCACCGCCGGAAAGATCCTGCATCGCCGAGTACAGCAGGTAATCGCAGTTGACCTCTTCCAGCATCTGCAAACACTGCGGCGCATCGTACAGGCCGGCGACATTAAGAAAATCATACACCCGGATCGGCATCACTTCCGGCACCACGATGCGCTGCGGCACGTAACCCAGTCGCAAATCCGGCTGGCGCTGCACACGGCCACTGCTGGCTTCACTCAGACCCAGCAGGATGCGAATCAGGCTGGTTTTGCCGGCACCGTTCGGCCCGATCAGGGTGATAATTTCCCGGCTGCACAACTGCAGACTGACATCACTGAGAATGGCTTTCCCCCGCTTCACATAAGTGATATTTTCTGCCACCAGCAACGGGCTGTTTTCAGCATTTGTTGATTCAGCAGCTTGTTGACGAGCAGAAGACATGGCGATTTCAGATGACGCTTTAAGCAGATCATTGGGATAAAGATTGGCATGGATGTTACATGGTAATATGGCGTTTATAAACAATGATTGTAAGTGGTCATTAAAGTAAACTCTGAGCCACTTGTGAAACCGTCTCTTACAAATCACACTAGCGACACCATGCCCCAGACATTCAAATTTCTTTTTCATATAACCGCAAGCCTGACCTGCCTTTTTGTTTTATTTGTGCTGCCGGTAAATGCACAGGCAAATAATACGCAAACAAAAAAAGCCGGCGATATTGTGGTCACCATCAAACCGCTGTATTCACTGGTCGCACAACTGAGCGAAGGCATAACGCAGCCAGTATTGCTGATGAAACAAATGCCGTCAGCGCATCATTACAATATGCGCCCTTCCGACCGCCGCCTGCTGGCAAACGCCGGCGTGATTATATGGATCGGGCCGCAGCTGGAGTCGTACCTGGATAAAACCATCCAGCAGCAAGACGCGATGATTATCTCGGCGATGCAGGCCGATGGCCTGAAACTGCTGGAGCGGCGGGCAAAAAATGATGATCAGCACAGCGCCGAGCATTCCGCACACGATCACCACGGCCATTTTGATCCGCACATCTGGCTATCGGCGCACAATGCCATCGCCATCAGCAAACATATCACCGGGCAGCTGATCAGCCACGATCCGGAAAACGCCGACCGATACAAAAAAAATCTTCAGCAAGTCAGCGATAAAATTTCCCGGCTCGCAGCAGAAATCAGGGCCGGCCTGAAAAACAGGCAGCAGCCATTCATCACGTATCACGATGCATTTCAATATTTTGAAAAAGAAAACAAGCTGCGTTATATCGATTCAATTAATTTTAATGAAGAGGCCGGCACCAGCCTGAAACACCTGCGCCACATCAAGGCCGAGATTAAACAAAAGCAGATACAGTGCCTGCTTTATCAGCCGCCGGAACCGGACATCATCAAAACATTGACGGCCGACTCAACAATAAAAGCCGTGGCGCTGGACCCGCTGGGCTTACATGTTAAAAATGATGAAAACGCCTGGTTTGAAATCATGCAGGGTATCGCAGAAAGTTTTAAACATTGCCTGGGCAATGGTTAACATTCCCCTGTTTTGACCGTTAAATAATTAATTTGGACAAAACTTCTAGCAGTAAATTTTACAGCTCAAAAGCCAATACATCCGCGGAGTATCCAGATGCTACACCAGAAAAAACTACGCTTTTCGACAACGGGTCGCGGCACATATAACATCACCCGGCAAATCACCGATGCCATTGAAAGCTCCGGCATTAAATTCGGCATCTGTCATATTTTTATTCAGCACACCAGCGCCTCGTTAATCCTGTGTGAAAATGCGGACCCAACCGTGCGCGAAGACCTGAACGCTTACATGGCAAGACTGGTAAAAGACGGTGACAGTATTTTCAAACACAAAGATGAAGGCCCGGATGACATGTCCGCACACATACGAACCATATTGACGCAAAGCTCACTATCAATTCCTGTTTACAAAGGCAAATGCGACCTGGGATTGTGGCAGGGCATTTTTTTGTGGGAGCACCGCACCAGCTCACACAAACGCAATATCGCCCTGACCATCATGGGTGAATAAAACACTGACCAGACAGAATTCACGAGTACGGTCGCAAGTTTAACCCGACAATTGCGCCTGCATAAAAAAGGCTGTCAGTACGACAGCCTTTTTTATGTGTGCTGATATTTCAGGAAATTGATCAGGATTCCACCATCTCAAAATCCGATTTTCCTGCGCCGCAATCCGGGCATTCCCAGTCATCGGGCACATCTTCCCAGCGCGTTCCCGGCGCGAGTCCGTGCTCCTCGTCGCCCAGTTCTTCGTTATAAATATAACCACACACAATACAGGTCAAAACTTTATATGACATACTCTTCTCCGGATAATGATGATGCTATTGTACACGGCCTTTAATGCGTTAGAATAGCTTTGATTTACGAACACATGTTCAGCAAGCGGTAACGACTCATGACAACAACAAACCCTCCAGTCGTATTATGTTTTTCTGGTGCAGATCCAACGGGTGGCGCAGGCATACAGGCCGATATTGAAGCCCTCAGCAGCCACGGCTGCATCGCGGCACCAGTTATCACCGCAGCAACCGTGCAGGATACTGTCGATGTCATCTCGTTTGCCCCGATGCCCTCTGACCTGGTCATCGAACAGGCACGCGCCGTACTCGAAGACATGCCCATCGCCGCCATCAAAATCGGCATGGTCGGCAGCGCTGAAATCGCCATGGCAATCCACTCCATCATCACCGACTACCCCAACATTCCCGTTATTTTTGATCCGGTACTCAGCACCGAAACCGACGGCGCATTAAGCACCGAGGATCTGGTCGACACCATACGTACTTTATTGCTGCCAATGACCAGAATCCTGACCCCGAACATTCATGAAGTACACGCACTGGCACCCGGCTCGGACACACCCACCGCTGCCGCCATGGGGCTGCTGGAATCCGATGTCGAATATATTTTACTGACCGGCACCCACGGCAAAACCCCGGACGTGGTGCATACCCTGTTCAGCAATAATCGCGAACTGGAAACCTTTCATAATGAGCGTCTGCCACACAAATACCACGGCTCCGGCTGCACCCTGGCATCGAGTGTCGCCGCACAGGTTGCACTCGGTCAGGACGTGCTCGGCGCGGTTCGAAAAGCGCTGGAATACACCCACAAAACACTGGTTCACGCCAACCGCATCGGCATGGGACAATATCATCCTAACCGCTTTTTCTGGGACCAGAAGTGATTGCAGAAAGTTCATACAGAAAAGAGCTTAAAGGCCTGTATGCGATCACCGATGAAAACCTGATAAGCGAAGAAGGCTTCGAACAGTCTATAAAACTCGCACTGCAGGGCGGCTGCCAGATCATCCAGTACCGCGACAAATCAAACAATCACAACAGACGACTGCGACAGGCAACACTGCTGCGAACACTCTGCACCCAGTACTACGCCACCTGCATTATCAATGACGATATCGAACTGGCACTCGCAGTGCATGCCGATGGCGTTCATCTGGGAAGAGACGATGCTTCAATATCGCAGGCCAGAAAAAAACTCGGCGAAAACAGCATCATCGGTATTTCCTGTTATAACGACTTAAACCTTGCTATCGAAGCAGAAAAAAACCGGGCGGATTATGTTGCCTTCGGCGCAATGTTTTCCTCACCGACAAAACCCGAAGCCAGCAACGCCAGTCCGCAATTAATCGCCAGCGCAAAAAAACAGCTGTCGACACCTGTGTGCGCCATCGGCGGCATCACCGAAAAAAACATCGCACAGGTAATCGATCATGGGGCCGACATGGCCGCAGTGATCAGCTGCCTGTTTGCCAGCGATAACATCAAAAACACTGCCACTATTCTTTGTCAGCATTTTGATAAACACTGAAACACTCAGCTACACCATCATCAACAGAAATAACTCGGAATGGAACATATCCGGCGGCCCGGCATACCAGGAAACAAAATTTGTCAGCGTACAACCGAGACAGTCATCCAAAGACAGCACCGCAGGCTGCAGCCATTTTCCATCCTGAATCAGTCTCACCATGAGCCGAAGAATTCTCTATAATTCGCACATCGACTTTACAGAAAGACATCATGAAATTTTCCTCGTTAGACCTCGCCCCTGAAATCCTGAAAGCACTGAAGGCCTGTGGTCATTTTAAAATGACCACCATCCAGGAGCAGGCTATCATCCCGGCGCGACGCGGCAAGGATATTCTCGCCAACGCACAAACCGGCACCGGAAAAACCGCCGCCTTTGCCCTGCCCATTCTGCAACAGATGAGTGACCGACCAATGCCAACCATCAGCGGCAGCCCGCGCGCACTCATCCTGACACCAACACGCGAACTCGCCGAACAACTGGAGCAGACCATCAGTGCTTACGCGCAGTTTCTGCCGCTCACCATCAAGGCATTGTACGGCGGTGCCAAATTAAGCGCACAGGAGAAAAAACTGAAAGCCGGTATCGATCTTGTCATCGCCACGCCCGGCCGTCTGCTGGAGCATCTGGAGAGTGGTAACGTAAAACTCAGCGGCATTGAATTTGTTGTACTCGACGAGGCCGACCGCATGCTGGACATGGGCTTTATCAGCGATGTAAACGCACTACTGGAAAAAACCCCGAAGAAACGCCAGACCCTGCTATTTTCTGCCACCATTTCACAACCGGTCAAAGCACTGGCAAACAAGCTGTTAAAAAACCACCAGGCGATCAGTGTTGCCCGGCAAAATGCTATCGCACCAACCATCGAGCACATGGTCTACCCGGTCGGTGAACACCAGAAAGCCGATCTGTTTATCGAACTGATCGAGCAGCATAACTGGTTCAAGGTACTGGTTTTCACCAGCACCAAGGCCCAGGCCGACGAGCTGATGAAAAAACTGAAGGCCGCAAAAATAAAAGCAGCCATCTGCCACGGCGATAAAAGCCAGGGCTCACGCCGCCGCGCCATTACCGACTTCAAGGCCGACAAGATTCAGGTGCTGGTCGCCACCGAAGTGGCCGCCCGCGGTCTGGACATCAAGGATCTGGATCAGGTAGTCAACTTCAACCTGCCCTACCTGGCAGAAGATTATGTACACCGCATTGGCCGCACCGGTCGTGCCGGTAGCAAAGGTCAGGCGATTTCGTTTGTCAGCCGTGAAGAAGAGCGCACATTGAACAACATCGAACGCCTGATCGGTGAGCGCATCCAGCGCATAAAAGTACCCGGTTATTCGGTGGGCAGCCGCGACACTATTCTAAACAATCTGACACAACGCAGCCGGCCGGCAAAATCCAATAAAGCCAGCCAGACCAGAATTGTGCAAAACAGGAATCGCCGTATTAAAAAAGGAAAAAAGAAAAAACCATAATAAAAATATCAACAAGGCAAAGCAGCTCTCTGCATCGCTTTAATCATATTCATTAAACATCCTTGCCGCCTATTATCAAAAATGATCATTCCATGGAAACCATCAAGCTAACTCAATACAGTCACGGCGCTGGCTGTGGCTGTAAAATTTCACCAGCCCTGCTCGAATCGATACTGCAAACCTCACGTAAATTGCAGCCGCACCCCAACCTGCTGGTGGGTAATAACAACAAGGACGACGCTGCCGCCTACGATCTCGGTAACGGCACTTCCGTGTTAAGCACCACCGATTTTTTCATGCCAATCGTCGACGACCCTTTCACCTTCGGGCGCATTGCCGCCACCAATGCACTAAGCGATATCTACGCCATGGGCGGCAAGCCACTGATGGCCATTTCTATTTTCGGCTGGCCCATCAAAAAACTTTCCGACAGGGTTGCACGGCAGGTTATCGATGGCGGTCGCGCCGCCTGTGACGATGCCGGCATTCCACTGGCAGGCGGTCACTCCATCGATTCACCGGAACCGATTTTCGGCCTGGCGGTAACAGGGCTGGTCGACAATAAACACCTCAAACAGAACAACGCAGCTGAAGCCGGCTGCGATATTTTTCTGACAAAACCTCTGGGCACCGGCATCCTTGCCACGGCACAGAAAATGGGCAAGATCGAAGCCGGCGATATAGACGCATCCATCGCAGCCATGTGCACGCTCAACAAACTCGGCACAGAACTTGCGAAACTGGAAGGCGTGGTTGCACTTACCGATGTCACCGGTTTCGGCCTGCTCGGCCACCTCGGCGAAATCTGTCAGGCGAGCAACATCTCTGCCAGCATTCAGTACCATAAAGTCCCGCAACTTCCCAACATCAAAAAATATCTGGCGCTTGGCTGCATTCCAGGCGGCAATCACAACAACTTCAAAAGTTATGGGCATACCATCGGAAAAATGAGCCGCACCCAGCAACACCTGCTCTGCGACCCGCAGACTTCGGGCGGGCTGTTGGCCATCGTCCGAAAATCGGCGGTTGACAGCTTTCTCACACTGACCGCCAGCGCCGGACTAAAACTGGAAGCCATCGGACAGACACATCCGCGCGGCGAGAAGTGGATTGAGATCGAATAACGGGAGTGCTGTAAATTTTCTGCGGCGGTAACGCCGGAAGAGCCGCGCCCATTATTCAGCCCCCGGCATTTTCAGCAGAAAAACGTCAGCGCGGAAACAGCCGGTCGAGATTGTTTCTGGCAATGTCTTCGGCAACGTCATCAGGCAACTGTGCCAGCCAGTTTCTTGCCTCGTCAGCAAGCCCCGGTAAATCTGCCCAGCGGGAAGCTTTGTAAGTATCCATGCCCAGCAAAAAACGCTGCGGATATTCAAGCAGAAAATCTTTCCACCGCGCCGTCAACTCACCATCCTGCAGCATGCCCTCACGGTAAGACAGTTCGATATAAAGTTTCGGGTACTGCTGAAACAGCTCACGCAAGGTCACAGCCGGCACATCAAAACCGCCGTGCGCCCAGATCACAGTGATGTCCTGCGCCTGCGCCAGAATGATCTTCATTGCTTCAAGATTGGCGTGCGGATGCAACGCCAGCTTTCGTTCACGCGCCAGTGCAATCATTTCCCTCACCGGGCGATTGCCGGCATCCTCACCGTAGACATGAAATTCACCAAAACCACGATAAGGCACACGTGCCAGCTGCGCCAGCAAATACGGCTTCAAGGTCGGGTCTTTGAACCAGAGATAACGATGACGGATACTTTTATAAGGCCGCAACATGGGAATAACAAGATCAGGATTTTCGCGGTAAAGCCGCTCTGCACCTTCGGTTGGTGTTGCAGAAACCAGCGCGCGCTGGATACCGGCACGCCTGAGCAACTGTAGCGCATCCCTGGCGGGCAATGCCGACCAGATATCCTGGTTATAATGAATATGGCCATCGTGAATAATGTCAGCGCGTTCCGATGCGCCAGCAGTGGCAGTGGCAACGATAAAAACCAGTAGCAGAATACTGAAAGTGCTTCGTTTCATGGCGAGCCTCAAATACTCAACGGTTTTACCGCCTACTCCGGTGGCAGTTTTTTTGTACGGGTACAGGGCTTGACCAGAATCTCCAGATAAAAACTTTCCAGCCCCTCTGCTTCAGCCCAGCTGATTTTTTTGTTGATCTCGGACACATGAATGACTTCAGCACTCACTTCATCAACACCGAACTTGCAGTCAAAATCCCAGTAATCAGCATCTTCCGGCAACGCTCGCCGGCGCTCTCTTTTCAGGTATTTTTTAACTTCATGTTTTATGGCATCGACCAGCCGTGGAAGCTTTAGTTTTTCGTGACTTAATTTAAACGTTTTTTTCATGACAATCTCTGCTCGTCCGGTCGACGCGGTTTTCACCACGACAAAACCGTATCTATGGAATTTTTACTTTGGCGATAAACACCTGGCTCTGGAAAAAAATCTGTATATCAGCAATGCCCGCCGTCAGCACACTATATTCACCGGGTGAACCGGTGATAGCAACAACCACCGGCGTGCTGCGGTTGATGTAGATAATAT
>WFOC01000125.1 GCA_015488295.1 Gammaproteobacteria bacterium
CTGTCATACTCATTCGGTAATATAAATTAATACAAGCTATTGGTTTTCTTTGATCGTTCAATTATAATGACACCAAATCATGACATTGTGACAGCAAAGGGAGCTTATGCCTTTCTCAAACCGAATTCCGATAAACCTGCAAAGTATCATCGATGCAACCGATAACGGCTTTGTTGTCATCGATAAAGATTACAATATCGTTGCCGCCAATCAGGCCTATTGCGCAGCCTACGGCATCAACAGCGAAGAGATCATCGGCCATAAATGCCACCAGGTCTCTCACCATTCCGATGTGCCCTGCCATCTCAACGGCGAGGACTGTCCGCACAAAAAGGTTTTTGAAACCAAGGTTGCGCATCAGGTGCTGCATATTCATTTTGACCATAATAATGAAGAAGAGCACGTGCGCATCAAAGGCTCACCAATCTATGGCACGGATGGCGAATTATTTTTAGGCGAAGCTATTTTCCCCATCGCCAAAACAGATGAATTGAGTTGCGACAAACAGCGCATGCTCGGCACCTCGCCTGCTTTCCTCGCCTGTGTCGAAGAAATGGCTGGCGCAGCCAGCTCCGATGTTCCTATTCTGTTAAACGGTGAAAGCGGCGTTGGCAAAGAACTGGCAGCCAAATTCATTCATAACAAATCCAGCCGCAACGCCCACCCGTTTGTCTCCATCGATTGCGCTTCCATTTCAGAAGGCATTTTTGAAAGCGAGCTGTTCGGCCACGAACGCGGCGCATTTACCGGCTGCGTCGGTCGTCGCCACGGCCTGATCGAATCTGCCGAAAACGGCACCCTGTTTCTTGATGAAATAGGCGAAGTACCACTGGCCTTACAGGGGCGTTTATTGCGCGCACTGGAAACCGGCTACTTTCGCCGTCTGGGCGGACGCGAAGACCTTCATGTTGATGTGCGCATCATCTGCGCCACGCACAACAATTTACGCATGATGGTCGAACAGGGCACGTTCCGCGCCGACCTGTATTACCGCATTGCCGGCATTTCAATCACCATTCCACCACTGCGCGAACGCCGTGCCGACATCGAACCACTGATAAAGGCCATGCTTGAAAAAACAAAAAGCAATAACGGGGTTGCCGGACGCATCTCTGACGACGCGCTGAAAATGCTGCAACTATACGACTACCCCGGCAATATACGAGAGCTTCGCAATATACTGCAGAAAGCCGTGGCAACTTCGACCGGCGGCCTCATCACCGTTGATCTGCTGCAACTCAACAATTTCGCCAATGTTTATATCAACCCACTGGCTGACCGCCGCAAAAGTTCACGCGATCCAAAAGCCTATGCACCCAGCACGAACCGCTCGCTTACCGATGTTGAAGCTACACATATAGAATCATTGCTGCATCAACATGATGGCCACCGCGCCAAGGTCGCAGAGGAGCTGTGCATCAGCGAACGCACGCTTTACAGAAAACTGAAGCAGTACAATTTGCAAAACGTGGGTAAAAACCGGCTTTAAAAATCACCCGCAGCACATGGTAAAACAATAAAAAAGCCCGGAATATTCCGGGCTTTTTCTATCGACAAAACAGTTTATCAATCAAGCTTTTTAATGCCTAAAAGTTTCAGAATATATTTTTCATAAACAGGTTCTGAGGTTCCTTTTTTCATCTTGCGAATAAAATATTTCTCAAACGCAACCTTCGCCAGATGCACCCACTTGCCTTTTTTGAACCAGGCAACATTTCTTGGCGGTATCTGCGGCAGCGCCACAAACGCCGCACCGGTGTCGCCCATATCCGCCAGGCAAATCGCGTTCCATGTTGCCGTGGTTGACGGTGTTTTATTCGCCAGCTCATCAGCAATATTATGCACAATCGAAGTCACCATCGACTCGATCATATAACCGGTTTTAGGTGTGCCGGTTGCCACCGGTGTCACCTCAACCGGCGGGATTGCAATACACACGCCCGCCGCATAAATATTCTTGTAAGTCGGGTTGCGGTGCAATTCATCAACGATAACAAAACCACGCGGATTACACAGGTCGGGCACCGAGGCCACCGCATCAACACCTTTGAACGCCGGCAACATCATGGCAAAGTCGAAGTCAATTTCATGCTGCTTTATGGTTTCACCCGCCTCATTCAACTCATCGGCAAACAACTTGCCCTCTTCCACCTTCGTCGTCTTCGCATTCGTAACCCATTTGATATGGTGATTGCGCAGCTCGCTCTCCAGCATGGATTTTGAATCACCGACACCACCCAAACCAAGATGGCCGATATATGGCTCAGAGGTTACGTATGTCATCGGGAACTTGTCACGAATTTTACGCTTGCGCAGATCGGCATCAATAATGAAGGCAAATTCATAAGCCGGGCCAAAACAACTGGCAAAAGGCATCGCACCGATAACGATAGGGCCGGGATTTTCCAGCAATTTCTGATACTTTTCCCAGGCTTTCTCAGCATGACTGGTTACACAAATCGACTCAGTGAAGCCTTTTGGCCCGGAACCTTCCACTTCTTCAAAAGCCAGACGCGGGCCGGTCGCGATAACAAGGTAGTCATAATCAACCGACTCTCCATTGGCCAGTTCAATCCGGTTGTTTGCCGCATCAATTTTTTCTGCACGCTGCTGAATAAAATTAATCTTTTTCTTGCTTAAATATTTTTCAATCGGCACCGATATATCGTTTCGGTCACGCCAACCTACCGCCACCCAGGGGTTTGAAGGAACAAACTGGAAATCTTTTTTCTCATTAATGACAGTCACTTCATGATCTTTACCAAGCTCAGCTTTCATTTCATAAGCCGCTGGCATACCACCCGTTCCCGCACCTAAAATAACAATATGTGCCATACTAAACCCCTCCCAGGAATCGATAATCTTTAAAATCAAGCATTAAAAACTGTAGAATATTCTAATCACACAAAAACACGTCACAAGCGGCGCACAGAAAACCGCGTAATTAATTTGCAAATACTGACAGATTACCGGGGTTTTGTCAGGTTTTTAGACCAATATTGTCATAATTAGTCATGACAATTTGTCACTGTTGAAATCCAGCAAGCAACCCGCATATTAATCCGCAAGTAAATAACAAAGCAGATAAAAGCGAAACTTTGTGACACAATACAGGTCACACAAGGCAGAAAATAATGAAATTAAATGCCTGATTATCCAAGAGATTTAAATGGGAATCAGGCAGAAAACAATGCTAGAATCATTCGCATCTAACCACTAATTAAATTTTGATAAAAGGTAACAATATGCACTCTATATCAACTGCTCGCTCAGAATCGCAGATACTGGCGACCAATAAAGTTTTAAAGAATACCTACGCCCTGCTCTCGGTAACGCTGTTTTTCAGCGTGATTATGGCGCTGGTATCAATGGCTGTACAGCCACCTCAAGGCGTTGGCCTGTTCACCATGCTGGCCGCTATGGGCCTGATCTGGTTTGCACTGCCACGCACAGCTAATTCAACAAAAGGCATCTGGGTTGTTTTCGGCATCACCGGCCTGCTCGGTTTCGGCATCGGCCCGCTGCTCAACGCCTACATGCAAATGGCAAACGGCGGTCAGATCGTTGCAACCGCATTCAGCGGCACCGGCCTGATCTTCCTCGGCCTTTCAGGCTACGCACTAACCAGCAAGAAAGACTTCAGCTTCATGGCTGGCTTCCTCATGGTTGGCCTGGTGATCGTTGTCATCGCGATGATCGGTAACATCTTCCTGCAAATGCCGGCGATGTCACTGGCGATTTCATCAGCGGTTATCCTGATCATGAGTGGATTTATTCTTTATGATACCAGCGCGATTATTCGCGGTGAGCAGACCAACTACATCATTGCGACTGTTGGCATGTATCTGAGTATCTTTAACATCTTCATTCATCTGCTTAATCTTCTGGGCGCTTTGTCTGGTGATGATTAAGATCTAGATTGAAATGTCTGTATTAAAAAAGCCCCGGTTTCGGGGCTTTTTTTTGGCTTTGTTTTTAGCGGGATTATCTGGTGCTTATCCGGCTATATTTTTCAGGCATCACGATGCTTCGCTTTTGTAGGGTGGGCACGCTTTTGTGCCCACGCTGTGCTGCATGTTTTGGTTCTAATGTATTTATGACTTTTGTTGCTGAGGCAGTGTTGGCTGTAGCAAAAAAGTGCCTCGCCCGCGGTGCGAGAACCACAATGCCTAACAAAAGCACCACTCTTAAAATTAAACTGCAGAACTTGCAAAATGGCACCACCGCGTGGGCACAAAAACGTGCCCACCCTACGATTTAGTAATCTCAACCCGCCAGCCAGATTCACCTTCAGCGACAGAATAATCCTTGCTAACCCAAAGCCCGACAACAGCAATCAACTCATCACGAAAATACAGCAACGGCAATACCTCCCGCTCCCACGGCGGAATACCCGCCTCCTGCAACAACTTCTTCAGGCTCTGTGAATGTCGCCGCCCTGCCGGATGAAATTTTTCACCGCCCTGACGAAAACGGATGGTCAGCGATTCATCGAGCAGTTTTTTATCCAGGCCTTTGCCGCTAGTCTCAACCGCTTTTAACTGAACATTTAAACCCGGCAGTGTTAATGCTGAAGATGGATGCCAGCTTATCGTTTCATGAGTAATTGACTCATCATTCAATTTTAAAAGATATAAATCATCCTGAAATTTTCTGAAGGTGTAACCTGAAAACACAATATCCGGTTTTGCATCGGGCTGTGAATTAATCAATGAACTTTCGATTTCCTGCAGCAGGTTTCTGGTCGGCTGTTTATCCAGACTGCGGATGATCCAGTGGCGCAATAAATTTAACAGCCGTGGCGACGAGAATTTTTTCAGCCGTTTGATCGAAAGCATCGATTCGATTTTGAAAAATGAAAACGATTTATCCGGTGTAACCAGCGCACTGGCCAGATCGATTGCCGCCATGTCTTCCAGCACTTGCAGGTTGCTGGCTTGTTGGCTGGCGACGGTGGCCAGTTGCGAGCTGACTTCGGACCAGCGCTTTTCCAGTTGCGGCAGTATTTTTTTTCTTAAAAAATTTCTGTCGTAGGCGAGATCATTATTGCTCGGGTCTTCCACCCATTGCAGTTTATTCTTCACGGCATAGTTCTCAATTTCTTTTCTGGAAAAAGATAACAGCGGCCGAATATGAAGGAATTCCCCAAAGATTTTGCAGGCTGGCATGGCCGACAGCCCAGCCGCACTGGCCGTGCGAAAAAGCTGTAATAGCAGTGTTTCTGCCTGGTCATCAAGATGCTGCGCGGTGACCAGACAGTCACCGGCTTTCAGGTTTTTCTGCAGCGCCTGATAACGTGCGTTACGCGCGGCTTCTTCCGGGCTGGTTCCCGGCTTCTGTCTGGCATTGACATAAAGCACCTCGAGCGGAATGTTTAATGCCTCACAGGTTTGCTGACAGTGATGCACCCAGTCGTCAGCCACATCCTGCAAACCATGATGCACATGCACCGCACGTATGTTGGCTTTTATCTGTTTAAAACAATGCAGCAGCACCAGCGAATCGATGCCACCGCTGTAGGCGATGACGTAACGTTCGATGCTGTGATTTTTGCTATCTGAAAATTCGTGCAACGATTCCAGCGAAGTTTGAAATCGTTTGAGAAAGGACATGATTAAAAGACTGGAGCGTGCCGTTTAACCCGTGGCTTCTTCAAGAAATTGACCGTAAGAGGTTAAACGCTCGTAGCGTTTTTCCAGCAGTTTTTCCAGCCCCAGTTTTTCAAAACTTTCCAGGTTATCAATCAACGCCTGCTTGATGTTGCGTGCGGTTTCGTCGATGTCACGGTGTGCGCTGCCCAGTGGTTCACGAATGATCTGGTCGATAAGGCCAACGTCTTTTAATTTTTTCGCGGTAATACCCATGGCCTCGGCGGCGACAGGCGCTTTGTCTGCACTCTTCCACAGGATAGAAGCACAACCTTCCGGCGAGATCACTGAATAAGTGCTGTATTCCAGCATCATCACACGATCACCAACGCCGATTGCCAGCGCACCACCGGAACCGCCTTCGCCGATGACGGTGCAGATAATCGGTGTTTGCAGATCAGACATTTCAAACAGATTTTTGGCGATGGCTTCTGACTGGTTGCGTTCTTCCGCGCCGATGCCGGGGTATGCGCCCGGTGTGTCGATGAAAGTAATAACCGGGATGCGGAAACGCTCGGCCAGTTTCATCAGGCGCAGCGCTTTGCGGTAACCTTCCGGCCGTGGCATGCCAAAATTACGGCGAATGTTTTCTTTGGTGTCGCGGCCTTTCTGCTGGCCCAGCACCATCACCGGCATGCCGTCGAGTCGCGCCAGGCCACCAACCAGTGCCTGATCATCAGCAAACGCACGGTCGCCGTGCAGCTCCTGAAAATCAGTAAAAATACGGTCAATATAATCCAGCGTGTAAGGACGCATCGGATGGCGCGCCAGTTTGGAAGTCTGCCAGGCATCCAGCTTGTTAAAAATACTCTTGGTCAGCGAACGTGACTTCTCTTCCAGTTTGCTGATCTCGTCACCAATATTAATTTCGGTGTCATCGCCGACATAACGCAGTTCTTCGATCTTGGCTTCAAGTTCGGCGATGGGTTGTTCAAAATCGAGATAATTAGGATTCATAGGGCAAACCTGATTTTAGTTGTTTGTTTTTTATAGATTTTTTAATCATCAATATGACACCGATTTTAGCATGTTTTATTACAGATTTTGACATAGTAATAATTAAGACTACAGCAAATCAGAAAAGATCTCCGCCAGCACCATGGTGGCGTAACAGCCCGACGGCAGACTGAACGACAGTGCAAAGTTTTCCCCCTGCCGTGCGCACTGCAGCTGGCCGGGAATGATGCGGCACGCCCGACGCTGCGCCTGCAAACGGGCGGCAATCAGGCCATCACGATAAACCGGAAAGCGCTCGATAACCTGCGATTCCAGCGCTGCTGCCTGCGAGCTGGTCATGCTATCGCCCTCACCCCACAGGATCGCAGTCGGGTGAATTTCGTTGGCGGCCAGCCGCCGTTCGGTCTCGGCGATGACCTCATCTGCCAGCTCGTCTTTAAAGCAGGCTGATTTGCCATCGAGCATAAAAACATCCCCCGGCAGGCGCTTGTTCCACACACCCTGCGCGATACGCTGCGACAGAATATTATTAAACAACCAGGAACGCGCAGCAGAAAGATACAGGCTGCGTTTATGTTTCGAAATTTTAAAGCGCGGACTGGCGAAAAGTTTTGCGGCCTGATCAAGGTTGTTGAAACCACGACCAAAACGTTGCTCGCCAAAATAATTCGGCACACCAGCAGCGGCGATTTCTTCACAACGCTGGCTCAATAACTCGAAAGTCTTATCGCTGCTGTCACTCAAATCACGCAGCAGCAGTTTAAACGTATTGCTTTTTAACGCACCACGCTGCAATTTTCGATTGTGGCGAAAACTCTGTAATACCCGAATAGTTTCACCTTCATCGGCATTGCCAGCAAAGAAAGTTTCAAAGTCATTCCAGTCCGGCGTGGGTTTGCCGGGCAGTTGCACGCTGAACCATTGCGAAGTCACTGCGTGGCGATCTTTCAGACCGGCATAAGCCACCGCCATCTTTTTCACCTTACAGAATTTCGCCAGCTGCTGCGCCACCCAGTCGGTGTTGCAGCCACGTTTTTCTATGTAAACCCAGCAGTGCTCACCGTCACCGCTGAACTCAAGCACGATATTTTCTTCCACGATAAAATCATCGGGGCAGGATTTTAGTTTCGCCGAGATATTTAATGATTGATAAACTCGCTGAAAGGAATAATCTTTGTCGATTGAAAAATCAGCTGAAAAACTATCCATTAAAAAACCCGTAACCCGCTGCCGGGGAAAATCCCTTCAAACAAAACATACTCACCACCAAAAATGACTCATTACTTTATTAAACTGTTTTTTATCGCGCTGCTCGCCGGCGCACTGGCCGCTTGTAGTGATGAAGCAAAATTACAGCCACTCACCAGCAATACGACCATCCTCGCATTTGGCGATAGTTTAACCTATGGCACCGGTGCCAGTCGGGATAACACCTACCCCGCAGTGCTGGAAAAACTCATCGGTCACAAAGTGATCAATGCCGGCATTCCCGGCGAGGTCAGCGAAAAAGGACTGGCGCGGCTGCCCGGCCTGATCGAGAAACACCGCCCCGGACTTATTATTATCTGCCACGGTGCCAACGATATTTTGCGAAAACTCGACCTGACAAAAACCCGTGACAACCTGCAACAGATGATTTCACTGGCAAAAGAAAATAACAGCGAAGTGGTGTTGATCGCCGTGCCAGAGTTCAGCCTGTTTTTAAGCCCCGAGCCAATGTACCAGGCGCTGGCAGAAAAAAACCAACTGCCGGTTTCAAATGACATTCTTGCTGAAATCATCGCTAACAACACGCTGAAATCTGACCGGGTTCACCCCAATGCACAGGGCTATCAACGACTTGCGAAGGACATCGCAAGCCTGCTCCAACGCTCTGGCGCTACCCCGGAACAGTAAACAATCACTCGGACAACTGTCCAAAAAATAAACAGGTTGACATTTTTTGACGCTTCGTCATATTATTGCCCGCCATGCCGCCCCTGACCCGAAAACAACGCGAAATGCTCGACCGTGAAGAGCTCATTCTTTCTGCTGCGCAATCATTATTACACCAGCACGGCTACAACCATCTGACCATGGATCGCGTCGCCGAAACCGTGGAATATTCCAAAGGCACCATCTACAACCATTTCGCCAGCAAAGAAGATCTGGTTTGCTCGCTGTGCTGCCGTACCATCAGTAACCTGATCGATATTTTTGAGCGCGCCTACCAGTACCCCGGAACCACACGCGAACGCTACTGCGCTATCGGCATCGGCTATTCGCTGTATCACAAATTGCACCCGATGGACACGCAGAACATTCAGACCGTGCGCAACAACGCGGTTCGGGAAAAAGTCAGCGAATACCGGCTTGGCGAGATGGAGTCGCTGGAACTAAAAATCACCCACATCGCCAGCAGCATCGTGCAGGAAGCCATCGACTGCGGCGAACTAGATAAAAAGCATCAGGCAAACATCAATACCATCGTGTTTGGCGGCTGGTCCCAGCACTACGGCGCACTGCTGCTGGATCAGTCGGACATCCCTCTGCAGGAAATGGGCTTCGACCCGGTGATTGATATGCTCTGGCAAAACGCCAATATTTTTCTTGATGGTTACCAGTGGCTGCCACTGAGCACGGACACCGATACCAACAGGCTATTTGAAAAAATATCATCGGCACTTTTTGACAACGAAATAAAATTACTGAAGCAGGCTGTGTAAAACACAGCCAACAATAATCAAGACAGGAAGAACACTATGATCGAGTCGTACACGCGTTGGATAATACGCTGGAAATATCTTGTGGTACTCGTCACACTCGCACTAACTTTCGCTGCCGCATCGGGCATGCAGTTTTTAGGATTCAGTAATGACTACCGAATGTTTTTCGGCGACGATAATCCGCAGCTGCTGGCATTCGACAAAATGCAGGCGACCTTTAACAAGAATGACAACGTGCTGTTTGTCATCACGCCAAAGTCCGGCAAGGTTTTCAGCCGCGAAACCCTGGCTGTCATTAAAGACATCACCCACGAAGCCTGGCAGATGCCGTTTTCGACACGCGTCGATTCCATCACCAACCACCAGCACACCTCGGCTGAAGAAGATGACCTGATCGTCGATGATCTGGTGGTAGACCCCGGCAGCCTGTCCGATGCCGAGCTGTTAAAAATTCAGTCCATCGCCATCAACGAACCCATGCTGGTGCACCGTCTGGTGTCACCCGACAGTAAATATGCCGGTGTCAATGTCACCGTGCAGCTGCCCGGCAAAGCGCTGGACGAAGTGCCAAAAACGGTCGAATTCGCGCGCGAACTGAAACAGAAAATGCTGGAAAAATATCCCGGTGTCGAAATCCGTCTGGTCGGCATGGCGGTGATGAACAACGCCTTCCCCGAAGCCAGCAAAGATGACGTGATAAACCTGTACCCGCTGGCACTGGGTTTCATCGCGCTTACCCTGCTGGTATTGCTGCGTGGCCTCAGCGGCACGGTCGCCACTTTCATCATGATTATCATGTCGATTATGGCTGCGATGGGGCTGGCCGGCTGGTCTGGCATCCTGCTGTCACCACCGGTGATGTCTGCGCCGATTATGATCCTGACCATGGCCATCGCCGATGCGGTGCATCTGCTGGTGACCATGCGCCACGAACTCGCCATCGGCATGAATAAAAACAAGGCCATCATCGAAAGCATGCGTATCAATTTCCGGCCGATTTTTGTCACCTCGTTGACCACCGTGCTCGGTTTTCTCAGCCTGAACTTCAGCGATGCGCCGCCGTTCCACGACCTCGGTAACATCGCATCAATAGGTGTCGCTGCCGCCTTCTTCTTCTCGGTAACCTTCCTGCCCGCGCTGGTCAGCATCCTGCCCGCGACCGGTAAAAAAGAAGTGGCTGGCAAACAGCTGATGACACGATTTGGTGAGTTTGTTATCACCAAACGCAAACCACTGTTGATCAGTAACACGGTGATCATCATAACGCTTGCAGCCTTCGTGCCGATGAATGAACTCAACGACCAGTTCGTCAATTATTTTGACGAGAGCATCGATTTTCGCAGTGACTCCGACTACACAGCCGAACACCTGACCGGCGTTTATTACATCGATTACGCACTGGGCACCGGCGAGTCCGGCGGCATCAGTGAACCGCATTATCTGGCCGAGGTAGCAAAGTTTGCTCAGTACCTGCGCTCGCAGCCGGAAGTCATTCACGTACAAACCATTTCAGATACTTTCAAACGCCTGAACAAAAACATGCACGGCGACGACCCGGCATGGCAACGCCTGCCGGAGGAACGCAACATGGCAGCGCAGTATTTATTGCTGTATGAAATGTCACTGCCTTACGGTCTGGACTTGAATAACCAGATCGATGTCGACAAGTCAGCCACAAAAATTGCGGTCACCTTAAAAACGCTGACCTCGAATGAAGTCATCGCTTTTGACGATGCCACCATAAAATGGCTGCACGACAATACGCCAGACATCAAACCCTACAGCAGCGGCCCGACCGTCATGTTTGCCCACCTCGGTAAACGCAACATTAACAGCATGCTTATCGGCACCACGGTGGCAATGGTGTTGATTTCTGCAGTGCTGATCTTTTTCCTCGGCTCGCTTAAATACGGTTTTATCAGCCTGTTGCCCAACCTGACACCGGCGCTGGCCGCGTTCGGTCTCTGGGGTCTCACCGTCGGCCAGGTCGGCATCGGCCTGTCCATCGTTACCGGCATGACGCTGGGTATCGTGGTCGACGACACGGTACATTTTCTCAGCAAGTATTTACGCGCACGGCGAGAAAAAGGTCTCAGCGCCGAAGACGCAGTACGTTATGCGTTTAACAATGTCGGCCTCGCACTGGTGGTTACTTCACTGGTACTGATCGCCGGTTTCATGATTCTGGCACAGTCGCATTTCTACCTGAATTCAAGCATGGGTTTGCTGACCAGCGTGGTCATCGCCCTCGCCCTTATTATTGACCTGACATTCCTGCCGCCACTGTTAATGAAATTTGCCGGCAATACCAAAGGAGAAAAATAATGTCTTCAACAAAACTTAAAATCCCTGCCCTGTTATTCATCGCAACCAGCCTGGTTTCATCTTTCAGTTATGGCGATGCCGGCGAACAGGAAAACATCGCCAAAGGTCTGGCGATTGCTGTCGAGTCGGATAAGCGTGACACCGGCTTCTCCGACCAGACCGCCAACATGGTAATGGAACTGCGCAACAAACAGGGCGATGTCAGCACCCGCACTATCCGCATCAAAGCCCTGGAAGTGATCGGTGACGGTGATAAATCGTTATCCATTTTTGACAAGCCCGCAGATGTTAAAGGGACTGCCTTTCTCACCTATTCACACGCCATCAAACCTGATGAGCAGTGGTTATATCTGCCGGCATTAAAACGCGTCAAACGCATCAATTCAAAAAACAAATCCGGTCCCTTCATGGGCAGTGAATTTGCCTACGAAGATTTAGCCTCGCAGGAAGTTGAAAAATACACCTACAAATATATTCGCGATGAAAAACTTAAGACCGAAGAATTTCCTGAAGGTGTTGATACATTTGTCATCGAACGCTACCCGGCTTATGAATATTCCGGTTACACGCGCCAGCTTGCCTGGGTGAACAAAGAACGTTACGTAGCAGAAAAAATCGAATTCTACGACCGGAAAAATTCCTTGCTGAAAACACTGACCAACAGCGGTTACAAACAATACCTCGGACAGTTCTGGCGGCCCGATAAAATGTTTATGGAAAATCATCAGACCGGCAAGAGCACAATATTAAAATGGGAAAACTATAAATTCAAAACCGGTTTGACGGATAAAGACTTTAGCCGGAACAGCCTTAAACGCGCTCGGTAACGCTTGACGTTACAGTGAAAAACGAAAAATGAAAAATGAAAAATGCGCTGGAGCTGTTCCTGACGATCCCGGCATACACTTCGTTCATAAAAGTGAAAAACATCTTTCCCGCCTGGCACTCCTTATTATTGCCGGTGGTTTTTCGTTTGTAACATCTGCTCACGCTGCTGAGTTTTCCGGTTATGTTGGTGGCCAGGCACGTTATTTTTTTGAGGAGCCGCCGGCTGTAGAACAGCACAGTAAATATCTATCGCTTATCACCGAGCCGGAGTTTTATCAGGCATGGGATAACGGCGATCAGAATATCGAGGTCAAGCTTTTCTACCGCAAAGATCAGTATGATGAACAGCGCACGCACGGCGACATTCGCGAGCTTTCATGGACCGGCGTTTTTGAAGACTGGGAAGTACGCGCCGGCATCAGCAAAGTTTTCTGGGGCGTAGCCGAAACCCAGCACCTGGTCGACATCGTTAACCAGACCGACCTGGTAGAGAACGTCGATGCTGAAGACAAACTCGGCCAGCCCATGATTCGCATGAGCACCGAACGCGACTGGGGCATCATTGATTTATTTATTCTGCCCGGATTTCGCGAACGCACATACGCCGGCGCGGAAGGTCGACCACGAACATCAATCATCATCGATACTTCGCGCAACGCCATCTATGATTCCAGCGACGGTAAAAATCATACCGACCTGGCAGCACGCTATTCACACTACATCGGCGAATGGGAATTCGGCCTGTCATTATTCAGCGGCACCGGACGCGAACCCACAGACTTTGTGCCAGTAGCCATAAGCACCTCCGGCCAGCCCGTTGTAGTGCCGGTTTATTCCCTGATTACTCAACTGGGTTTTGATGGTCAGGCATTTTTTGATGACTGGACATGGAAACTGGAAGCGGCCGGTATCGAAGTACGTAGCGGCGATAAAAAAGGCATCAACAGTTTTAAGACCGTTGGCGGTTTCGAATACACCTGGGTTGGCATTGCTGACAGCAATATGGACCTGGGGTTTCTGGTGGAATATCACTACAGTGACCAGCGGATTATCCCCACTATTTTTGATAATGATCTGGCAACCGCTTTCCGTTTTGTTTTCAATGACGCACAGTCCAGCGAAATACTTGCCGGTATTTTTACCGATGCAGACACACAGACCATCGCCAGTTTTATTGAAGCATCACGCCGTCTGGGTGATAGCTGGACCATGGAATTTCAGATCAGAACCTTCCACAGCGCAAAACAGGGCCGCCCGCTTTACAGCTTCAGATTTGATGACTTTGCCCAGCTGGATTTGAATTACCACTTTTAGAAGCAATGAATAATGAAAAATTAAAAGAAAAAACAAACAATAAAAAGCTGGCGTTTATATGTATTGGTTTTTAAAATTCATTTTTCATTTTTCATTTTTCATTTTTCATTTTTCATTTTTCATTTTTCACTTTTCATTGGCTTTCAGCCAATCATCGCCAGCTGCTTAATCCGTTCAATATCGTCCCGAATTTTCGCGGCTTCTTCAAACTCCAGATTGCGTGAATGTTGATACATCTGTTTTTCCAGTTTTTCCAGGGTCTTGCTGAACTGTTTTGGTGTCATTGCCTGGTATGTTGCTTTTTCTTCGGCAACTTTTTGCAGCTCGACGGTTTTTCTTGAATGCTTGTCGCCGTAACCGGCTTCCAGTACATCACGCACGCCTTTGAAAATACCTGTTGGTGTGATGCCGTGTTTTTTGTTGTAGGCAATCTGTATCTCACGGCGCTCTTCGGTAATGTCGATAGCTTTCTGCATCGAGCTGGTTATCCTGTCTGCATATAAAATAGCCCTGCCGTTGACGTTGCGTGCAGCACGGCCGATGCTCTGAATCATGGAACGTTCAGAGCGCAGGAAACCTTCCTTATCTGCATCGAGGATAGCGATCAATGAAACCTCCGGCATATCCAGTCCTTCGCGCAGCAGGTTGATACCAACCAGCACATCAAATTCACCGAGACGCAGATCACGAATAATCTCCACACGCTCAACCGTGTCGATGTCCGAGTGCAGATAACGCACGCGCACATCGTGTTCGCTTAAATACTCGGTCAGATCTTCCGACATGCGTTTGGTCAGGGTGAGAATCAATATCCGCTCGTTTTTTGATACACGCTTGTTGATCTCTGACAACACGTCATCGACCTGCGTTGCCACCGGCCGCACTTCGATGACCGGGTCGAGCAGTCCGGTTGGTCGCACCACCTGTCTGGCGATGGCATCGGCGTGTTCATCTTCGTATGGCCCCGGCGTGGCCGAGACAAATAATGTCTGCGGCGACATGCTCTCAAATTCTTCAAAACGCAGCGGCCGGTTATCCAGCGCCGAGGGCAAACGAAAACCGAAGTTGACCAGATTCTCCTTGCGCGAACGATCACCTTTATACATGGCACCAATCTGCGGCACCGAAACGTGGCTCTCATCGATGATCAGCAGTGCATCTTTCGGCAGGTAGTCGAACAGACACGGTGGCGGTTCGCCGGGTGCACGGTTAGACAGGTAGCGTGAATAGTTTTCGATGCCGCTGCAATAACCCAGCTCGCGCATCATCTCGATATCAAACTGGGTGCGCTGTTCCAGGCGTTGTGCTTCCACCAGTTTTTGCTGGTCACGCAGTTCTTCCAGACGTTCACGCAGTTCGACCTTGATGTGCTCGATGGCAGCAAGGATGACTTCACGCGGTGTGGCGTAATGGGTTTTGGGATAGACCGTGATGCGTGCGACTTTTTTGATGACCTCACCGGTGAGCGGATCGAAGATACTGATATTTTCGATTTCTTCATCAAACAGCTCGACGCGGATAGCTTCGCGCTCGGAATCTGCCGGATGGATGTCGATCACCTCGCCACGCACCCGGTAAGTACCGCGACGCAGTTCGACATCATTGCGCAAATATTGCAGCTCGGCCAGCCGTCTTAAGATGTGGCGCTGGTCGACCATATCACCACGTACCAAATGCAGGATCATGGAAAAATAGGATTCAGGATCACCCAGGCCATAGATCGCTGACACGGTAGCAACGATGATGGTGTCTTCGCGCTCCATCAGCGCCTTGGTGGCAGACAGCCGCATCTGTTCGATGTGTTCATTCACCGAAGCATCTTTCTCAATAAAAGTATCGCTGGCCGGTACGTAGGCTTCGGGCTGATAATAATCGTAATATGAAACAAAATATTCCACCGCATTGTGTGGGAAGAATTCCTTCATCTCACCATAAAGCTGCGCTGCCAGGGTTTTATTGGGTGCCATGATAATGGTCGGACGCTGCAGCTTTTCGATGACGTTGGCCACGGTAAAGGTCTTGCCTGAACCGGTAACACCCAACAGCGTCTGCCGCGCCAGACCATCTTCAAAACCATCGATCAGTGTCCTGATGGCTTCGGGTTGATCACCGGTGGGCTGATAATCGGTTACAAGTTCAAATTTTTTCAACATAGTCACTCTGGGCTACTACATTCCGAGACAAAAATAAATTAAACTCGGACAACAATTAAATACTTTGATAAACGGCTGATTTCAAGGCTGCCAGCTTAATGGACACTACATTGAAAATATCACTTTCCAATCGTATACAAAGAGTTAAACCCTCACCTACCCTGGCAGTGACTGCTCTGGCCAATCAGCTGCGCGCCGAAGGCCGTGACGTTATCGGCCTGGCCGCTGGCGAACCGGATTTCGATACGCCGGATTATATCAAGCAGGCCGCTATCGACGCGATCAATAATGGCCACACGAAATACACAGCAGTCGATGGTACCGCCGGCCTCAAACAGGCCATTATAAACAAGTTCAAACAGGAAAACGGCTTTGATTTTACCGCCGAACAGATCCTGGTTTCAGTTGGTGGCAAGCAGGCGTTTTACAACCTGTGCCAGACTTTGTTGAATGAAGACGACGAAGTTATCATCCCCGCGCCTTACTGGGTATCCTATCCCGACATCGTCAAACTGGCCGATGCCACACCGGTGATCGTCGAAGGTGATATCTCGCAGGCGTTCAAGATAACTGCCGAGCAGTTGCAGCAGGCGATCACCGACAAAACCAAACTGGTCATCATCAACAGTCCATCTAACCCTTCCGGCAAGGCTTACACAAAAGCCGAACTGAAAGCGCTGGGCGAAGTACTGGTGAAGCACCCGAACATCGTGGTGATGACTGACGACATCTATGAGCATATCGTGTGGACCGGTGAAGGTTTTAACAACATCTTGAATGTCTGCCCCGAACTGAAAGACCAGACCGTGGTGATCAATGGCGTATCCAAAGCCTATTCCATGACCGGCTGGCGCATCGGTTACAGCGGCGGCCCGGCCGAGCTGATCAAAGGCATGAAAAAAATCCAGTCGCAAAGCACCTCCAACCCGACTTCCATCGCACAATATGCAGCGCAGGCCGCACTGGAAGGCGACCAGAGCTTTCTCAAAGACATGTGTGACGTGTTCAAACAACGCCACAACTATGTTTATGAAACACTGAATGCAATGAATGGCGTTGATGTATTGCCCAGCGATGGCACTTTCTACAGCTTCCCGTCTTTTCACGCAGTGATCGAGCGCATGGACGACGTTGAGGATGATGTGCAACTGGCACAGCTGCTGCTGGAAAAAGCCGAGGTCGCGCTGGTGCCCGGTTCAGCATTCGGCCTGGCAGGCCACATCAGGCTGTCATTTGCCACCGATATGGACAGTCTTGAAAAAGCGCTGACAAGAATCAAACAAATAATTGAATAATCTTCGATTTTTACCGCTGTATACGGTCTTTTGGTATTGACCGATGCAGGTCAAATCGGTAGCATACCGCCTTCCAATCAGGACGCTCTAACAAGGCATAAAAGTCCCGGAACTATTCCTCGATAGCTCAGTTGGTAGAGCAACGGACTGTTAATCCGTTTGTCGCTGGTTCGAGCCCAGCTCGAGGAGCCAATTTATATCTGAAGCGCCATAACCGGCTTTTTATGATATACCCGTACATAAAAAAGCAGCACATTGTGCTGCTTTTTTATTGCCTTTTTTATACTGAAAAACTCAATCAATATTCAGGTTTTTAAGGTAGTTCCTGAAATCATCCGCCATCTCGTCATGCTGCAGCGCAATCTCAACATTCGCTTCCAGATAACCAATCTTGCTGCCACAGTCATAACGACGGCCTTCAAAACTGTAGGCATAGATCTCTTCGGTCTTGCGCAGCTCGGCGATGGCATCAGTGAGTTGGATCTCATTACCGGCACCACGTTTGGTGGTTTTAAGTTTATCCATGATCGCCGGGGTCAGAATATAACGACCGACCACCGCCTGGTCTGATGGCGCTTCCGCAGGGTCGGGTTTTTCGATGATCTCGTCAACACGTGAGATTCGCTCGCCAAGTTTGGGGCCGGCGACCATGCCGTATTTGTCACTCTCGGTGATCTCCACTGTCTGCGTGCCGATAATACTGCCCTGCTTCTCTTCATAAACATCAACCATCTGCTGAATACAGCTGGCACCGCCCTTGTTGTAGATCAGATCATCAGGCAGCAGCACGGCAAACGGCTCGTTGCCGACCGCCGGTTCAGCACACAATACCGCGTGTCCCAGACCCAGGGCTTCAGACTGGCGGATAAAAACACAGTGGATATGCGATGGCACCACATCCTGCACAACTTTCAGCAACGCATGTTTGTCGCGCAAACCCAGCTCGGTTTCCAGCTCGTAAGCTTTGTCATAGTGATCAATGATGGCATTTTTGGTACGGCCAACAACAAAGACCAGCGTATCCATACCTGCTGCCACCGCTTCTTCAGAGGCATACTGAATCAATGGTTTATCAACCACCGTCAGCATTTCTTTGGCTATGGCCTTGGTTGCCGGTAAAAAGCGGGTACCCAAACCAGCGACAGGAAAAACAGCGGTGCGAATTGAACTCATGTGACTATCCCAAAATGTTTTTAAATAAAGCGTGATTTTAGACCATGTTGGCATGCATGTTCGAGTGACTATGGTAAAATTTCACAGTTTTTTAACTTCGCAAATCAAGCAGATTTATTATGACCTACGTAGTTGTTGAAGATTGCATCAAGTGCAAACACACCGATTGTGTCGATGTATGCCCTGTCGACTGTTTCCACGAAGGGCCGAACTTTCTGGTGATTGACCCGGAAGAGTGCATCGACTGCACCCTGTGCGAACCCGAATGCCCTATCGGTGCTATCTTTGCCGATGACGACGTGCCTGAAGGTCAGGAGCAGTTTATTCAGCTCAACGCCGAACTCAGCCTGGAATGGCCGGTGATAAACGTCAGCAAGGAATCACCGCCAGATGCCGCTGAATGGGAAGGCGTGCCCGACAAGCTGAAACTGCTCGAAAGATAACGTCGACACCACCCCAGTGACCCAGACAGCAACGATTGAAGTAGCACCACAGCAGAACATTCTTCAATATACCGCTGAGTTTATCCTCAAAAAATTCAGTGCACAGCTGCCCGACCTGTCACAGGTTTTTGTTCTGCTGCCCCACGCCCACGCAAGCAGACAGTTTAATGAAGTCCTGTGCCAGCACCTGCATGCAGAACAGTCCATCATCCCGCCCTGGGCCGGTACCTTAAAAAGCTGGGCACAGCAATTTTCCCGCAACCAGTTTGCTGACTTTCAGATCATCGGCGAACACGCGCGTCAGCTGCTGTTTATCGAAGCACTGCAGCAACACCCCGACCTGTTCAAGGAAGAAAATCAGTGGCAGGTCACGCAGGCACTGCTGAAATTTTTTGATGAACTCAGCCTCAACCAGAAAAACCTTTTCCACTCTGCCGAAGACTGGCAGCAACAACTGGAACAGGCTTACGATGCCGAAGGCCTGGACTTCGAACACCTGCAATACGAAAGCAAACTGGTGTACACACTGTGGCATGCCTGGCAACAGCAACTGAGCGAGAACAAACTTTATGATGAAACCGCTGATTACATCTCGCGCCTGAGTCATGCCAGCAACAGTCTTACAGCGGATAAATATTTTATCTGCCTGGGTCTGCCCGGCTATTCACAAACCGAGCAGGCTTTCATCAAGAAACTGTGCGATGAACAGCAATGCCAGATCATTGCATTTGCCAGCACACTGAACATGGAAAAAGCTGAAAGCAATCATGCCTTTTCAGAATTTATCAGCAACACCTTCAGCCGCTGTGAGCCGTCAATAAAACAACGCGCACAGGCCTACACAAAAAAACACGGCGATGCTTTTTCTGTGCAGCCACCTTTCAGCAGCTACATGGCGGCCGATGAAGAAACACAAATTCGCGCTATCGATTATTTCGTGCGCACAAAAATATTGCAGGGAAAAAGCCATATTGCGGTCATCAGTGAAGACCGAAAGTTATCACGCCGCCTGCGTGCATTGCTGGAGCGCGCCAACATCCAGCTGCAGGACAAGGCCGGCTGGTCACTGGCAACAACGCAGGCAGCAACCATCATCGAACGCTGGCTGGAGTGTGTCGAGCAGGACTTCAGCGCCTACCCCCTGCTTGATGTTCTAAAATCCCCATTCATCAACAGCACCCGGATCGGCGCTGCCAGCAACGATGATTACAGACACAACATCTATCGTTTCGAACACGATCTGATTTTTCATGAAAATATCAGCAGCAATATTTCAGCCTATAAAAAGCAGCTGAAAAAAAGATTAAAACGTTTGCACCACTGGCCTCAGAATGCTTACAACGACCTGATCGAGATACTGAGCTATGTTGATAAAAATGCTTCGGCTTTATCAGCGATGCATGAAAAAAATAAAAAAATCCGACTCTCGGAATTTTTCAACACCCTGCTTGCCAGCCTGGAAAAACTGGGTGTCATGCAAAACTACCAGCACGATGATGCCGGCCTGGTGCTGCTGAGAACATTCGATGCATTAAAGCAGGGGCTGGCATATGCCGACCCGACACTGAGCTGGCAGGACTGCCGCGTATGGCTGGGCATGGCGCTGGAAGCACAGAATTTTACGCCGCCGAACAACAATTCAAATGTGCAGTTAATGACTCTGGAACAGGCCAGCTACCAGCATTTTGATTGCGTCATCATTGCAGCGGCCGAGGCACAACATTTTCCCGGCAGCGCAAAAACCTCGCCATTTTTCAACCAGGCTGTTCGTGCCTCACTGGGGCTGGATACCTGGGAGAGGCAACGCGAACAACGACACGAATATTTCAACCGCTTATTATTATCCGCACCCGACATTTTGCTAACCGCCTGCAATGAAGAAAAAGGCGAAGCCAAACCGGTTTCTCCCTGGCTGGAACTGCTCACCAGCTTCTATCAACTGGCCTTTACCGGCACACTGGAAAACCGGACACTGCATAAACTGGTACAGTCAAACAGCGAAGTTTTCACCAGTGACGAAAAACATCTGCCAACACCTTCGCAGGCAGCCAGCACAGTTTTACCCGGACAGCTTATTCCGCAGAAAATTTCCGCCAGCTCCCACCAGCGCCTGATCAACTGCCCATACCAGTATTTCAGTGCCGACGGCCTGCGCCTGAAAGCACGGGAAGAACTCAGCGACGAGCTAAAAAAATCAGATTATGGCGAACGCATTCACCTTATCCTGCAAACCTTTCACAGCGGTCATGATAAATACGGCAAGGCTTTCACTGCTGAAATAAGTCCTGACAAACGCCGTGAGGCAGAAAATCACCTGACAGAAATTTCTGAAAAAGTTTTTCTGGCTGACCTCGATGAAAATGTTTTGCACAACAGCTGGCTGCATCGCTGGAAGAAGCATATACCCGGCTACATCAACTGGCAGATGCAACATCAGCAGGACTGGCGTTTCTATCAAAGCGAGCAACAGCTTGAATGCGAGCTGGATGCCTCACTAAAAATTTATGGCCGGCTCGACCGCATCGATAAAAGCAAGGCCGACAACACCCACGCCATCATCGATTACAAAACCGGTAAAACCGCCAGACAGGAAGATGTTGATAACGGTGAAAACGTGCAACTGTCGACCTACGCCCTGCTCGACAACAACGCCAGCGAAGTCAGCTACCTGTCGGTTGATTCGTCGTACCAGAAAGTCGAAACCAAATCTTTTCTAGCAGGCGATAACCTGCAGGAAAATAGTCAATTAAATAAACAGCGTTTGACAGAATTGTTCAGACAAATGAAAGAAGGCTATGCACTACCCGCATGGGGCGATGATAAGGTTTGTAGCTATTGTGATTTTTCCGGGCTGTGCCGGAAAGGAGAAGTCGGGGAGTAAAAAACACTCCAATGAATAGTGAA